>DAIQRD010000002.1:0-18648 GCA_036786445.1 Bacillota bacterium
TCCTGATCCCGGTGAGAAAAGCGCGACCATCGGTGGTAATGTAGCCACTAATGCAGGTGGCATGCGCGCTCTTAAATACGGAGTTACCCGAGATCATGTAACTGGCATGGAAGTCGTCTTAGCTAACGGCGATATAGTCAATCTGGGAGGCAAGATCGCCAAAAACTCATCGGGTTACAGCTTTTTGCACCTCATGATCGGTTCCGAGGGTACCTTGGGCATTATGACCAAGATAACCGTCAAGCTGTTACCCTTACCCCGCAAGGTACTTAGTCTTTTGGTGCCTTATCCTTCTTTGGAGCAGGCCATTGGCACAGTACCCAAGATCATTCGCAGTCGCCTCATACCACAAGCCATGGAGTTTATGGAGCGGGATGTGATCTTGAGTGCCGAAAAATACTTGGGCAAGCAATTTCCCCATAAAACAGCGCCAGCATACCTTCTGCTGCGCTTCGACGGTAACAGCATGGCGGAACTAGAGGAGATCTATGAAGTGGCGGGTCATATCTGCTTAGCAGAAGGGGCCGAAGACGTCCTTATAGCTGATACTCTCGAACGCCAGGAAGGCATCTGGGATGCCCGGGGCGCTTTCCTAGAGGCACTGAAGGCCGAAAGTGAGATGGATGAAGTCGATGTAGTGGTGCCCCGGGATCAGATAGCAGTGTTTATCAATTATACAAAGGTTCTGGAGAAGCAATATGGCATCCGCATCCGCAGTTTCGGCCATGCCGGTGATGGCAACATGCATGTCTATATCCTGCGGGATGATATGGATAAGGCAGTGTGGCAAAGCAAAATGCAGGAGGTCATGGAGATGCTTTATGCAAAGGGCAAGGACCTCGGTGGCCAAGTCTCCGGTGAGCACGGCATTGGGCTCTCTAAGCGGGAGTTTCTCAGGGAAGATTTGGGGGATAGTCTAGTTGCCTTGCAGCGTCATATCAAGCAAGCGCTAGATCCAAAGCACATCCTCAATCCTGGGAAAGTGATAGCCATCTAGGGGTATGGGTCTAGGTGTTTTTGGGCGCGGGACAGCTCCAACATGTCCATGGACTGATTATATCACAGGGGAGTCTCTCGTCGATAGAAGGAGTGGTCGATCTTTTGGCTGATTGAATAGGACCTTTTCCCTAGCACAGGAATATGATGTACCGGAGGTGGTTCCCGTGCATGAAAATTTCTGGGAAATGGTGAGAGAAGCAGCGAAAGACGAGGCTGAAGGAGTAGTCTTCTACCGTGAAATGGCCAATTGTGCCCCCAATAGCGCCTTAAATCACTCTATCCAACACATCATGCGGGATGAAATGGATCATCAGGCTTTTTTCGAATCTGTTCTGACTTGCTGTGACGAAGGCTGTGATCAGGACCGTGACCATAGGGGCGACTGCAACGAGGAGAAATACGAGAAGAAGCAGGTCCATGGGCGCCGCTTGAGGATTCCCGAGGTATCAGAACCATACCCCCCTATTAGAGTGGAATGTCCTAACCCAGAGTATGCCCGGCTACTGCTGGATGATTATGCCGGGATGATCAGCGAAATGACAGCCATTAACCAGTACCTTTTCCACCACAATGACATGCCTGAAGAGTTTGCCGAGGCAGCGGAGTTGTTGGAGGGTGTCTCTATAGTGGAGATGCGCCACATGGAGATGCTAGCAGAACTGATCAAGCTCCTCGGGCAGCCGCCTATGTACATGGATGGCCAGGGTCGGTTCTGGGATGCTAGCTATGTTGCATACATGCCCGGCAATCCCTGTGAACAGCTAAGAATCGATATCGAGTCAGAACAGGCTGCTATCCAGACCTACCGCCAGCATATAGCCATGATCGATGATCGGTACATCAAGGCCGTGCTGGCCCGCATCGTCAAAGATGAGCAGCTGCATTTGCGGTTGTTTAGCAAAGCCTATCAGCGGTATTGCCGATGTTAGTGTGACTCCCTGCATCCAGCAGGGAGTCATCATGGCATCGCAATGAATTCCTTATGGTATGGAGCCTGTAAATGAGACTTTGTTCCTGTTACAGCAACCGGAATCCTACAGTATATTGTAGTACGTCATCAGGCTGCGGATTCAAATTAGCGATGGAGCCGTTACCTGAGATAGACGATACTCTCATGAGGGGGTTAAGATATGAGTAGGAGACGCGGTTGCTTTGACGAATTCCTAAGCTGCCCCGTATTGCTGGCCTTTGCCCTTGGGGTACTTGTCTGCTGCTGCTTTGGTAACCGAGATTAGCCATCAACCCCATCCCGTAGGCGTTGACAATTGTGTAGGGGGCTGTAAGTAAACTCGCACTCTACATGAAACAGGCCAGAGATACACAACCCGTGACGCTTCCGCTTCTGTGGAAGCGTCCTAATATGATCGTGGGACTTGCCGCGCTTTTCAAAGCATGAAGGAAAAGCTGCCGGTTTCGGGAAGATGAAACAGAGGAATAGGCAACTTGATGACGATATGGTGTTGAGCTTTGATGTAGTCATTTCAACAAGTTCAGGAGGGGTGTCGGAAGTGTGGACAAGCAGAGCTAGAGAGAACCTCGGTTTTCCATGTTACTGGATACTGGCGGCGATCTTAGTAATCTTTTGGGTAATGCTTTGGCCAACAGGAGCTCTAGCCTTTTCTGACCAAGAAGCCAAGCAAGCTCTGGATGCAGCAATGCAATATGCTGACTTGGAATATGTAATCCAGGGCGAATTGTGGCAGGGCATGGCATACTTTTACGGCGGACAAGATACGATATCAAGTTACTTGGGCAAGATCGAACAAGGTGTTCAACCAGGTGCAGGAGCTGGTATTGATGCCTCGGGGTTGGTGATCAATGCCTACAAAGCCATTTATCCAGATCTCAGATTTTTGTACAGGACCAATTCCCAGGAAACCAAGGTCAGTGATACCAGCAGCAAGAGTCTGTACTTGTGGAATGTGAGAACGGCGGAATTGGAGGATTTGCAACCTGGTGATCTGATTTTCTTTGGCCAAGAGGGCAATATCCACGGTGTAGCTCTATACGCTGGTCGCCGCGGAGAGTCCATCCGGATTGTCACGGCCTCCCAATCTCAGGGCAAAGTAGTGCTCACTGGGATTCGGGCGGGTGGAGATTATTGGAAAAGCAGCTTTGCCGGAGCGGGTCGGTTGATTAAGAGATAGTACAAGAAAGAGGGCATCCACGGCCATTGGTCTGTTGCCCTCTTTGCAATTCTCTCGGTGTTAGCCCCGGGCATCTATGCCAGATAAGACAGTTTTGCCCTGCAGTGCTTTGAAGATAAAGAGAGTGAGTAGCGATGTGAGGACACCCTTAGTCAAATTGAACCCAAGCATAGCTATGATTAAGGGCATGGTGATCTGACTGGTGGGCAGTCCCCACAGGGGCAGGAAAAAGAAATAGTTGGCAGCAACCATCACCACAGTCATAGTGAGGGTGCCGGTGAGAAGCCCTGGGATGGGTGATTTCTTATTGCCAGAGTGATAGACTTTGCCAGCGATTACCACGAAACTTGCTCCTGCTACTAGAGCTGCTGCTGCCCCTACGATACCATCGGCAGATTTACCGGAGAGAAAGAAGAGTATGCTCTTGATCAGCTCCACCAAGAAACCAGCGCCAGGTCCAAAGGAGAAAGCTGCCAGTAATCCACAGATCTGGGAAGGGTCGTATTTCAGATAAGGTGGGAAAAAAGGTAAAGGAAACTCCAGCGCAAACATGAGAAGAAAGCTAATGGCTGCCAGCAGTGCTAGAATCGTCATCTGTCTTACTTTTGTCATCTCAAATCACCTTTCTTGTGAATTGAGCCTTCAGGGTAAAAGGGTAGACATAGATAAAGCCCCGGAGATATCTCCAGGGCTGGTTACTGCGACGCAAGACCACAATCTTGTCTTCTACCATCCAGACTGTACTGTCGGCTCCGGAATCACACCGGATCAACCGTAAACGGCTCGCGGGCTTGCCTTTTGGGCATACCGCCGGTCAGGAATTGAAGGTTTTCACCTTCGCACCTAGCCCCGAAGACTTATCTATGCTTTTGTCTTTAGTGTAAGCATAGAAGGAGAAGTTGTCAAGGTGTAGCTCGAGGCTATTTGTCATCCGCGGCCTCGGGCTCCTCACCCAATCCCAATGGATCTCCATCTATGATTAGGACTACCTCATAGCCTTTCTTGCGAGCGCGGTTGTACAGAGTTGCTACAGTCCCTTCACCTATGTTCAAACGCCGGGCAATGCTGTCTGCCGAATGTCCAGACTCCTTAAGAGCTACCACCTGTCTCTCTCGCCAACTCAGTTTTTCAATACCTCGGATCTCCAACCGCATTACCCGCGCTCCTTAGCCCAAATCACTAGAAAGTTATCAACAGCTGTGGATAAGTCTGTGGACAAAATTTATACAGGATTTATACAGATAGCATATATTTCGCCGGAAGATTGGTGACATCCTGCTCTCTTGCCAAAGGAATACAATCATCTTTTCTCCAGGACAGCACTCCAAAGTGCAGGGAAAGCTACGGTAGTAGATAATAGTCTAGAGAGGGCTTCATCGAGATAACCCGGAGAGGAGGGTCATTCTTATTTCAAGGAAATCAAATGTAGAACGCAAGCATCGCCTATTGTTTTCCGTAGTCGCCATTCTCTACTGGTATGCCATATACATCTATGTCCCCATCTTGCCCACGTATGTTACCCATCTAGGGGGAACGTTGAAAATGGTGGGTCTGGTGGTGGGATCCTATGGTCTGATCCAGATGCTCCTCCGGATTCCTTTGGGCATCTGGTCAGATAGAATTGGCAAAAGGAAGGTTTTCATTACCATCGGGGTGTTGCTGGCACTAGGTAGCAGTTTGCTCATGGGCCTTTTCCCCAGTGTCTTGGCAGTTCTAGTGGGCAGATCCCTGGCTGGGGCAGCAGCCGCCACGTGGGTGAGTTTTACTGTACTGTTTTCCAGTTATTTCCCTAGCCAAGAGGCACCTAGGGCCATGGGGCTAGCGGTGTTTTATAGCATTGTAGGCCAGATGATTGCTACATCCATGGGTGGATATATTGCCGAGATATATGGATGGCAAGCGCCCTTTCTTCTAGGGGCATTAGTCGGGCTGGTAGGTGTTTTGCTGAGTCTACGAATCAAGGAATCTGAATGGATTGATCGCAAACCTCTGCAAGCATCGGAGCTGCTGGCTGTGGGGCGGGAGCGGGGCTTACTCATTGTGTCCGGATTAGCCATCCTCGTACAATGCATAACTTTTGCTACAGCCTATGGGTTCACACCCATCCATGCCCAAGCCATCGGCGCTTCCCAGGGGGAGCTAAGTCTTCTGACATTCTTTTCGACTTTGCCGGTGGCCATTGCAGCATTATTTAGCAGTGGTGGTCTTGTTAATAGGCTGGGTGAGCGGCAGGTGGTTGCCTGGGGCTTTATCCTCGGTGGCTTAGCTGCTGCTGTTGTGCCTTTCACCACCACTTTGCCTCAGTTGTATATTACCCAGGCGTTGGGCGGCTTAGGCCGGGGGGTAGTATTTCCCGTTTTGATGGGGTTGAGCATTAAAACAGTGCCCGAGGAAAAGCGGGCGACGGCCATGGGGTTCTTCCAGGCCATATATGCTTTGGGTATGTTTGGAGGACCGGTCTTAGTGGGTATAATAGGAGATATATCGGGACTTACCGGGGGCTTTCTAGCAACTGGTTTCGTCGGAGTCGCCGGAGGTTGGCTGACTTTGTGGCTATTGCCTAGCAGCTTGCAGCAACACAGGCTACCAACAGATACGAAGAGGGTAGCCGGCAAGCGTTATTAGCCTTGGCTTTGGGGTCGGCTAGCAAATCAGGGAGGTTGAGACCATGGTTCAGCAGTTAACAGATGCTAGTTTTGAGAAAGATGTCTTGCAGCAGAGTGGTGTCGTTTTGGTAGATTTCTGGGCTCCTTGGTGTGGGCCGTGCCGCATGGTGGGACCCATTGTAGAAGATTTGGCTAAAGAATATGAAGGGCGAGCCACTATAGCCAAGCTCAATGTCGATGAGCAGCAGCAGGTCGCGGCGAGATACGGGATCATGAGTATCCCCACTCTGCTGATTTTCAAAGACGGGAAACCTGTAGACAAGATTGTGGGCGCAGCACCAAAGCAGAGCATTGCGGCAAAACTCGATAGCTATCTATAGCAGCAGTCTCTGTGACTACGGCTGTTCTTAAGAGCAATTGAATAACGCAATTGAATAGTGATTGTCGCAATAAGCGAATCCAAGCAGAGGGCGGGATGTATCCCCGCCCTTTTTGCAACTTTTTATCTATATAGGCATAGGATAAGATCACTGAAAAAGGGTGGTTCCGCTGGCCCGCGACCGGCGGCAAATTCTAAGTACTGCCCAGGGAGGGATTTGGTCATGAAGCAAATAGGGCGAGTAAAAAAGGTGTTTGCAGCCGGCAATACAGGTATTGGATTCCATTCTTTTTTCCAATATATCGCCGGCCCTGATATCCAGCATGTCTATGTCATTAAGGGGGGCCCAGGTACCGGAAAGTCCACCTTGATGAGGCAAGTAGCCGAAGCTGTGGTGGGAAGAGGCTTTGCGGTGGAATTCCATCATTGTGCGTCAGATATAGGCTCCTTAGATGGGCTAGTTGTCCCGGCACTGAAGGTGGCTTTCATAGATGGCATGCACCCCCATGTATATGACCCGCAGTATCCCGGGGCCCTAGACCAGATCCTAAATCTAGGCGAGTATTGGGATAGCTCCGGTATCCGGGCACATCAGCAAGAGATCATGGCCATCAGCGGGGAAGGCAGTCGTCTGTTCCAAAGCGCCTATCGGTATTTAGGAGCCGCTCGCCAAATCCACGGAAACTGGGCAGAGAAAATCGGGATGATGCAGGATTGGGGTTGGGTTAACCAACAGTCATACCAACTCCTGAACGCGATCATGGGTGCTCGACCTATTGCCACCCAGCCCGGCAGAGACCGGCATTTGTTTGCTTCAGCATTTACCCCCCAAGGGCCCAAGAGTTACCCGGAACCCCTTACGGGGCCTGCCACAGAGGTGATAGTCATTAAGGGGCCCCCGGGATCGGGCAAATCCACCCTGCTCCACAAAATAGCCGCCGCTGCCCTGGAGCGAGGTTATCTCACGGAATTATATCATAGTCCCATGGAGCCGGCTCAGCTGCAGCATGTCCTCTTACCCGAGCCGGATGTCTTCATCGCCACCAGCACAGAGCTTTTCCCCTACGCCCCCACTGTTGCTTCCCAGACTATCAGTCTAGATTACGGGCTAAATCAAGACAAGATGGGTCGCCACAGGGTCGAACTGGAAACCGATCGGCAGACTTTCCTCCAATTGGTAAATACTGCCGTTGGATTGATCAAAAGAGCACGGGAGACACATATGGAAGTGGAAGGATTCTATGTGGCGAACATGGACTTCGCTGCCCTAGATGAACTGCGAACTAGGCTCCTGGGCGAGATCCTGGAGTATGCCACTACCTAGCAGCTGGAATAGTGGCTTCATAGTCATCGGGTTACAGGGCCCCCATTGCTAAGGTGGGGGCTCAGGCGCGTCTACAGATCATCCAGTGCTATTGAGCCTTGCCAAGGGGCGGCTGATCATGAGCCTATTCTGGCAATTGGTAGTTGATTAATCCCCAAGGGAGTGGTACTATTGCGATATGGAATATATGCTATATGCATATAGCGGTTTGCCAGCCTAGCATGGACGGATTTCGTCTGGCTATTCCTACGTATTACGGAGATGCATAGCTACTCTTTGATGAGCGGTGAAATCAAGATAGGGAAGGAGACAAGATTAATGATTGATAATCGGCAGGCTTTAGGCCCTCCTACTACATGTGCCCATATGGAGCATTTCCTGGAGACTTGCCTGCTCCTTTTGGTAGATGAAGCACCGGGCCATGGGTACAGTTTGCTCGATCGCTTGGCGGAGTTTGGTTTTCCAGCGGAATCGCTCAATGTGGGAACTCTCTACCGGACACTGCGCCGCTTGGAGGATGAAGGATTGGTCTCTTCCGATTGGGAGGAAGGCGGCCAGGGCCCCCGGCGACGTGTCTACACCATGACAGAGAAGGGTGGAGAGAGTTTGGCCATTTGGATCAAGATCATCCAGGGCAATAAACAGCGGATAGAAAGGCTTCTGTCCCGCTATGCGGCCTTAGGTAAATCAGATAAGAAAGAAGGGACAAAAGAAACATGACAACAGCTGTAATCTATGGGATTGCCTTTGTGTCTCTTGTGGTGGGTTGGGCTAAAGACCCAGTGAAATCCAAGAGGGCTTTGATAATCGGTTTTCGGGCTTTTGCAAAAATGTTGCCTGCCCTATTGGCCGTGACCGGGCTTATGGGTATCATCAGTGGAGCCCTTTCCCCGGAGACGATTTCCAGGTACATGGGGCCAGAGTCCGGCTATTGGGCAATGGTAATTGGGGCCATTGTGGGGTCCATCACTTTGATTCCCAGCATAGTGGCTTTGCCTCTGGCTGGCTCCATATACAGTGCGGGAGCGACATCTATGGCGGTGGCAGCCTTTATTACCACCCTAAACATGGTGGGCGTTGTCACTGCGCCCCTGGAGATCGAGCAGTTGGGAAAGAGATATACATTGGTCCGCAATGGCCTGAGCTTCGTCTTTGCTCTGATCATAGCTATCGGGATAGGGGTGATCTTGCGATGAAAACCGACCGAGTTAGCAAGGGCCGAGAGGCAGCTCAGTCTGCCAACACTGCTCTAAGCGTGCGGGCATTCCGTCCAGCCATATTGATGCTCTTTGTCTATGTGGTGCTTTGGATCTGGTGGCCTAATCTGGCGACCCGCTCCGTCAAAGCATTTGGGTTCTCATTAAGAGAAGTGATGATGATTATGCCTGGTATCTCTATCCTTATCGGTCTTTTCGAAGTTTGGGTGCCAAAATCAATGGTGGAAACGCATATGGGTAGTGGTTCAGGACTCAAAGGTTACGTTCTTGCCTTCATATTTGGTACCGCCCCCACTGGGCCGCTGTATGGCGCGTTTCCAGTGGCTAAGGGTCTCTTTGAGAAGGGTGCTAGTGTCGGAACAGTGACAGTGTTTCTCGGAGCATGGGGTTCAGCGAAGATACCCCAGCTCATGTTGGAAGCAAAGTTCATGGGTATGGCTTTCACAGTTACACGGTTTGCCCTTACAGCAGTGGGTGTCGGCATTATGGGAATGCTAGCTAATCGTCTGGTAAAGCAGGGGGAGATCCCCGGGTTGGCTGGGGCCGAGTCACAGCAAAAGTAAAGCATAGCGATGCAGTTCATAAGGTGTTGCAGGATGATGGGTGTCACTCTATCCCATTACCAGTGGGCATCTTCCTAGGGGATGCTCACTGGCCACCATGGTTGCTCCAGTACAATCCAATGCCGGGGTGCTGTTCCCATTTTGGGGCAGGACTGGGGGTTTAGTCGGGGAATTCTACCATGGGATGTTAACGGAGGGAGGAGGCATAGGCATGTTTGGGAAAAGGGATTTGCAGCGGGTTTCTAGATTAGTAATGCTGATCTTAAGTCTGGTACTTATGCTCGGTGGTGCTGCCTGGGCTGATAATCTAGTAATCCATTTTATCGATGTGGGGCAAGGTGATTCCGTCTTAGTTCAGACACCGTCGAGGGCAACGGTCCTCGTAGATGCAGGGGATACCAAGGCGGGCAGGGAAGTGGTGGTACCTTATTTGGAAGAGCTGGGGATCGAGTATCTAGATCTAGTGGTCATGACCCATCCTCATTTTGATCATATAGGTGGGTTGATTCCTGTCTTGAAAAGGTATCCTGTGGAGCAGGTATTAGCTGATGGTCAGATTCATACTACCCGCACATATGAGGATTTGCTGCGCTTGATTTTCGAAAAGGAAATTCCTTTTAGATTGGCTCGGGCTGGTGAGGAGCTTACTATTCCGGGTTTGGATGAAGTCTTGATTCTCAATCCACAGGAGCCGCTATTGCAGGGTTTGAATAATAACTCTGTTGCACTTTGGCTTCGCCATGGCGACATTGCCGTGTTGCTTACAGGAGATATTGAAGCAGCAGCAGAGGAACGGATTTTGGCTAGGGGACAGTTTCCTAAGGCCCAGATCCTGAAAGTAGCCCACCATGGTAGTGGGACTAGTACTACCCCGGCTTTTCTACAAGCGGTGAGTCCCGAAAACGCCATTATTTCTTTAGGAGCCGATAATACCTATAACCATCCCCATGGAGAGACTTTGCGACACCTTGAAGGGGCTGAGATCAACATCTGGCGGACAGATCTAAGGGGCACCATCATTGTTGTCAGTGATGGAGTATCATATCGTGTGCTGGGGGAAGGGGAAACTCCCTCATTAGCTCACGACACAGCAGTTGAGGTGGAAGTTAGCCATTAAACCGGACACCGTTGACTACTTTCTGAAGCAAGGAGTGTGGGGCGTGTCAGAGATCAGGATCGAGGCGACTGTTGATCGGATAGAGGAAGACCAAGCGGTGTTACTGCTTGCCACCCCCCATGGAGAGCTGCCAGTCAATTGGCCTGTGGCTTTGCTCCCCCCTGGAGTTGGCGAGGGAAGCAAGCTTGATTTTGCCATAGGCGAAAACCGACAAGCAGAGGCTGATGCCCGGCAGCGGGTGGCGGATCTCTTGGAGGAGCTGACTCGGCGTAAGGATTGATGAATTCACACAGCGATGCCGGAGAATATTTACGAGGCAGAGTGCAAGAAGGCTCATGAGTTCCATTGTGGGAATATGTCAAGTCAGACTAGCATATGGGGTTGTGGGGAAGACTGCTCTTAGTGGAGGGGGTAGATAATCTAAAGCCGTGCTCTCAGTGACAAGCGCTATGGGAGAGCAGCTGCAAAGAGGTGCTGCCTTTGTCTACCATGTCTCCATCCACGCAACAGACTGCATTATTTTATCCCGAAGAAGCCGTTTTTGAGTCAGAAGCCCTGACCTATGCATTGGGGAAGCGACTGTACAGCGAATTCCAGGCTCGGGGTATCAAGATAGAAGTGGGCCCATCCCATAATCGGTTACCAGTGGCAGGTGCCAACTACTGTGAGCGTTTTCACCATGCCAAGCAGATGGTGGCAGTAGGTGTTAAGCGTAGCCTGCGGCCCCAGTCCTGTCAGCCCTCCGCCGACTACCGTTTGGTTCTCAATACTAGCTGTCCAGCCAAATGCCACTACTGCTATTTAGCTGCTACTTTGGGGGAAAGAACCTATGTGAGGCTCTATGTAAACGTCCATGAGATCCTAGATGCGGCCAGCAAAGTACTTGACCAGAGGGCTCCCAAGATGACAACTTTTGAAGCAAGCAGTTCCTCTGATCCGGTGGCCATAGAGCACCTTACCGGGGCTTTGCTGCAAGCCATTGAATTCTTTGGTAGAGAGCCCAACGGTCGCTTAAGGGTGGTTACCAAATCCCATCATGTGGATAGCTTGGTGGAGGCCGCTCACCGAGGACATACTCGTTTTCGTTTTAGTATTAATACGGAAGCCATCATCAATAGCTATGAAGAAGGCACTGCCTCGTTGGCAGAGCGTTTGGCCGCAGCCGTCAAGGTGCATGAGGCGGGCTATCCCTTGGGGTTTATTATTGCACCGCTCATCATCTATGATGGTTGGCGTCTAGACTACAAAGACCTTCTAGACAGGCTCCAGGGCAGTCTGCCCAAGGCTGTTGTCAGTGATCTGACCTTTGAGCTGATCATGCATAGATTCACGCAGCGATCTCGTCGCCTGATCCTGGAACGGTTTCCCTATACTACTTTGGCCATGGATACGGAGGATCGGATTCACAAAGGATTTGGCAAATACGTATACGAACCGCAGAAAGCCCAGGAACTTGAGGACGTTCTGCGGTTCTACATTAGCGAAAGGTTTCCCGATGCCCAGATAGAGTATTTTACCTAGATGGCTCTGGTCCTTTCTGTAACTGAATCAAGAGGTCATGGACTTCAACCTTGATCCTGCGGGTTGTCTCTTCATCGACTGAATAGGCATGATCAAGATCATCGACAGTGTAAAGAATATCCCCCTCTTGAACAAAAGCCAACTGGTTATGGGCTACTGCTATTGGGTCACTGTTGGGACAACGGGGCAAAAGGATTACTGTATCTGCCTCTATTTGGTCGACAGAATAGAGGAGCCCCGGCGTGTTAGTGGTTGGCTTCGCCATGGGGCTGAGCTCGGCTGTGGGATGTAGCTGTCGTACTGCACAGCCCGGTAGTGTCATGCCGAGAGTGACCACTAGCATCCACAAAGGGATCATCCAACGGTTGGCATATAGTCGCATAGTCAGCCTCCTTTGGGAGGCATGGCTGGTGATCTACCGTTATATGCCCATTTGCTGGATTCCCCAAGCTGACATCAAACTCCTTCTAGCCACAGGAATGGAACAAGATCAGCGGCGCCTTCGCCCACAGCCACAGGCGCACTGGTGAACTTGGTCTAGGGTATTCTGCATCATAGACAGCCTGTTGTTCATCTCGTGGCACATGCTATGCATTTCACGCATCATAGCATTGCGTTGGCCCATCGTGTTCGCTTGGTTGGGCATCAGAGCTTGTGGTGCCACACCTAGTGGTTGGTGCTCATAGCAGTTGGAGCGCATCTGGTACATTAGCTTTCACCTCCATCCATGGGATGTTAGTTCACTATATGTACCGCTCCAGGGCTCAGTGTAGGAGCCTTATCCCCACTGGAGCCAAACAGTAGTTAGCTCCTAGCCGGCTGTCCAAGATCAGTCTCTTGTTTGTGACTGGCTATATGTTCTACTAGAGACTCCAGTTCCGCTCTACTGAATAGATACCGCTCTTGGCAGAAGCGGCAAGTTAGCTCTGCCTCTCCCTGCTTTTCGATAATATCATTAAGTTCCTCTGGGCCTAGGGCGATGAGGGTGGCTTCACCCCGTTCACGGGAACATGTACAGGCAAAGCGCAGTGGTAGCCGATGCAGGTACTTTGGCTCCAGATCGCCTATAGCTTGATGAATTATATCTTCAGGAGTGCCACCCCCATCAATGATGCTGCTGATAGGTGGCAGATCTCTTAGCATATGCTCTAGCATGATGGCAATGCCTTCGCTGGCACCAGGCAAGAGTTGGAGAATAAGACCTCCTGCGGCCCTCACAGAATAGTCTACATCCACCAACACGCCTAGGGCAACGACTGAAGGGGTCTGTTCGGAATGGGCGAAATAGCTGGCGAAGTCCTCCGCGATTTCTCCACTGACCAGCGGCACTCCGCCTCGGTAGGGCTCCCCCAACCCCAGATCCCTGATTACCCAAAGATGGCCTTGGCCTACAGCGGTCTTCACATCGAGCTTGCCTTGTGGACTGCTAGGTAGCTGGACATGAGGGTCATGAACATATCCCCGCAGGTTTCCCTGGGCATCGCCGTCGGCTACTATCTGTTCCAGGGGTCCATCTCCCACAATCTGCACAGTAACTCTATCTTTGTCCTTCAACATGGCTCCCAGCATGGCAGTGGCTGCCATGGTCCTGCCCAAGGCAGCACTGGCCACTGGTAGCATTTGGTGCCGGCGGCGCACTTCCTCGACAATACCTGTATTGACTACGGCTAAGGCACGAATTTGGCCATTGGCGGCTGTTGCTTGGGCAACATAGTCTGCTGCCCTAGGTTGCCTGGTTTTTGCTTCCGGATTTTCCATTGGCGTTACCCCTTTCTGCTCAGTATTGTACCATAAGCAAGCACCCAATAGACAAAGGTTAACTTTTCGTGAAACAATTTACCAGACGCTTGTCCTTGAGACCATAGCGTGGTATCATAGGTTTGTGAAATAATGCACGAGCACTGAAAAGAGGTCTTAGCATGCTCACCATTGCCGTATGTGTTGGCAGCTCCTGCCACATAAAAGGCTCATACCAAGTTATTTCCCGATTTCAGGCTTTGATTCGCCAGTGGGAGCTGCAGGATGAGGTGGAATTGAAGGGCGTTTTCTGCGTGAGTCACTGCACTGGCGCTGTGGCCGTGCAGATCGATACTGGCCCGGTTATTTCTGTAACCGCTAGCAATGTGGATGAGATATTTCATCAGCAAGTGTTGCCACAAGTGGGGGTGAAGTAATGGGGGTTTTGACCACCGTTGAAGCCCAATGCAAGGACTGCTACAAATGTGTGCGAGCCTGCCCCGTCAAGGCCATAAAGATTAACACCGGTCATGCCCAGATTTGGGAGGAGCGGTGTATCCTCGATGGTTGCTGTATCAGTGTGTGCCCCCAAAATGCCAAGCGGGTGAGAGCTGATTTGCCTAGTGTACGGGCTCGAATAGCGCAAGGAGCGGTACTGGCGGCTAGTATAGCACCTTCATATATAGCGGCTTTTGACATTCCGACAGCGGGTCATCTAGTAGCTGCTTTGCGCAAGCTAGGCTTTACTTATGTGACCGAAACGGCTATCGGTGCTGAAATAGTGGCCCATGCCCACAAAGCGTGCATGGAGGGAAGATCAAGCCCTGTAGTCACTAGTTCATGCCCGGCTATAGTCAATCTTGTGGAACAGCACTATCCGGAAGCCATTCCCTATCTGGCGCCTATTGTCTCACCGATGATTGCCCATGGAAGCATGTTGCATCAGCAGTATGGAGCTTCGGTAGAAGTGATTTTCATCGGCCCTTGTGTGGCCAAAAAGGCTGAAGCTGCTGAAGCACAATTCGCGGGGGTCATATCCAATGTACTCACCTTTCAGGAGCTGGAGCAATGGCTAGCCCAAGAGAATATTCGTCCCGAAGAGCTTGCACCGGAAGTATATGATACCGTCGATACCAATTGGGGCAGGAGCTTTCCCCTGGCCGGTGGCTTACTGCGTACAGCTGGTTTGAGTACCGATGTTTTGGCCAGCAGGATGGCGACAATCACCGGCATTGAGGAGAGTGAATCTGTGATCCGGCAGTTGATTGCCGGTGTGGACTTATCTTTGGATCTCATAGAGATGTTAGCTTGTGAGGGTGGTTGTGTTGATGGCCCTTGTATGGTAGGACCTTGGGAGGGGATCGCCCGGCGGCAGCGGTTGATTCACCACGTCAAAGAGGCGGGACAAGGGTTAGCCGATAGCTATCAAGGGTCATTCAAGTGGGCCGATGACGACGGACAGGCGCTTCCGTGGTTACGGCGCACTTACACTGATCGGAAGCTCAGATTATCGGAGCCTTCCGAGGAAGAGCTACAACAGATATTGGCCGCTATTGGTAAGCGCACCCCCCAAGATGAACTCAATTGCGGTGCATGTGGCTATGATTCTTGCCGAGACAAGGCTCGGGCCGTCTACCAAGGGGTGGCAGAAAACGAAATGTGTATTCCCCATATGCGGGCTAAGGCCGAGTCTCTGGCCAATGTGATTATCGAAACCACGCCCAATGGCATCATCGTCGTCGATGATAACCTGTTGATTTTGGCTATCAATCCAGCGGCAGAGGTCATGTTTGGCTGTCTGGCTCAGGACTTGCTCCACCAGCCCCTCACTAAGCTAATTGATGCCCATGGCTTTGAGCGGGTATTGGGAAATCGTCAGCTGTTGAAGGACATTGCCGAATATCCCAGTCACGATATTATCGTGCGTCAGTATGTGTTTGCTCCAGAGAATCAGGACATTATTATTGGCATTTTTACCGATATCACCGAGGATCAGGACCGTCAAGATGAATTGGCCCGACTAAAGGCTACGACCTTGGAGCGGGCTCAGGATGTAATCAATCGGCAGATGCGTGTGGCCCAAGAGATTGCTGGACTTCTGGGTGAGACCACAGCGGAGACCAAGGTCTTGTTATCCCAGTTAATGACGCTAATGCAGAATGGAGATGAGACGCCATGACACCAGCCGCCCTAGCTATACCTTTGATGGACTCCCCCTATATTATCGAGACGGGTCTTGTCTCCCTAAATAAGCATGGTGAGGAGCTTTGTGGGGACAATGTTGTTATTTCCCACAGAGATGATTCTGTGATTATGGTCCTTTCTGACGGATTAGGGAGTGGGGTGAAGGCCAATATCTTATCCACTCTGACTAGTAAGATAGCCGGCACCATGCTGGAGATGGGCGCCAGCCTTGATGAAGTGGTAGAGACAGTGGGACAAACCCTTCCCATCTGTAAAGTACGGGGCTTAGCTTATTCGACTTTTACTATCATCCAGATTTTTCATGACGGGAAGGTTTACATGGCTGAATTTGATAACCCCTCTGTCTTCTATTTGCATAAGGGCAAAATTACCTCTGTACCGCATCGAGAGCGCTGTATTGGCAACAACAAAATCAGGGAAACACGGTTTCAAGCGGGAGTTGGAGATTTCCTGGTGGCGATTTCTGACGGTGTTGTCCATGCCGGGATTGGAGCTGTTTTGAACCTAGGTTGGCAGTGGCCCAATGTGGCTCGTTTCCTAGAGAAAGCTGTGGTTCAGGAGCGCAATGCCCCCAATGTGGCTCAACGCTTGGGAGATATCTGTCAGCACCTTTATGCCGGCAAGCCTGGAGACGACACTACCATTGTAGCCCTTTATATTCGCCGGCCTCGGCATCTGACCCTGGCGGTGGGCCCCCCCCGGCGACCGCAAGATGATCACCGATTGGCAGAGCTCCTAGCGGCAGCGCCGGGCAAGAAGGCAGTGTGTGGAGGCACCACCAGCAATATCATTGCTCGAGAGTGGCAGACCGATTTAGAGGTGGATCTACGCTATTGCAGCCCCACTATACCGCCATTAGGCCGTATTCAGGGCGTTGATCTGGTGACAGAGGGGATTATCACGATTTCCAGTGCTTTGGAGAAATTAAAGTCCCTGCATCAAGGTAAAGGGATGGGTGAGGTCCTGACAGCTGAGGATGGGGCGAACATGTTGGCTAGCCTGCTATGGGAAAGTGATGAGATTGATTTTCTTGTGGGAGGAGCTATCAATCCAGCTCACCAAAATCCCGAGTTGCCCCTGGGTTTGGCTTTGAAAGAACAGGTGATCACTGAGCTCACCCACTGTATGGAACAGGCAGGCAAGACAGTGTCGGTCACTTCCTTTTGAGGACTGCACTGTTGCAATAGAAAATATGAGGCTTTCTATGAGGAGAAAGGATGACAGACGTGGCAAAAGCCTTACCAATAGCAGAAGTAGAGGATTATGGCATGCAACAGGAACGGCAGTTCGCCAAGGTCAATGAAATAATTGCTCAGTATAAAAAAGAGGAATCGGCTTTGATTCCCATCCTACAGAAGGTACAAGGGGAATATCGCTATCTGCCCGAAGAAATTTTAGCTTATATAGCTACAGCTTTGGACATGTCTCCGGCCACAGTCTACGGTGTAGCCACATTTTATGCTCAGTTTTCCCTTGATCCCATGGGAAAGTATGTGATCAGAGTCTGTGATGGTACTGCTTGTCATGTGCGGCGCTCCCAAGCTGTTTTGGATGCTATTCGCAAGAAACTGGGCCTGGCTAAGGGTGAGAGAACCACTGAAGATATGGGTTTTACTGTGGAGACCGTATCTTGTCTAGGTGCTTGCGGATTGGCGCCGGTGGTGACCATCAATGACGAAGTCTACGGAAAAGTGACACCTGAGGCCATTACTGAAATCCTAGATACTTTGCAGAAACGGGGAGGGGATGCAATATGATTGAGACCGCGGCTAGGCTAGAGGTTTTTCGTCGAGAGAAACAAGCTGCTCTAAAACGGGAGAAGCACCGGGTATTGATTTGTGCTGGTACCGGCTGTGTGGCCAATGGCTCATTGAAGGTCTATGAAGAATTGTGTAAAGCTGTGGCAGACCAGGGTCTTGCCATTGCTGTTGATTTAGAGGCTGAAGATCATCACGAAGGTGTCGCTATTAAGAAAAGCGGTTGCCATGGATTTTGCGAAAAGGGACCTCTGCTCAGAATCGAACCTGAGGGCATCTTGTATGTTGGCGTCAGACCGGAAGATGCAGCGGATATTGCTACAGCCTTGGCAAAAGGCGAGGTAGTCGAAGGACTCTTATACAGGCAGCCCAATACCGAGGAAATCTTTGCCCGGGAAGAGGACATCCCTTTCTACCGGCAGCAGAAAAGGATTGCTTTGGCTGATTGTGGAGTGATTGATCCAGAGAATATCTGGGAGTACATTGCTAGGGATGGATATGCTGCTGTAGCCAAGGCGCTGACTGAAATGAGCCCGGAGGATGTATGTGATGAAGTCGTCGAGTCGGGGCTTAGGGGTCGAGGCGGTGGCGGGTTCCCTGCCGGCCGCAAATGGGCCCTGACCAGAGAAGCACCGGGTGAGCAGAAATATGTAATCTGTAATGGTGATGAGGGAGATCCTGGTGCTTTTATGGACCGCAGCCTCATGGAGGGCGATCCCCATCGAATCATTGAGGGTATGATCGTGGCCGGTTATGCCATCGGGGCGAATAAAGGCTACGTATATATGAGGGCTGAGTATCCCTTAGCAGTGCAGCGGATGCTCAAAGCCATCGATGATGCGAGAACCCAGGGCCTTCTAGGAGAGGACATCTTAGGCAGTGGTTTTGACTTTGATATCACTGTCAAGGAAGGCGCGGGAGCCTTTGTTTGTGGCGAGGAAAGCGCCCTCATCGCATCAATTGAGGGCAAACGGGGTATGCCTCGGCCCAAACCTCCCTTCCCAGCGCAAAGCGGTCTCTGGGAATGTCCTACCAAAGCCCGCCGTTTCGGCGGGCTTTGTCAGTAGTATGAAGTC
>DAIQRD010000002.1:18658-56890 GCA_036786445.1 Bacillota bacterium
GGGAATGTCCTACCCTGATCAATAATGTCGAGACCTTTGCCAATATTCCCCCCATCATTTTCCAGGGGGCGAAGTGGTTTCGGGAGTTGGGGTCAGAAACTAGCCCTGGTACAAAGACCTTTGCCATTACGGGAGAGGTTGCTAACACAGGTCTAATCGAAGTGCCCATGGGTAAGACCTTGAGGGAGATTGTCTTTGATATCGGCGGAGGTCTCCGCAATAATGGTGAGTTCAAGGCAGTTCAGATCGGTGGCCCATCGGGGGGTTGTTTGACAGCAGATCATCTCGACTTGCCCCTGGATTTTGATTCTTTACGGGCTGTAGGGGCCATGATTGGGTCTGGCGGTCTGGTGGTTATGGATCAGAACACTTGTATCGTGGAAGTGGCTAGGTTTTTCATGAACTTCACCCAAAACGAATCCTGTGGTAAGTGTGTGCTTTGTCGGGAAGGCACCCGACGCATGCTGGATATCTTGCAGAAGATAGTGGATGGTGAAGGCAAATTAAGTGATCTCGATGACCTGGTAGAGATCGGCGAAGCTGTCCAAGAGGGGTCATTGTGCGGCTTGGGGAAAACGGCTCCCAACCCTGTACTCACCACCATGAAGTACTTCAAAGACGAGTACCTCGCCCATGTGGTGGAGCATCGCTGTCCCGCTGGAGTCTGCCAAGGTCTGAAATCCTTCACCATCAATGCCGAGCTTTGCAAGGGTTGCAGCAGATGTGCCCGGGTGTGCCCCGTGGGGGCCATATCCGGAAAGATAAAAGAGCCTTATGTGATAGATCAGGAGACCTGTATCAAGTGTGGGGCATGCAAGGAAACTTGTCGCTTTGACGCCGTAGAGGAGGTTGCTTAAATGGCCCAGACCATGATGATTGACGGCAAATCGGTGGAGATCAATGGGGAGAAAAATATACTAGAGGTATGCCGAAAAGCAGGCATAGAACTACCGACTTTCTGCTATCATTCGGAGCTCTCAGTCTATGGCGCGTGTCGTATGTGCCTAGTGGAGTTGGAAAATGGCCAGATAGTTGCTGGTTGCTCCACACCGCCCCAAGCGGGGCAGGTAGTGAAGACTCACACACCTCGGGTGCAGAAAATCCGCAGGATGGCTCTGGAGCTTCTATTAGCTAACCATGATCGGGATTGCACCACCTGTGAGAAAAGCGGTTCCTGTAAACTGCAGGATTTGGCTCAGCGTTTCGGTGTTCGAGAGGTGCGGTTCGGCCAGCGGGATATCAAGGTAGATATTGATGATTCCAGCCTGGCCTTGGTTCGGGATCCCAATAAATGCATCCTTTGTGGTGACTGTGTGCGCATGTGCCAGGAAGTGCAGGGGATTGGAGTACTGGATTTTGCCCATCGGGGGGCAGAGATGACGGTTACCCCTGCCTTTGGGAAGACTATGGCGGAGGTTGATTGTGTAAACTGTGGGCAGTGTGCTGCAGTTTGCCCTACCGGTGCTCTAGTTGTCAAGTCTCAGACGGCCCAGGTTTGGCAGGCACTCCATGATGAGGAGAAGACAGTAATAATCCAGGTAGCACCGGCAGTGAGAGTTGCTGTGGGGGAGATCTTCGGACTAGAGCCAGGGCAAAACACCTTGGGTAAGCTGACGGCGGCATTGCGCCAGATGGGTTTTGACAAGGTATTTGATACTAGTTTCGCTGCTGATCTGACAGTCATGGAAGAAGGCACTGAATTCCTCCAACGGTTGCAGAAAGGAGAGAAACTGCCCCAGTTCACATCTTGTTGCCCGGCTTGGGTCAAGTACACTGAGCAGTACCATCCCGAAATTCTAGAGAATCTATCTACTTGTCGGTCACCACAGCAGATGTTCGGGTCCTTGGCCAAGAAGTACTACGCCAAAGAGCTAGGCATCAAGCCAGAGGATATGGTAGTAGTCAGCCTCATGCCGTGTACTGCTAAGAAATTCGAAGCTGCTAGGCCGGAGTTTGCTACCGATTCAGTGCCAGATGTGGATTTTGTGGTCACAACTCAAGAGATAGTGCAAATGATTCGGGAAGCTGGTCTGGATTATGCTCATCTAGAGGATGATTCTCTGGATATGCCCTTCGGTTTCACCTCCGGAGGAGGCATTCTTTTCGGAGTGACTGGTGGTGTTTCAGAAGCGGTCTTGCGGGCAGCCCACTATCTCTTGCTGGGCCATGAATTAGACCAGGTGAATTTTACTGAAGTGCGGGGTATGGAGGGGTTAAGAGCCGCGGAAATTGATGTTGGTGGTCAAAAGGTCAAACTAGCCATGGTCTACGGGCTGGCCAATGCCAAGGAACTATTGAAGCAGATCCAAAGCGGTGAAGCTGAATATCATCTAGTGGAAATCATGGCCTGTCCTGGAGGTTGTATAGGCGGGGCAGGACAACCTATAGGGACTAACTCCGATGTTCGCCAAGCTCGGGCCCGGGGGATTTACACAGCAGATAAAGCTCAACAGCTGAGGAAATCTTACCAAAACCCACTTATTGAAGCCGTCTATGAGAAATGGCTCGGTACACCCAATGGTGAAGCTGCTCACAAGGCCCTGCATACGACCTATGGTGAGCGGCGGCGGATTCAAGGTGACAGTATTAGCTTAGGCCATAATCATGCAGACAAACAGCTAGATGTAGCAGTCTGTGTGGGAACCAGCTGTTACCTCAAGGGTTCTTACGATGTGCTTCAGAATCTAGGTCAGCGGTTACGGGACGCGAAACTGAATGATCAAGTCGATCTGAAAGCCACGTTCTGTTTTGAGAATTGTGGTGCAGGTATTAATGTAAAAGTGGGAGATACCCTATATAGTGGGATGTCCCCAGCTAAGACCGGATTCCTATTTGACAAGGTCATAGAGCAATTGGAAGCGAAGTAATACATGTCTTGTGGGGCTGCCCTGTCTGTATGGTACAGGGCGGCCCGCTCTCAAGGGGCATAGGGTATAGGTATATCACAGCCCAGTTGTTGGGCGTCGGGAATAGGCGAAGAAAAGGAGGGCTCTAAGCATGGCGAGATTAGTCTCCATCCCTAAACCTACATTAGAAAGGCTGCCTGTATATTACCGAGTCCTGTTGCACTGCCAAGAAACAGGTGTGCAGTACATCTCCTCAGGGGACCTGGGCCTCAGGTCGGGGTTTGACAATGCTCAGGTGAGAAAAGATCTAAATCACATATGGAGTGGTGGGCGGCCGGGTCTTGGCTATGAAGTTGAAAAACTAGCCAACTGTCTGGCAGATTTTCTGGGACTGCGCAATAACACTGATGCTATCTTGGTTGGGGCTGGTCGACTCGGTGCAGCACTAGTAGGATACCCTGGATTTGGTAGTTATGGTTTCACCATAGTGGCAGTCTTTGACTCTGATGCAGAGAAGACTGGACGGTCTTTATACGGGCGCCCCATCATGCCCATGCACCGGTGTGCTGACCTCATCAAACGGTTGGGCATCAAGATTGGAATTATCACGGTGCCAGCAGAGTCGGCACAGGCTGTTGCTGATACTATGGTGGAGGCAGGGGTGCAAGCCATCTGGAATTTCGCTCCCCTGAGGCTGGAAGTGCCAAAAGAGGTTATGGTGCGCAGTGAGGATCTAGCCGTGGGTTTGACTACGTTGTCCTATCATATCAGAGAGCAAGCCTTGCCAGGAGAGGATTCCCATCCGGTGGCGGCAATCAGTTCAACAGCCCAAAGGCTCGAGCGCTTGTAGGCATGGACAGCGAGCCGTTACGGCTTGAAAGGGAATTTTTGCTCAAAATCTAATGTGAGGATTTCAGTAAGCCAGATGAGTAGCTCTGCTACTTCGTCAGCAGTTTTGTCCGCGGTCCACCCTGTCTCTTCCAGTGTTCTAAGCGTTAGGTTGGCCACGTGTTGGGCAAGTTGCTCAGCGTATGTCTCCAAAGCCGATTCTGATGTCGTTACGTCCACAGAGGCTAGCAAACGGTTGTAAAGGCGAAATGCCTGTAGGTACAGGCGTTCATTGCCTTGTTGCTTGGCTCGTAGATAGACCTCCCTGAGTTTCGCCAGGGTAGCTTGCTTCACCTCTGCCCGGGTACCATCTAACGCGAATTCCAAGCGGTTGAGGTTGTCATATATCTGCTCAACGATTTCGTCTGGTCTCGATGCCTCCATGCAGAAAGCCCCCCTGCTTTTCCAACACGATTGCGGGGTGATCCCCCGCTACTATATTACAGCATTGAGGGAGACTCTCCTGCTAGACCAAACCTGTTCTTAGGAGAATAGCTAGTAAATAGGGGGCTCAGAGTTTTCCTCTAATCCAGAACTGTCGGCGGGGCGGCCATTCATGGAGAATCGATCCATTTCGGAGAGGAGATCATGCAATAACTGCAGTTGTTCTTGTTTGAGGCGGACAATCCGGTTGACTTTTTCACTGAGCTGGCCAGCTTTGGTACGTACGGCCAACTCTCGATATTCATGTTGCAGGAGCAGGGTTTCTATATCGATGAGCTTTGCGGTGATCTTGTCATGCAATAGAGGCACCTCCCAGACCAGCATTCCAGCCGGTATTCATGATCAGTGTATGCTGGCCAGGGAAGGGAGGCTACCTTTATTTGCAGGGAGAAGATGGGCCTTGAAGAGATTTGGTTATCACTATAAAGGCGATACATTCCTCTTTGGTGACGCGTAGGCCAGTACGGATATCGTCCACCAGGGAACCAACCATCAGGAGATCTAGGTTCTGAGTAGAGTCTTGCTGATCAAGGGCTGGGTGGGTTTTTACCCGTGTATCGCAAAAGCACTTACCCTGGCTGCTGATGGAGATGGTTAGTCTCTGAGGTGCTATGCGAAACGTCAGCCGCAGGGGATTAGGTTCTAGATGGCGGTAAGAAAAATACATTAGGTTGCGGCAAGCCTCCGTAAGCGCAACTTTGTAACTGGTTATATCGCAAATATCCAGTCCTACCTTATTGAATATATCGCCTAGAACCAAGCGGGGGATAGTCAGGTATCGTTCATTGAGAGGGATGATTAGTTCCAGATGATCTGACCGACCGTCAGGTGCATATCTCTCCACACAGTTCGCCTCTTTACAACGATTTCGCCGTTGAATAGCCTCAAAGAAACCATACCCCATTAAGCAAGATTCCAAACAGCTCGCAGGGCATCGTTGACATTTGCTATCCAGGTCAATACAATATAGTCAATTAGTGGCTTGCCATAGCAAAGAACGCTTTTGTACATACTACTGGCAAGGGGTGAGGGGGTGAAGGTCTGTATTCGGTTATTGTTGGATGTGGCAAAGTAGGCAGTGTGGTTGCCAACTTACTTGCACGGGATAAGCATAACATAGTGGTGGTGGATACCGATTTATCGGCTTTTCAGCATCTAGGTCCGACGTTTAACGGGATTACTATTTTAGGAAATGGCATTGATGTGGATGTGCAGCGTAAAGCCGGTGTAGACAAGGCCGATGCTTTCGTAGCGCTCACTGGCAATGATGCTACTAACCTAATGGCGGCTCAAGTGGCCCGGAAAATATACCACGTTCCCAAGGTGGTAGCCCGGGTGGCGGACAGTGAGAATGAGGCGTTGTATAAACACTTTGGCATACAAACCACATCCCCTACTCTGTGGGAAGCCATGGAGATTCGCAACCTGATCTTGGATGGTTCCTTGTACCGCTACTTTTGCTTGGAGCAGGAACGTTTGGAGATGGTCAGGGCCAAGATCAAACCTAGAGCAGTAGGTAAGACTGTGGCAGAGATGTCAGCACCGGGGCAACTGGTGATCAGTCTGATCTTCAGGGGTAATCAGTCCTTCATACCTGAACTAGATACCAAATTGCAGGAAGATGATGAGATCATTGTGACTCTGACATTGGATAATGTAAGTAGACATCGGAAATGGCTGGAGATCTAGGGGTGAGGTCATATGCGCATAGCGATCGCCGGTGGGGGGAAGGTAGGCTACTACTTAGCTAAGACTCTGATGGAGGAGCACCGTATCACCCTCATAGATAAGGATGAGGCCTTGTGCCAGAAGTTGGCCGAGGATCTCGGCGTCCCTGTGGTGATAGGCGATGCTGCCAAACTCAGAGTTTTGGAAGACGCGGAGATTGAGCGATCCGATGTTTTTGTGGCCGCCACGGGAAAAGATGAGGCCAATTTGATAGCCAGTCAAATAGCGCAAAACCATTTGCGGATTGCCCGAGTCATTGCTCGAGTCAATAATCCCCGCAATGAGCCGATTTTCCAGGCTCTAAATGTACCCGTCATAGTCAGTAGTACAGCGATTATCGCCCAGCTCATCCAGCAGGAGGTAGCTGCACACGATGTCCGGAATCTGCTTACTCTTAACCGAGGGAACCTAGCTTTGGTAGAACTTGATCTTCATCGAGATGCACCGGTGGTAGGGAAGAGTTTGGCCGCCATCGCGCCGACCCTTCCGAGAAACTGTGTGCTGGTGACAGTAATCAGAGGAGCAGATGTGATTATTCCCCGAGGGGATACAGAGCTCAAGGCTTTTGATCGGGTGCTGGCCATCGCTACTTTGGATACAGCTGCTAGTCTAGAGACTGCTCTCATAGGGCGCTGACCGCGTTCTTGGTTGGTGACCGAAGGCTTACTGAGGAGACAACGTGGCAACCCAAGAGTATCGACGCATTATATCATATATAGGCTTACTTATTTTTGGCATCGGAGCAATCACTTTTATACCTTTGCTCGTCCTGTTGCTTAGGCCCCTCACTTGGCAAGATGCCTTGCCTTTCGTGATCACGGGGACTGGTGGAGTTTCGGCAGGATGGAGCCTTTGGTATCTTTTTCGCGGACAAGACGATCACTTCTTGTCCACCCGCGAAGCTGCTGTCATCATGAGCAGTGGCTGGATCGTGGCCATGGTCATGGGAGGATTGCCCTTCATTATTGGGAAGCGATTACCCTGGCTGGATGGCTTCTATGAATCCATTAGTGGATGGACCGGAGCTGGATTGAGTATGTTCAGCCAAGTCGAGCTACTTCCGCCCGTCTACCTTTTGTGGCGGAGCCTGATGGGATACCTGGGAAGTGCCGGTTTTGCTGTATTGATGCTTTCGGCTGTCATAGGGCCACAAGCCATAGGCTTGTATCGTGCTGAGGGGCGCAGTGATCATCTAGTCCCCAGCATCTTGGATACTGCTCGTCTTTTCATGAAGATGTACGCATTGTACCTCTTCATCGGAACAGTCCTCTACTGGTTTGTGGGCCTTAGCCTATTTGATGCCGTCAATCATGCCATGACAGCTCTCTCTACCACTGGCTTTTCCACTAGGACCCTCAATATTGGTCACTTTGACAAGGTCTCCATCGAGCTAGTTTCAGTGTTCCTTATGCTCTTGGGGTCCAGCAATTTCACCATTCATTATTTGCTTGTCACGAAGCGGGGTTGGCGAGCCTTGCGAGATAGTGAGTTGTATGCGTTAGTAGTTGTCTTGAGCCTTGCTATTCCCCTGGTCTATTTGGGTATTCGCCCCCTGTATGGGGGTTTGCCCAAGACTATGCGCATCGCCGTATTTCAGGCAGTATCGGCTAGTACCACCACGGGATTTGCCACAGTAGATCTCTCTGGGTGGGGAGATCTACCTCTGTTTGGCCTTACGCTACTAATGATCGCTGGCGGTGGTACAGGGGGTACTGCTGGTGGCATCAAACTATCCCGGTTAGCCACCCTATGGCAGGCAGTCATCTGGACTGTGCGACAGAGGCTTCACTCCGAGCGGGTGGTCTTGCGCCAAGCTATCTACCGGCAAGGTGAGCTCGAACCAATGCATGGCGACAAGCTCTGGGATGTGGCAGTTGTGGTGTTTCTGTATGTGATGACCTTTCTTGTGGGGACCCTCATCTTCATGTTGCATGGAGTTCCATTGGCTGAAGCAAGCTTTGAGTTCGCCACTGCCCTCAGCACTGTGGGGTTGTCTGTGGGCATCACCGGCCCCGATATGCCCACAACCTTGAAGATCACCCAAATGGTGGGCATGTGGCTTGGTAGGCTGGAATTCGTGGCAGTCTTCGTGGCGCTAGGCAGATTAGGGCGGTGGCGTTGAGCGAATGACAGGGGTTGCATGGGGGACTATTGGGATTGTTATTGGAAATGACAAGCCAAACGAGATAACCGGAGCCCAATGGCGGAAAAGATACGCATAAACAGAAGATGTGGCTTTATAGAGAATAGAGCCACAATACCACGAACTCGGTTCTAACTAGTTCGACATGGACAACCTCTCTCAACTAGTATAATAACTATGCTAGCAAATGCAGGTCTAACAAAAGAGGGAAGTCCATGAAAAGAAATCGGAGGACCTCAGCTGGTAGGTTTGTCATTAGCCCTAAACCGCTGGCTAAATTGGGTCGGTTTCTATTGGCCCGGCTGCAAGGTCTATTAGTCGCGCTCTTCCAAGACCACATAGCCTTTTTTAGCCTACTAGCCTATCTTTTGGGCCGAGCGCCTCTAGTCCCGGGAGTACATCCTTTCGGTATGGCTTTGTTCCTTGTGATGCTAAAGCAGAGTGGGCCAATAGCCAGTCTCTTGATATTGTTTTGCGCCAGCCATGGGATGGCCACTGGAATGTCAGCAAGTGAGGCTCAGTATTGGGGGATGGTGGGTCTAGTCGTCTGGTGTGTAGCGAGTTTGCCCACGGGATACAAGGGGCGGTTGGGTCATGGTACCCTGCTAGTCGTCATTGCGCCATTGCTAGTGGCGCCTCTGCTATTGTTAGCACCTTGGTTTGTCCCCGAATTTGTCATCTGGGTGCCTACGCTCGCTAGCATATGGGCTTTGGGCAACCTGTTCTTGCCCCTACTCGAGCTGCCTAGAAGGCGTAGGAGTGCTCTGCTGACAAGGGGGCAAATTATGGCCTTGTGTCTGCTGCTCGTAGGGATGTTGCTGGGGCTTACTGGCCTGTATACTAAGGAACTACACCTACAAGAGCTGGCAAGTATGGTTCTGTTGATGATCACAGCCCATGTAGGTGGATTGGCTGCTGCCGTTATGGGGAGCCTCCTCTTTGGTTTCTTCACAGCCTTCACCAGTGGCGATCTTTTCATTATAGGAGTATATGGCATGTTTGGGCTCTTCATGGGCATCGGGGCCTGGTATAGGAAACTTGGTATTGCCTTTGCTTTTATTGTGGCCAATCTAGTATTGGCTTTTTTTATCAGAGAACCGGTGGAACTATTTGCTCGCTGGACATTATCGGGAGTGGGGGTCATCCTTTTCTCCCTTTTACCCACGAGGACCCTTCGACGGTTAGCTCGTATCATCCCTCGCACGTCAGAGCAGCGGCAGAATCAGGAAATGACTAATAAGCGATTGAGAGAGATGCTTAATCAGCGCCTAGACGATTTTGCTAGAGTATTTGAGGAACTATCCTCCACTTTCAGTCAGATTCCTCGCAGACCCGAGATCCCAGACTGTGGCTATGATCAATTCCTAATGTCCCTGACTCAGAAAGCTTGTGCCGAGTGCCCCGGTTTTCGTACTTGCTGGGAAGATCGGTTTCACCAGACCTATTGGGATATGGTGGAATTACTGGCTATAGCTGAGAAAAACTCCCGCATTCAGTTTGCGGATCTCCCAGAGGAGATTGTCAAATATTGTATGCAGCCTTATCAGTTGACTACTAGCATTAATGTTGTGATTGAAATGCTCCGCCTGGAGAGCGCTTGGCAAAGACGTTTACAGGAGAGCCAAGAGATAGTCACCAATCAACTGGAGGGTCTTTCCCACATAATGCGCTCTTTTGCCTCCCAAATGGAGATGGATGTGGAGTTTGATGAAGAGTGGGAGCTCCGATTAAGAACCGCCTTGAGCCGTCAGCACATCAATCTGGATTCGTTACGGGTGCTCCGGACTTCAATGGGGAAGGCGGAAATCCACATCCGCATGGAGCACTGTGGTGGAGTGCATGCCTGCCGGGAGAAGGTGGCTGCCGTGGTCTCCCAAGTCTTGGGGCAAGACTACTCAGTCTGGACGCAAGAATGTACTGATACACTGCCTCGAGCTCGTTGCCAGTTTGTGCTGCTTCCAGAAAGATCTTTCAATGTGCAGATTGAAGCCGTCAAGGCTGTCAAGGATGGTAGTTTTGTTTCTGGGGATACTCATTCAGAGGTTTGGCTAAGAGATGGTAAATTGGCCATAGTGATCAGTGACGGAATGGGCCATGGGCCCAGAGCAGCTCTGGAGAGCACGGCCACTATCGCCATGCTAAAGCAGTTGATGCAAGCCGGCTTTGATCGGGAATTCGCTGTACGAACCGTTAACTCTATTTTGCTACTCAGATCGTCAGATGAGATTTTTGCCACTGTGGACCTAGTGATTGCCGATCTTTATACGGGAGAACTGGAGTTTATCAAGATTGGGGCACCACCGAGCTTCTTGATTAGGGGCAGCGGAACAGAGGTAATCCGTTCCAACACGTTGCCCATCGGTATCCTCAATAATGTGGAAATGGAACCGGAGATGCGCATTTGGCGCCATGGTGACATCCTCTTGATGATCACAGATGGTATTTTGAATGGCTATTCTGGTTTGAATGAGGATTGGCTCAACCGCATCGTACGCCGAGTACCCGACCGTGACTTGAAGACCATAGCCAACCTGGTACTAGAAGATGCCCGGGTAGCTAACGGTGGAGAGGTCAAAGATGATATGACGGTGGTGGCTGTGCTTATGCACCGGCGTATAGGTGGTGCCGATGTCATGGATACCGGTGTACACGAGATTCCGATTTACGATCGTCAGCTAGCCTGAAGCGGTGGGCAGGAGATTACTCGCCCAGCGGGGAATGATGAAGTAATCGGAATAGATGAATGGGATTTTGGGGTGGCGGTAGATGGAACTCGATATTCTTCCCGGTGTCTTGAAGACTCTAGAGCGGTATAACATGTTACAGCTAGGGGAAGGTGTAGTCATAGGCGTCTCGGGTGGGATAGACTCGACGGCGCTTTTGCATGTTCTCTGGCGTCTACGGGACAGCTGGCAACTGGATCTGCACATCGCCCACCTCAATCACGGGATTCGGGGTGAGGCGGCAGCCAAGGACGCCCTGCTGGTAGAGGAACTCGGCGCAAAACTGGGGATTCCGGTATACAGTGAGGCCCTAGATATCCCAGCCCGAGCCCGAGAGCTGGGTCTGACAGAAGAAGAGGCCGGAAGAGAGGCCCGCTATGGGTTGTATGAGCGCATCGCGGACCACGTAGGGGCTGACCGCGTCGCTGTAGGGCACCATGGCGATGATCAGGCTGAGACAGTACTAATGAACCTGATCCGTGGTGCGGGTCTACGGGGATTGGCGGGCATGCCACCGGTTAGGGGCAAGGTAATCCGGCCTCTCTTAGGGTTGCAGAAGTGGCAGCTAGAGGCTTACTGCCGGTGGCAGAAGTTGCCGTGGCGAGAGGATGCCACCAACCTTAGTATAGCATACAGGCGCAATTACATCCGCTGGGAGATTATTCCGAGACTGGCTCAGCTCAACCCCGGGGTGATGCAGGGCTTGATGCGTGCAGCTGCCACTTTAGGGGAGGACTGGCAATTCCTGGAGCAGTTGGCCAAGGAGCAATACAGGGAAGTCCTTGTGCAAGAGTCTCCGACAAGTGTCTCCTTATGTTTGCCAGTTTTGCTAGCTTTACCAACAGCTCTACGCAAACGGGTGGTGGATCATGCCTATGCTCAGGTAAGTGGCCATCACCAAGGCTTGCCCGGAGCGAGTTTGGAGCAGATGGAAACACTGATTTTGGGGGATGGGGGAGCTAAGGGCTTGACCTTGCCCCGATCCATTGATGTATATTTGCAGGAAGAGGTTTTGATTCTTACCCAAAGGGTAAAGATCAAACAGAAGGCTAGTTTGTCCCCCCGGGCATTGTCTCTAGATTCCAGTACACTCATTGAAGAAGCGAATATGATAGTGCACTTGGAGCTATTGAAAGTAGTACCCCATTGGTGGAAAGAGGCAGCGGTGCTGCGGCCCCGGGATGTTTGGCGGGAACAAGGCCTTTGGTGGGCGGATATGGATCTGGCCGCCCTAGAATTGCCAATCTGCGTGCGGGGTCGACGGCCGGGAGATCGGCTACAACCTTTGGGTATGGAGGGCTCCAAGAAATTGCAGGACTTGTTTGTGGATGAGAAAATTCCTAGACACCTAAGGGATCAAGTTCCCTGCTTGCTTGATGCCAAGGGAATTCTAGCCGTAGTTGGCTTACACCAAGCCCATCGATGTCGAGTCACGGAAGCGACCGACCAAGTGTTGCGGGTCACGGTGGAAAAACTCGATGGAATTTGAGTCAGCGACGGCATGGGCGGACAGGCCCAGAATGGTTGTCATGACTTTGGCTCTGTGATATAATTATATGCTGTGGAGGAGTGGACTTATTTGCCTTTACCGGCTGTGCGGGTTGCTGGGCAATTGAGGCGAGGGCCGCTGTTGGCGGGCCCCATTTCTTTATGTTATTACGAGGGGAGGACGCGATTTGAACAGGTTTTTGCGGGGTATTAGTCTTTACCTACTGATTGCTATCATTGCTATATCTATTGTCAGCAGCTTATATCCTGGTGCAGAAACCCGGCGCGAGTTGGGTTATGGAGATTTTATCAACCAGGTAGAAAACGGGTCTGTAGAGTCGGCCGAGATGATCGGTGACCAAAGGATAGAGGGCGTTCTCAAGGATGGCAGCAGGTTTGCTACTATTGTGCCCATGGGCAAGATGCCGGATCTGGCCGATTTGATGATGGACAACAGTGTTAAACTCAAAGCGGAGCCCACCCCGCCGACACCGTGGTGGTTAGCACTTCTGCCTAATATCATCACATTGGTGATTTTTGTGGGTATCTGGATGTTTATTCTCAATCAAATGCAGGGTGGCAATAATCGAGCCATGTCTTTTGGCAAGAGTCGTGCTAAGTTGCATACCGAAGACAAGATTAAGTCGCGTTTTGCCGACGTGGCAGCCCTTGATGAGGCGAAGCAAGAACTAGCAGAAGTTGTGGAGTTTCTCAAGCATCCCAAGAAGTTCCAGGATGTGGGCGCCAAAGTGCCCAAAGGTGTGCTTCTGATGGGACCGCCTGGCAATGGAAAGACTCTTTTGGCCAGGGCTGTTGCTGGCGAAGCCGGAGTGCCGTTTTTTAGCATCAGTGGTTCCGATTTCGTGGAGATGTTTGTGGGAGTGGGAGCTTCTCGAGTGAGGGATCTGTTTGATACTGCCAAGAAGAATGCCCCCTGCATTGTCTTTGTTGATGAGCTAGATGCTGTTGGGCGCCATCGCGGTGCCGGTTTGGGTGGCGGTCATGATGAGCGTGAGCAAACCCTAAACCAGCTGCTTGTGGAAATGGACGGATTTGAGCCTAATTCGGGAATTATCGTCATGGCAGCTACTAATCGACCTGACGTATTGGACCCGGCTCTCTTACGGCCCGGGCGATTTGACCGCAAGATCGTGGTTGATCGGCCGGATGTCATAGGTAGAGAGGAAATTCTCAAGATCCATAGCCGCGGCAAGCCTCTGGCCGATGATGTGGATCTGAAGGTCTTGGCCCGCCGCACCCCTGGGTTCAGCGGTGCTGATTTGGAGAATTTGATGAATGAAGCTGCGATCTTGACTGCAAGGTCTAGCCGTCGCAAAGTGCTGATGGAAGACTGCGAAGAGGCCATTGACCGACTGATCATGGGGCCGGAGCGCCGAGGGCGCGTGCTTACCCAGCGGGATAAGAGGGTATTTGCTTACCACGAAGCGGGTCACGCAGTGGTAGCCAATTACCTACTTCATTCTGACCCGGTGCATAAAGTCAGTATTATCGGCAGGGGAATGGCCGGCGGATATACCATGACTTTGCCTACAGAGGACCGCTATGTAACCACTAAATCGGAGGTTATGGATGAACTTGTCCATTTGCTTGGAGGCAGAGCCGCCGAGGAACTGGCCTTCGATGAGATCAGTACGGGTGCGCAGAACGATTTGGAGAGAGCTACCAAGAGGGCTCGTCAAATGGTAACAGAGTGGGGTATGAGCGAAGAGCTAGGGCCACTCACCTTTGGCAGACAGCACGAAGAGCAAATCTTCTTGGGTAGAGACATTTCCCGGGAACGCAACTACAGTGAGGAAGTAGCTGCGGCCATAGATAGGGAAGTACGACGATTCGTCGAAGAAGCCTATGGGAGAGCCAAGGACATTCTCAGTGCCCATGAGGGCAAGCTAGGGGAAGTAGTGGATGGGCTCCTGGAATACGAGACTTTGGATCGGGAACACTTCCGGGAGATCATGGGTGATGAATACCGACCATATGCTGTGGATGATGATCGGGTGACGAAGCCTGTGCAAGACGAGGCTCGGGACCAGGAGCATGTGGCAGCGGTGCATACCAGTGGGGAGCAAAGCTCTAACACGCGGGGTGATGGTTCCTTCGATAGAAAGCAGCCCAAGCCCGCGATCACTCTGGAATAGTGGATAGTCTGGTGAACTATGAGTAGACGCCAAAGGGGGTATATGACTACTTCTTTGGCGTCTTTCTGATCTGTTGGAAGGAGATAGCAATGTCAATGTGTAACTACTAGTGTTGTCCAACGGTAACCAAATACAAGGGATTGACTGCGGTTTGCCAGGGGAAGCTAGAACATACTCCATAGATTTGTGGAGCTTGGGAGGTTATTTTAAGTGGGCAGATTGTTATTCAAGAACATGGCTTTCTATGGTTATCACGGAGTGTTTGCGGCAGAAAAAGAGGTAGGACAGCGGATCGAAGTAGACCTGGAATTGCACGGGGATTTTGAGACGGCTGCTCGGGCCGATGATGTAGACCTAGGGTTCAACTATGTTGATGTCTATACCATTGTCAAGGATTTTGTTGAAGAACAGGAGTATAATCTTCTGGAAGGGCTGGCTATTGCCATTGCTGATCAGGTGCTTGATGTTTATGATGTTGAACAGGTAGTGGTGAGAGTGCGCAATCCCCATGCTCCTGTAGGCGGGCTTTTGGATTATATCGAGGCAGAAGTAACGAGATCTCGATAAGACAGAGGCGTTCAGCCCCGATTTGCTGGAGCCGAACACCTCCGTCAGCCATTCTGCGGCTAGAATTCTTCTGGCCGATTTCCAATTTCAACAGGGATGAGGGTCGTGCTATCGTCTTGCCGCATGACCACAAACATCACAGTTTCTCCCGGCTGCAAGTCCTGAATGGCCTGAGTGAAATCATCGGCAGTACCTATGGTTTTATCTCCTACTTTGCGGACGATGTCATAGGTGGATAGGCCAGCCTTTTCTGCTGGGCTGCCGGGGATGACCTCCACCAGAATCACACCATTTGTGTCCCGCAACTTGAAATAGCGGGCTACTTCTGGGGTGATATCATTGAAGTAGACTCCTACCCAGGGCCTGATAGTCTCTTCACGGGTTATTTGCCCATTTTCGATAAGTTCATCTACCACATCTTTAGCGGTATTGATTGGTATGGCAAAACCGATGCCCTGAGCAGCTGCGTTGACGGCAGTGTTAATACCAATCACTTCGCCCTCGATGTTAATCAAGGGTCCGCCACTATTGCCAGGGTTGATGGCGGCATCAGTTTGCACAAGGTTTTCATATACCTTATATTGACGCCTATCTGTATCTGGTATGGTGATTTGGCGCCCCTTGGCGCTCAATACGCCTACTGTTACAGTATGCTCTAATTGTTCACCATAGGGATTACCGATGGCAACCACCCATTCACCGGGACGGCTCGTGTCGGAGTCACCTAACTTGACAGTGGGAAGCTTTGTTAGTTCCTCAGGTTTTTCAATTTGCAGGACCGCTAGGTCCAACTTATAATCGGCTCCAAGCAGCTTGGCATCAACCTCGCCGGAATACTCTGCCGTAGTAATCCTCACCTTGATCTTCTGGTCTTCGCCGTGGTCTCCCACGACATGCTGGTTGGTGAGAATATATCCTTTTTCATCGATAATAAACCCAGTACCAGCTGAGCGGGGTACTGAGTCACTGGGCGGGAGTGGGAACGGGAAAAAGTCGCCAAAGAATTGCCGGAAAAACGGATCTCCGGCAAAGGGATTCTCTTGGCGCTCCACCGGCGGCCACTCCACAGAGATAAATACGACAGATGGACTTACTTGTTCCGCAATATCCGCGATCAAATACGGGTTCATCCCAGGTAGTAGGCGACTGTCCCTTGCCACTGATGTCTCCACAGTACTGCTGGCAAGATCAGCCGATTCGGAGCGGGGCTCCGCCCAAATCAAGCCATGGGTATCAGCAATTTGGCCCACCAAGCCACCAACAAAGAAAGCTGCTAAAGCAACGACAACCACAGACACCAAACGGCGTTTTCGCATCATATATCCACACTCCTATGCAAAGAGTATTATCTAGCATCACTGGCTCCCTAAGCCTAATTATATCCCAAGCAGGACTCGCTGTAAACGGTTTTAGTCAACCATCAAGCAAAAAAGGGTTGACATTACCATAGTCGGCAATGTATGCTAGGGAGCAGCAAAGGATGGGAGATTTGGGCTATGCAGGAGCAAATTGTCGCGGTACTGGCTAGAGCCAGTGAAGAGGGCCAGAGATATGTGTCTGGCGGACTTATGGCCAAAGAGCTTGGGATCACCCGGGCAGCAGTATGGAAGTACATAGAATCTATCCGACAGGACGGTGCCAAGGTTCTAGCGGCTCCAAGGCTCGGTTACCGTTTGGCCAATCTGGAGAATGTGCTGCAGGCAGGAGCGGTGCAGATGACTACGTCTATAGTCGGTCGGTCTTATATCTATCTACCAGAAGTTGATTCTACAAACTCGGAGGCCAAACGCCGCATGCGATCCGGTTGCCGAGATGGACTGGTAATAGTAGCAGAAAATCAGACTGCCGGCAGGGGTCGTATGGGACGGAAGTGGCATTCGGTGCCGGGCAAGGGCCTTTACTTTTCGGTGGTTCTGTTTCCAGAGCGTTTGCCCATTAATCGGGCGTCATTGCTTGTTCCCTTAACAGCGGTGGCAGTGTGTAAGGCAATTATCAATGCTATCGATCTTCCGGTTGTTCTAAAGTGGCCCAATGATCTACTCTATCAAGGCCGGAAGCTGGGTGGGATTTTACTGGAAGCCGGTGGTGAGGCCGATAGCGTCAAATATGCTATTCTTGGTATTGGTATCAATGCCAACCTTGTAGAAGAGGATATCCCGCCGGAGCTATCCACCATAGTTACATCGATTAGTCTAGCCCAAGGAAAGCCGGTGGGTCGCCGGACGCTCCTGCAGGAGATCTTGACCTCCCTAGATGCATATTACAATAAGTTCTTCCAACAGGGCTCGGAGGCTTTCCTAGATGAATACCGAGATCTTTGCTGGACTTTGGGAAAGCCTATTAAGTTCCTATGGCAGGATCAGACATGGAGCGGGATTGCACAAGGGATCGAATCCGATGGAGGTCTGAGGGTCCAGTTGGAGAATGAAGATATCCTTGTCTTGAGATCAGGTGATGTACATTGCATCTAGGCAAAACTCAGCAGATGGTGAGAATCGCTTTATTTAGCACTCTTACGGCCACCGGAGCTTATATCGCATTGCCGTTGCCTTTTACTCCGGTACCTTTTACGTTACAGCTGTTTTTCACTCTGCTTGCCGGCGTTATGCTCGGCCCTCGCAATGGAGCTATCAGCCAGATCATCTACTTAGCTTTGGGTATTGTGGGAGTTCCAGTCTTTGCCGGTGGCACCAGCGGTTTGGGAGTGTTGTTGGGACCAACCGGTGGCTATCTAGTAGGCTTTGTGCTAGGTGCATATGTGATGGGTGATCTAGGTATTCGTCTACGAGATTGGCGCTGGTCTGCAGCTTGGCGGGGAGTAATCACAGGGATGGCCGGCTTGCTGGTTATTCATGGGTTTGGTGCTTGGTGGTTGGCATCTGCCCTGCAGATTAGCCTAGGCAGGGCGTTAGCATTGGGTTTCATCCCCTACATAATTCCTGATACCATCAAGTGTGTTGCAGCGCTCATGGCCGCAGGTGCCGTTGAGAGGGCTAACCCGGATATCTGGGTATCCCCTAGGGTAGATTAGAAACGTTGGAGCATTTCTATTCTACAGGGGGGATCGCATACCATGTCGCAAAAGGAGAAGGAGCTCAAGCGCTTTGCTGAGGAGTACAGCTATGCTCCGCTTGACGTAGAAGATGGTGTTCAATTACCTAATATGATGGGATGGATAGGCGGTCTTGATTTCAAGATGCACAGGGCTAGGGTCTTGGAGGAAATCGCGGCAGAGCTGGGAGCAGATGTGAGGAATTTACCTGGCCGGGACAAAGATTGAGAAATGCATTGGTTTACCAACCCTGACTGAAATGTCCATCATTAGTCAGGGTTTGTTTCATGTTCAACTAGCAGGATTTAGGCTCTGAGTAAAGAAAATGTAATGGCAGCCCACTATAGGGCCCATGCAAGAGTCATAAACATAAGCATATTGCATAAGCGAGAGGAGAGAAAGCGAGTGAAGCGAAGTCTAGTTCTGAGTCTAGTTTTGGCATTAGTGTTAAGCTTCGGAGTGGCGGCGGCAGCGGCCCCGAAGTCAGTTATGGTGACAGACGTGGGTGGCTTAGGAGATCAGTCATTTAACGACGCGGCTTGGCGAGGGCTAGGTAGGGCTAAAGCCGAATTGGGAACGGAAATTGGTGTTGTGGAGTCCAGCATGATGACGGACTACGAGCCTAACCTCTCCAATTTGGCAGAGTCCGGGGCTGACTTGATTTGGGCAGTTGGCTTTCTGATGACTGATGCAGTGGAGAATATCGCTCCATTATATCCGCAGATCAAATTTGGCCTAATTGACGCAGTTGTCGATCAGCCAAACGTACTTTCCTTCACCTTTAAGGATAATGAGGCTTCGTATCTAGCTGGTGTCTTTGCAGCGCTTTGGAGCAAGACGGGCAAGATCGGTTTCATCGGTGGCATGGATGTGCCTGTTATTGAGCGGTTTGAGGCTGGTTTCCGGGCAGGCGTTATGGACACTAACCCCGACGCTCAGATTCTCATCGGCTATGCCGGCAATTTCAACGACCCTGGCAAGGGTAAAGAGCTGGCTTTGACCCAGTATAATCAGGGAGCAGATATCATCTACCATGCAGCGGGCGCTACTGGTCTGGGCTTGATAGAAGCAGCCAAAGACACCGGCAAATTTGCCATCGGTGTAGACTCTGATCAGACTGTGCTAGATCCGCAACACGTTGTGGCTAGCATGCTCAAAAAGGTAGACAATGCTGTGTTCTATGGCGTCGAGGCTATTGTTAACAACGAGTTCGTTGCTACCCATTTAGAGCTCGGTCTAGCCGAGGGCGGTGTAGGATTGGCCTACTCCAGCGGAGTCGAGATTCCCGCTTCTGTCCAGACGGCAGTCCAGGCAGCCAACGATGCTATCGTTAGTGGCGAGATTGTAGTACCAAGCACTAGGGCGGAGTTGTAAGAGGCATAAGTGCCGTTGTCTAGTCGATGATATGGGCCCGATGCTTTGATCCAGGAGCATCGGGCCTTCCGGTGTCAAACATGGGTGATAGCAAATATTGACTGTGGCACCATCCATTAAGCAAAGCTGTACAGCACAGTTGAGGAAGATGGGAGTAGGGGTGAGCAATGACCGAAAAAAAGCTACCCATAGTAGAGCTACGAGGCATAACCAAGCTCTTTCCTGGAGTAGTAGCTAACGATAGAGTTGATATCAAGTTCTATCCCGGGGAAGTGCATGCCCTCCTAGGTGAGAATGGGGCCGGTAAGACAACTTTAATGAACATACTTTATGGTCTCTACCCACCGGATGCCGGACAGATATTGGTACAGGGCAAATCTCGGACTATCCATAATCCTAATGATGCTCTCTCTTTGGGCATAGGCATGGTGCATCAGCATTTCATGCTGGTACCGCCCTTTAGCGTAGCAGAGAATATTGTGTTAGGTCATGAACCAAGGAAGAATCGCTATTTCTTGGACATGGAAAAAGCTATTGCCGATGTGGAAGGACTTTCTGTTCGATATGGATTTCAGGTGGATCCCCGGGCTAAGGTCCAAGATATATCCGTGGGGATGCAGCAGCGGGTTGAGATTTTGAAAGCCCTTTATCGGGGGGCGGAGGTGTTGATTCTCGATGAGCCCACCGCGGTTTTGACCCCACAAGAAGTAGAAGAGCTTAAGGAGATAACGGATAATTTGGCCCGTCAAGGCAAAGCCATTATTTTTATTACCCACAAGCTCCAAGAAGTTATGGCCATGAGCCAACGAATTACAGTTATCCGGAGAGGCCGGGTAGTAGGCACTGTGGCTACTAGTTCCACCGATCCTGTGGAACTAGCTCGAATGATGGTGGGTAGAGACGTAGTGATGAAGCTCGATAAGGAGCCAGCTAAGACGGGAGCGGTTGTTCTCCGCATGGATGATGTTTATGCAGAGGATGATCGGCGATTACCGGCTTTGCGGGGGGTCAGTTTACAGGTAAAAGCCGGGGAGATCGTGGGTGTTGCCGGAGTGGATGGCAATGGACAGAGGGAACTATCGGAGGTACTCATCGGCGCACGCCCGGTTAGTCGTGGTCAGATTTACCTAAAGAACCAGGACGTGACTAATCTCGACGTAAGAGCCCGTAAAGATATTGGTATGGGCCATATTCCTGAGGATCGGCAGCGGCGGGGGATGATCCTGGATTTTTCTTTGGCGGAGAATGCCGTTTTGGGTAAGCATCACCGCGCGCCTTTCCAGAAAGGGATTATCCAAGATACAGCCGAGGTGAATGCCTATGGCCAGACGCTCTTAGCTACCCATGATGTACGGGCGGCGGGAGTGGGGGCAACTGGGGGGTCACTTTCCGGTGGCAATCAGCAGAAGCTGGTAGTAGGGCGAGAGTTAGATTCCAATCCGGAGCTGTTGATTGCAGCCCAACCAACCCGAGGACTAGATGTGGGGGCCATTGAATTTGTGCATGGGCGCTTGCTAGAGCAAAGATCAATGGGCAAAGGAATTCTTCTCATATCCCTGGAGCTAGATGAGCTCCTCGGCTTAAGTGACCGGATTTTGGTTATTTACGAAGGTCAGTTGGTGGCCGAGGTGAAACCCGAAGATACTAGCGAGGAGCAGTTAGGGTTCTTGATGACCGGTGGTCAATTGGAGGGGGCGGGGGTGCAGCGAGCATGACATTAGGTGAGGTTCAGACAGAGACAGCTCGCCGCTGGGAGCGAGTTTGGATTTCTTTGATGGCGGTATTACTGGCACTTCTAGTGGGAGCTATAGTCATCCTCTGGGCGGGGAGAAATCCGTTATTGGCCTATTACGCCCTTTGGAATGCTTCCTTTGGCAGTTGGCGGGGTTTTGGGGAGGCTCTTGTCAGCATTACTCCCCTGATTTTCACCGGGTTGTCGGTGGCCTTTGCCTTCAGAACGGGCCTGTTTAATATCGGTGCAGAGGGTCAGTTGATCATGGGGCAGATGGGGGCAGCAGTGGCGGGCTACGCGCTGACTGGGTTACCAGCCATCATCCATGTGCCTTTGGCGTTAATCATTGGTGCCCTGGTAGGCGCTATCTGGGCGGGAATCCCAGGATTCCTGAAGGCACGGCTCGGGGCCCATGAGGTGATCAACACTATCATGATGAACTATATTGCATTGTATTTCACCCATTACCTTGTAGTGGGGCCCCTCAAGGGCCATAGCTACTTGCCTGTGACCAAACAGGTCTTGGACTCAGCGAAGCTATGGCGGTTCATACCACCTACTCGGGCTAACATAGGTTTTTTTGTTGCTTTACTCATGGCTGCAGTGATTTACTTTATTCTTTGGCGGACAACCCTTGGCTATGAGTGTCGGGCAGTTGGCTTGAACGCAGATGCCGCCGAGTATGCCGGCATCAACGTTTCCCGCAACCTGGTGTTCTCCATGATGATTAGTGGCGCACTGGCAGGTATGGGAGGCGCTGTTCAGGTTCTGGGGGTCCAACACCGTTTCTACGACCTATTTGGGTTTACTGGGTACGGATTTGACGGTATCGCGGTAGCCCTCCTGGGCAACAACCACCCCTTGGGTGTCATAGCGGGAGCATCGCTTTTTGGCATACTGGCAAGGGGTTCCCAGAACATGCAGAGTATGGCCCAGGTGCCTAAGGAAGTCATTGGGATAGTACAGGCAGCTGTGGTACTCTTCATAACCGCGGATTACCTCATGCGGAAGCTGCTCCATTGGCGTCAACGGGCAGGAAGACAGACAGCGGATGCAATGGGCAAATCGGTGGGGAGGGATGGCAAGTGAATATCTCGGAATTGTTTAGTGCAGCTCTATTCAGCGCTACTTTGCGGATGGCCACCCCTTTGATTTTCGCCTCCTTAGGTGGGGTTTTCTCAGAGCGCTCCGGCATCGTGAATATCGCTCTGGAAGGTATCATGTTGGTGGGAGCCTTCGCGGGTATGGTGGTGTCGTACTACACACAGAACCCTTGGCTAGGCGTATTGGTGGCCATGTTAGCTGGGGGCGTTGTATCTTTAATCCTGGCCATCAACAGTATAGCGCTGAAGGCCAACCAAGTGGTGACTGGGGTGGCCATCAACATCTTTGCCTTGGGTATTACCGGCTTCATGTTACGGCGCCTTTTTGGTCATGCCGGCCAGTCTCCATCAGTTGCCAAGTTAGCTGATTGGTCGATACCTATAGTGAAGGATTTGCCGGTGTTGGGGCCCATTCTGGGCAAACACACACCACCGGTATACTTGGCATTGCTAGCGGCGTTCCTTTCCCATGTGGTACTTAATAAGACGGCTTTGGGGCTCCGGATCCGGGCAGTAGGTGAGCATCCCCGGGCGGCAGATACCATGGGAGTCGATGTCTTCAAGATCCAGTATCTGTGCGTTTTTATTAGTGGACTTCTGGGTGGATTGGGTGGTGCTACCTTGTCTTTGGGTCTGCTGAGCTCTTTTGTGGAGAATATGACTGCCGGGCGGGGATTCATCGCTCTAGCGGCCATGATTTTCGGCAAATGGACACCTTTGGGAGCCCTGTTAGCCTGTCTCTTCTTTGGCTATGCCGATGCTTTGCAGATGTTGGCTCAGACTCTTGGAATTGTGCTCATCCCCAGGGAATTCATCCTGATGTTACCCTATCTACTGACCATGGCTGTGCTGGCGGGAGTAATCGGTCGGGCAGTTCCGCCAGCTGCAGAGGGTAAGCCTTACGAGCGCTAGTTCAGGAGGAACATGGGCATTCCATAGAGCTATTCTAAGGATGGGCAAGACCGAAGGTTTTTGCCCATCCTTTTGGGGCAAAACAACCATCGTCGGCCAACAGCAAACAGGCGCTGAAAATAGTCTTGACGGGTGCGGATTGCCTATGGTATACTCAGTGTTGCTTAAATAGACTTGGGATTTTGCGGGCGTGGCGGAATTGGCAGACGCGCTAGACTTAGGATCTAGTGGGTTTCTCCTGTGAGAGTTCGAGTCTCTCCGCCCGCACCACTACTTATTATGGTATATTTGCAGGGGAAAACCGGATTGCGACATGATTTTGCTCCAACTGCAGCCTGTTGGGACCACTCGGGAGTTGTGGCCAGATGAACAGGCTCTTTGTGTTGTTCGGGCGAGGGAGCACATATTTCAAATAAATTAGACGCCGAGTCAGAGAGGGTAGGTTTTTTCATGAAAACGACTTTAGAGAAGTTGGAAGGCAACCAAGTTGCTCTCGAGGTAGAGGTTGATGAGGAGCGGGTGGAAAAAGCTGTAGAGGACGCTTTTCGCAAGGTTGCCCAGAAGGTTAAAGTGCCAGGATTTCGGGCTGGCAAAGCGCCACGGCGCGTGATTGAGACGAGGGTGGGTCGGGGATTCTTGTACCAAGAAGCCTTGGATGAGCTGATTCCCCAGGTTTACACTGAGGCTGTAGAGGAAAACAATCTCAAGCCTATTGATGTGCCAGCGGTGGATATATTGGATATGGAGGAAGGCAAACCACTGCGTTTCAAAGCTGTGATCGAGGTTGAGCCCGAAGTAATACTAGGTGAGTATAAGGGCCTGGCAGCGACCAAACAGACGCAGCGGATCACCAATAGCGATGTCGATGAAGTGCTGGAAGATATGCGGGAGCGCAATGCTCAACTGGTGACCACAGAGAGAAATGAGCTCGCAGCAGGAGATTTTGCTGTGATTGACTTTACCGGATACATTGGAGACCAACCTTTTCCTGGTGGAGCTGCCCAGGGGCATACCCTAGAGATAGGCGGAGGTCAGTTTATTCCTGGATTCGAAGAACAGCTAATTGGGGCCGAGCTCGGCGAAACTCGAGAAGTATTAGTGGCTTTTCCCACTGATTATGGTTCCACGGAATTGGCGGGCAAGGAAGCTCGTTTTGACGTAAAGATCCATGAGATCAAAGAGAAAAGTTCCCCTGCATTGAACGACGACTTCGCTAAAGATGTGGGCGATTTCGAGACTTTGCTAGAATTGCGGGCAGACATTCGCAAGAAACTGGAAGATGCGGCTGAGCAGCAAGCAAAGCGTCAGTTAGAAGAGGATTTAGTGCAAGCGACTGTTGAGGGTGCCCAGGTAGATGTTCCGGCTAAGATGATTGATTGGCAGACAGATCACAAAATGGAACGCTTGGAGAACGAGCTAGAATCTTCCGGCCTTAACAAAGAGCAGTATCTACAGATTCTGGGCACACCAGAAGAGGAACTCAGGGCACGGCTGAAGACTGATGCAGAAGCGGAAGTTAAGACTTCCTTGGTGATAGATGCAATCATTGCCGCTGAGAACATCACCGTTAGTGATGAGGAGATGGATGAGCGCATCGAGACTATGGTAGGAGACGGTCCCCATGCCGAGACTACTCGCAATTTCTGGACTTCTCAGAAGAAGAGGTTGCGGGATACCATGATTAGAGAGAAGGCCATTACCCTTTTGGTGGAGCATGCCCAGATCGATGAAGTGGAAGTGGATAAGCCGGCAGAAGGTTCCGAAGCCATAGGAGAAGCGGTCGAGGAAGAGCAGGTATAAAGCCCTTCGCGAAGAAGGTTTAATCTGAAAGAAGCTTTCCGCACCACTGCTCTGGCAAAGCAATAAAATGTGTAAAAAGCGCGCTACAGGGGAACATATAGCGAAGGGACAGTGGTGGACTTGCGTGCGGGAGAGACCGGTCGCATATATTAAAGGGAAGGTGAGAAGTATGAGTATCCTCATTCCGATGGTTGTCGAGCAAACCAATCGAGGCGAACGGGCTTATGACATATATTCCCGTTTGCTTAAAGACAGGATTATCTTTGTGGGTGGTTCTATAGATGATCATATGGCGAATTTGGTCATCGCCCAGCTGCTGTTTTTGGAGTCGGAGGACCCCGAAAAGGACATTTCCTTGTATATCAATAGCCCTGGTGGGGTAGTTTATTCGGGCCTAGCCATTTACGATACCATGCAGTATATCAAGCCTGCTGTCTCCACTATTTGTATGGGGATGGCGGCCAGTATGGCTGCTTTGCTCTTGACTGCAGGTGCTAAAGGCAAGCGTTACGCGTTGCCGTATTCCCGAATCATGATTCACCAGCCCTGGGGAGGTACTCGGGGGCAAGCCACCGATATTGAAATTGAAGCTCGGGAGATTTTGCGATTGAAACGGATTGGCAATGAAATCCTGACAAAGCACACAGGACAACCCATGGAGCGAATTGAGGGAGACACTGATCGCAACTATTACATGTCAGCGGAGGAAGCCAAGCAGTACGGTCTCATCGATGGAGTGCTCACTGAGGCCAAGGACCTTCAATTGAAATAAGAGGTGATGAGATGTTCAAATTTGGCGATGAAAAGGGTCAATTGAAGTGTTCTTTCTGTGGGAAGATCCAGGAACAGGTTAAAAAGCTCATTGCCGGTCCCGGTGTCTATATCTGTGATGAGTGTATTGAGCTATGCAACGAGATCATCGAAGAGGAGCTCACCGAGGAGCAGGATATAGAGTTTGGTAGTATTCCCAAACCCAAGGAGATCAAGGCTATTCTTGACCAATATGTCATTGGCCAGGAGCTAGCCAAGAGATCTCTGGCTGTTGCAGTTTATAACCACTATAAACGGATCAATGCCAACTCCAGAGTAGATGATGTCGAATTGCAGAAAAGCAATATTCTGCTCTTAGGTCCCACCGGGTGTGGCAAAACGCTATTGGCCCAGACGCTTGCTCGGATCCTGCACGTACCCTTTGCCATCGCCGATGCCACATCCCTTACTGAGGCCGGGTATGTAGGCGAAGATGTGGAGAACATCCTATTGAAGCTTATTCAAGCAGCAGACTATGATGTGGAAAAGGCCGAGCGAGGGATAGTATATATTGACGAAGTTGACAAGATCGCTCGCAAGTCCGAAAATCCCTCCATCACGAGAGATGTCTCCGGTGAAGGGGTACAGCAGGCTCTTTTGAAAATCCTGGAGGGGACAGTTGCCAGCGTACCACCGCAAGGTGGGCGCAAACATCCCCATCAGGAGTTCATCCAGATAGATACTACTAATATCTTGTTTGTTTGTGGCGGAGCCTTTGATGGCTTGGAGAAGCTCATCGAAAGCCGAACAGGAAAGAAAACCATGGGCTTTGGCGCCGACATCCAGCCCAAAGAAGAGAAACAGATTGGAGAGCTCTTGCGCCAAGTCATGCCAGAAGATCTCCTGAAATATGGCTTGATTCCCGAATTCATCGGGAGACTCCCCATAGTAGTGGCCTTAGATGCCCTTGATGAGCATGCTTTGGTCAGGATCCTGGAGGAGCCCCGGAATGCTTTGGTAAAGCAATACAAGAAATTCTTCGACATGGATGATGTGGAGCTCGTCTTCGACGAGGAAGCCCTTAAAGCCATAGCTCGGAAAGCCATGGCCCGGAAGACTGGAGCCAGGGGCTTGCGGACTATCATCGAAGATATCATGTTGGATATTATGTACGAGATTCCTTCAGAGGATGATATAGTCAGATGCTTTATCAATGGCGATGTGGTGGAAAAGAAAGTACCGCCACAGTTGGGTCGGCGGGAGCACATCGCAGAAGAGACAGCTTAACTGACTAGTTAGATTCTGCTACGTCCCACAGCAAACCCATGTAACATGGGGATATTGGCAATGTAGATGGGCCCGGGATTCCCGGGCCTTTCTGATTAAAAGGTCTTGCCGCCGCGCATAATAGACAGTGCGGTTATCAACCATATGTGGGGCAGGTGGACCTCAATGATGGGCATCTTGGGGATAGTAAATCTATTTTTCGCTATAGTAATCGGTATGTATTTCTGGAACTTACTACGAGGGCAGCAAAGCAGTAAGTCAGCCGTTGATCGGGAGTCAAGGAAGGAAATGGAAAAACTGCATCGGCTGAATGCCATTTCCCTCACTGAGCCATTGTCGGAGAAAACCCGGCCGGCCTCCTTTGATGAAATAGTCGGTCAGAGTGATGGGCTCAAAGCCTTAAGAGCTGCCCTATGTGGACCTAACCCTCAGCATGTGTTGATCTACGGACCGCCGGGAGTGGGAAAGACAGCAGCTGCTCGCTTGATCCTGGAAGAGGCCAAGACAAACCCACTCTCACCTTTTCAGCTCTCTGCGAAATTCATTGACGTAGACGCCACTACTGCCCGATTTGATGATCGGGGAATTGCGGATCCTCTGATGGGCTCCGTCCACGACCCCATTTACCAAGGGGCAGGACCAATGGGCATTGCCGGGATTCCCCAACCTAAGCCTGGGGCAGTCACCAAGGCCCATGGCGGTCTTCTTTTCATAGATGAGATCGGGGAACTACACCCGGTACAGATGAACAAGCTATTGAAGGTATTGGAAGATCGGAAAGTGTTCTTCGAAAGTGCCTACTACAGCTCCGAGGATGCCAATATCCCCTTGCACATCCACGAAATCTTTCAAAAGGGACTGCCAGCCGATTTCCGTCTAGTGGGGGCGACTACGCGGATGCCCCAGGAAATCCCTCCGGCCATCCGTTCTAGATGCCTCGAAGTCTTCTTTCGGGCTTTGACTCCTGATGAAGTTGAGATTATTGCCGCCCATGCGGCCAGTAAGATTGAGTTTCCCATACCTGCCGACGCCCTAGATGTGGTTAAGCGGTATGCCACCAATGGCAGAGAGGCAGTGAACATGATCCAGATAGCCGGTGGTCTAGCTTTGACAAGTAATAGACAGGAGATCAGTCGGGCCGACTTGGAATGGGTGGTAAATAGTGGTCAGTATGCACCCCGGCCTGATAAGAGTATCCCCCTCGCCCCTCAAGTGGGGTTAGTCAACGGTCTGGCTATTTATGGCTCCAACATGGGCACCTTGATCGAAGTGGAGGCTACAGCCTTCCCGGTGGAGCAGGGCAAAGGCAAGTTGGTGATTACAGGGATTATGGAGGAAGAGGAAATGGGAGGGTATGGTAGAACCATGCGCAGGAAGAGCATGGCCAAGAGCTCTATGGATAACGTACTCACTGTCATGCGACAGCACCTCCATACTCACCCCCAGGATTATGATATTCATGTTAATTTCCCCGGAGGCTCGCCCATCGATGGACCATCCGCCGGCATCGCCATGGTTACAGCAATCTATTCTGCTATTACAGGTCGTAAGGTGAGTAATGTGGTGGCCATGACAGGGGAAGTGTCTATCCGGGGGCTAGTGAAACCCGTGGGAGGGGTTGCTGCCAAATTGGAGGCGGCGCGACTGGCAGGTGTGACGCGGGCAATCATCCCCAAGGACAATTGGCAGGCCATGTTTGCCAACATGGAGGGTATGGCAGTTCACGGGGTGGAGCGCCTAGAAGAAGTTATTGGTTTGGCTTTACTGGATGAGGAGAAATGTGCACATATATCCAAGCCTGCCGTTTCTAGTGGGCTGTTAAGCGCCTCGGGATAATGTTATACTAGGCTTTGAAGCCGCGCCAACCAACTGATTCATTGGGGAGCTGCTACACTCAGCTCCTTTTTGCATGTTCATGTTCGGGATGTTTGGCCCGATGTTTGGGAGGGGGAAGTTATCGTTGACAGGAGAAAGAAGATATATGGGCAAGAATACTAAGGGGAGAGAGATTGCTATAGATAATGGGGGTGAAGCCCGTGACTGAGATCTTGACTAAAGCTAATGAAGCCGCACTATTCCCACTTTTACCCCTCAGGGGTATGTTGGTCTTTCCGTATATGATTACTCCCTTGGATGTAGGTCGGGAGAGATCTATTCGCGCTCTAGAGGAAGCCATGACCAAGGAGCGCCAGTTGGTGCTAGCTGCCCAAAGGTCAGCGGAAACCACTGAGCCCGAGGCAGATGAGATCTACGAAGTCGGTCTTGTCGCCGAGATCAAGCAGCTATTGAAGATGCCAGAGGGACAGATTCGTGTGTTGGTCGAGGGATTGCACCGTGTGAAAATAGAGGAGTTTGTGGACACCGAATCCTGCTTTCATGTGAAGGTGAGCAAAATCCTTGAGATAGAAGAATCAGGGCCAGAGATAGAAGCCTTGATGCGCATGGTACAGAATCAGTTCGAGGAATACGTGAAATTGTCACGGAAGGTTCCTTCTGAAGTGGTGGTTGCCATCAATTCCATTGATGAGGCTGCCAGGTTAGCTGATACCATTGCAGCCCAGCTCATCGTATCTGTGGAAGAAAAACAGTATCTCTTGGAGAGTGCTTCTACCAGGGAGAGACTAGAGCATCTCGTCTTGCTCTTAAGTAAAGAGATAGAGATCTTGCGGTTAGAGAAGAAGATTCAGGGTCGCGTCCGTAAGCAGTTGGAGAAAAACCAAAAGGAATACTATCTACGAGAACAGATGCGGGCCATCCAGAAAGAGCTAGGCGAGAAGGATGCCATCGCCTCTGAAGTAGATGAATTCCGTGGGAAGATAGAAAAGGCTAAGTTACCCAAGGCAGCTCGGGAACAAGCATTGCACGAACTGGAGCGGTTGGAGAAGATGCCAGCTATGGCAGCAGAGGCCGTTGTGGTGCGGACTTATCTGGAATGGCTTACGGCGTTGCCTTGGTCTAAGCAGACCCGTGACCGGCTAGATATTGCCGCCGCGCAGCAGATCCTCGATGAGGATCACTATGGCCTAGACAAAGTAAAAGAGCGGATTTTGGAGTTCCTGGCAGTGCGCCATCTAACCAAGAAAATGAAAGGCCCGATTCTTTGCCTTGTAGGGCCGCCGGGAGTCGGTAAGACTTCCTTGGCTCGCTCCATTGCCAGAGCCATGGAACGCAAATTCGTGCGCTTTTCCTTGGGCGGTGTAAGAGACGAAGCCGAGATTCGAGGACATCGCCGCACCTATATAGGTGCTATGCCTGGTAAAGTGATCCAAGCCATGAAACAAGCAGGTTCACGCAACCCTGTGATGCTACTAGATGAAATCGATAAGATGACCATGGACTTTCGGGGAGATCCCGCGTCGGCACTGTTGGAAGTCTTGGATCCTGAGCAAAATAGCGTTTTTGGTGACCATTACTTGGAGGTTACCTTCGATCTCTCCAACGTGTTTTTCATCACTACGGCTAACGTAATGCACAACATACCCAGGCCTTTGCTGGATCGCATGGAAGTAATTCAGATCCCAGGCTACACCGAAGAAGAGAAGTTGGAGATCGCCAAACGTCACCTGTGGGCCAAAGAAGTGGCAGCCAATGGTCTGAAAGATGATCAGATCTTGGTCTCTGACAATGCCATTCAGAAGGTGATCGCTGAATATACTCGAGAATCCGGTGTGCGCAATCTAGAACGGGAATTGGGCTCTGTCTGCCGCAAAGTAGCAAAAGACTTGGTTTCAGGAGTGGAGCCCCCTATTCGAGTCAATGTGAACTCCATTGAAACCTATCTAGGTGGACCTCGCTTCCTCCGGACATTGTCAGAGGGAGAAAGCAAGATAGGTGTGGCTACCGGTCTAGCTTATACACAGGTGGGTGGAGACATTCTGGCCATTGAGGTGAGTGTAATGCCTGGGAAGGGTCATCTCACCATTACCGGCCAATTGGGGGATGTTATGCGGGAGTCGGCGCAAGCTAGCTTGAGCTATGTCCGGGCCCGGGCCGCGGATTTGGGTATTCCCATTGATTTCTATGAAAAACACGATATCCATATCCATGTACCGGAAGGCGGTATCCCGAAAGACGGACCCTCTGCCGGTATTACCATTGCCACGGCTTTAGCCTCGGCGTTGACAGGCCGTCCTATCCGGGGCGATCTGGCCATGACTGGTGAGATCACCTTGCGGGGGAGGGTGCTGCCCATCGGCGGTGTAAAGGAAAAAGTGTTAGCTGCCCATAGGGCTGGCATCAAACGAGTTCTCTTGCCGAAAGAGAATGCGAGAGATTTGGAGGACATTCCCGCCAATATCCAGAGGAAGCTCAGTATCGAAATAGTAGAGCATATGGATGCTGTTCTGGAGAAGGCGCTCCTGGCTCCCTTGGGCAACATGGGGATCGCCATAGCAGACGATGAAGCTCTTGCTGCAGAGACGATGCCTTTTCTAGCCACTGGGCTCGGCCCTCAGAGCCGACAGCCGTGGACAGGTGAGACCCATGAACCTCAATGACGGTGTTTTCGAGACTAGTGCCGTGACTGTAGCGCAATATCCCAAGACCGATGGACCACCTCTGCCCGAGATCGCACTGGTGGGTCGCTCCAATGTAGGCAAATCATCGTTGCTCAATCGCTTGGCCAATCGCCGGGATCTGGCTAGAATCAGTTCCCGGCCGGGCCGTACCCAGACCATCAACTTCTACCGATTTGCCGACTGTCGCATCGTGGATTTGCCGGGTTATGGCTATGCCAAGGTCTCCAAGCGTGTGCGGGAGAAATGGGGTCCCATGATCGAGACCTACATGCGGGAAAGAGAGCAGCTGGCAGGTGTAATACACATTGTGGATCTGCGTCACAAGTCCTCCGATGATGACGCGCTCATGGCCCATTGGTTGCAAAGCCAGGGGATCGCGTATGTGGTGGTGGCGACTAAGGCGGACAAAATAGCTCGGGGCAGGTGGCTACAGCACACCAAAGTGATCGCCGAGACACTGGGAGTGGTACCTATTGTCTTCTCAGCTCAATCAGGTGCCGGTCAGGATTCAGTACTGGCAGCTATGCGGCAGTTTCTCCAGGGGACCTAGTCAGGATGGGGTGGCCTGCCCTGAGACGTAGCTTTGTCTAGCCAAACCTTGCCCTGGCGGAGAAATTGTGCAAACATCGAATGGCTCTGTGCAGCTTGATTTCCATGCCCCTTTGGTGAGTGTTTTCCGCCCAAGACTTCGTCGACTCGGCGCAGGTAACGAACGTTAGCCAAAGGCGGTCTGGCTTTGGGTTGGTTGATGGCCATGTTTCTAGACAAAGCGTCATTATGCACTACCACGGCATCTCGACCGATGGCCAAAATGGATTGAGCAGGCACCCGACCATACCCTCGGAAGAGATCCTGGGCCAAACCTCCAGACAGCAGGATTTCTGCTAGAGTGTAATCCATGGGGGCTAGTGTATAGTCCTCCACCGTGCCCAGTAGCCTACCGCCAGTCGTGATGACCTGGGCACCTAGCAGCGGTATGTTGGCCTTGATGAGCCGCAGGAGAGTGGTCTGTTCTCTTAAGGTCTTGGCGGCCTCAGACGAGGCAATGGTCAAAGCATGATCACCGATGCCTCTAATTGCCTCCCGAGTTATGTATTTGCGAGAATTCCACACCCACGCGGAAAAACCAATGCCCGCCAGGGACTGATTTTCGTGATCGAAGATTATATGACGCACTAGGCCCAAGATCTGCCCGGTACTGATATCTAGTACTGCGAGCTTCCGCATGGCGCTTTGGTGCAACATCATGGCTATAAGCCTCCTCTCTGCGGTCAAGCAGGTGGGGCATGACCCAAATGGAGAGTCTTCTTCCACTGAAGTATATTCAACCAGCATGGGTATTCATGATCTATACTTTAATATAAGCCAAAGGAGTAGAAGGCTGACTATGACAGGAAGAGATATACATAAATATCCCGTGGAAATCGGCCAGATTCGGGCAATGGACATAGATGGCTTGGGTCACGCCGGTGAGGGCGTGGGCAGGATTGATGGATTCGCCATATTTGTGGCGGGAGCTATTCCTGGAGATCAGGTGCTGGTTCGGATAGAAGAGATCAAGAAGAATCATGGTCGGGGAAGTGTCATTGAGGTAAAGCAGGCGTCCCCGGGTCGGATATTGCCAGCGTGCGTAGCGGCCGATACTTGTGGTGGCTGTCAACTCCAACATATGGAATACGGTGCCCAGCTGGAATGGAAGCGGCAGATGGTCATAGATGCCCTTGCTCGAATTGGCAAGTTTGAGAATCCGCAAGTTAGGCCGGTAATAGGGATGGCACAACCCTATGGTTATCGAAATAAAGTTCACTATCCCGTGGCCTCGGCAGGCGGCAAGCTAGTTTTGGGGTTCTATCGCAGAAGCAGCCATGATCTAGTACCCATAGAGAGCTGTGATAACGCCCATCCGCTCTGTAACAAGGCTATGCGGGCCATGGTCGTGCTACTAAACGAATACGGGATCTCCCCTTACGATGGGACCACAGGCAAAGGATTGATCCGGCATATTATCTGCCGAGTCAGTACTGCCCGAGACCAACTCATGATCATTTTGGTGACCAATGGTGCACATATTCCTAGGGTAGAAGAGCTAATCGCCAGTATGCGGGCGGTTTTGCCGGAACTGGTCACTATTGCGCAGAACATCAACAAGAAACGAACCAAAGTGATCTTGGGAGGCGAGACTAGGGTCATCTGGGGTGAGCCATACCTAGTCGAGGAGCTCAATGGCCTGGAGTTCGCTATTTCGCCCAACTCCTTTTTCCAAGTCAACTCGAAGCAGGCGGCAGTCCTATGCCAACAAGTCGTCGATTATGTGGAAGCCAAAGATCATACTCGGGCTTTGGATTGCTACTGTGGGACCGGCAGCTTAGCACTACATTTGGCCCACGAAGGCGCACATGTGATAGGTATAGAAGAAGTGCGGGAAGCCGTCGCTGATGCTAAGCTTAACGCCGAGATCAACCGATTGCATGGGGCGGACTTTCGGATTGGCCGAGTAGAAGTCAAGCTCTCTGGAATCTTGGAGGAAGGTCCAGTGGATGTCGCAGTGATTGATCCTCCTCGCAAGGGCTGTGAACCGGAAGTGCTGGCATCCATGATCAATGCTGAGATTCCCCGTCTAGTGTATGTGAGCTGCAACCCTAGTTCGCTGGCCCGAGATCTGGCCATTTTGGCAGGTGGGGGTTATGTGTTGCATAATGTACAGCCAGTAGATATGTTCCCCCATACCAGCCATGTTGAGTGCGTAGTATTGATGTCGAGAGTGGAGTAACGGAAATGCCGGTAAATAAAGGGTTTCAGAGTGTAGAGGGTTTCCGTAGAAAGCTTGTAATCCCAGGAAGTCCTCGTTTTTTATGTATGCGGGAGTGCAGAAAAGGCCGGAGAAGTGATGGGGTTGAGTGGACAGGTTAGATAATGCCCTTTTTTAGAGGGGTTGAGTGGATAGATTGGATAATAGGCGGTTTTAGGGGGTGGAGGAGACAGATTAGTTGTATCATTTTTAGTGTGTAAGCCAATATGATGATAGCGATAAGCTTGCACTGAGGTCCTTGGTAGGGCAAAGAATCTAATAGACCATGCTGATCGCCTTTTTTAATATTTCAAGGGCTCCCTTCGTATCTCTAAGTTCCTTTCTAAGACGGGCATTTTCTTTGGCTTCATCGGATGCGTAGTTCCCAGAACCCCGATGGACTTCGCCTCCCCCTTTGGCTTTTTTTATCCAGCTATGAAGGGCACTGGCGCTTATCCCCAGATTCTTACCACATACACTGACACTTAGATCAGCATGATCCTGAACATAAGCTAGGGCGTCCTTCTTAAATTGCTCCGAGTATTGTCTGGCCATTGTTTCATCCTCCTGACTATAGTCTATGGTGTCTAGGAGGACCTGTCCATGTTTAGCTTGTACTATTTATATGCTAGCACACTGGCCTTTATCAACAAAAACAAACTTATGAAGCAATACAATTCCATCAATACCCTACAATACTGCGTAAGCATCACCGGCTTAATCGCCAAACCATCAACCTTTCCCGACCTTTATTCAATTTATCTGTCGCTTTTTCGTCGGTTACATTCTTTACATAACATCTGGCAATTGTCTTGAATAGTTTTACCGCCTGCACTCCACGGAGTTATGTGATCGGCTTCCATATCCTCGATTTCGAGTTTTTCGTTACATATAGCGCATAACCCATTCTGCTTTTCGTAAGCGGTTCGTTTTTCCCCGTCCCTAAACGTTCTAAGATTTAAATGTGATTCTTTACCGGTTAAAAGGTACTCGTAAATCCCGCTCTTTCTTTCAATCTCATCATCTTTCATTAATTCAGCTACGCGTTTTTCCATCGCCTTTGAATCAAATTCCTGATCTTTGTATTCGTTATATAACTCTCCCCAAGGCCGGCCTTTCATTTCCCTTCTATATGTAGGGAAAATACTTTCAATCCAATCAATCACCGACCTAAAGTAATCCCATAATTCCCCGGCATTTTCTTTATGCTGGTTTCGGCCCATATAATCTTCAATTTTCCCGCCGCTAATCCACTCAATCGCGGTTTCTAAATAATCCTGACGATTTACAGTCCCTGTTAAATACTTTTCACCAATCTGATAAGCAGGACAACCCGTTTTACTGAAATATCTTTTAGCATCCGTTACCCACGATCCATGATAAACTGCATTTCTTAATTCCTGATCAGTTAATTTTTCGCCGGCGATATTTATGACCCTAAACCAATCCAATTTCTCGCTATCGGTGCCGCTACAAACATAAATAGTCAACTCATAATCCAATATTTTCTCCTGTTGATCTGCTTCAAGGTTATGGTAATACATATCCTTATATGAAAAATCACCGTCTACATACTGGCATATTGAAATCGTTCTCTGCTGGCCATCTATTATTTCATACGGAGTTTTAACATCTCCATCCCTAACCGCCCAATACATAACATTCAAAGGGAAACCCTTCATTACTGTATCAATAACTGCTTTTCTTTGTCGGTCATCATAAACAAACTCTCTTTGAAATGGTGGCCTAATATCCAACTTCTCACAATAACCAACAACACCATCTTCTGCGTAGTCCTCATAACCTTCCACCAAATCCCTTATCGTAACTTCTTTAAGAGTTACCCTCATTCTTTCACCACTTTCTTATTTTTGAGGAAAAGTCTGGCATAGGTATTCTCACCATCTAACAATGGCCTGGCATCTCTATCGCCCAAAAACGGAATCCCAACGATTTCTTCATCATATCCGGCCGACGCGCTCATTCCTAAAATCTCAAATTGATCGGGGTTATACTTATCCATAAAAGTAATCGGAACACCCATAACACCTTCGTAATCCATCGGAATTTCCGCTGTTTTGCCAACGTTTATCGCATCGTAGTTATCGTATGTTGGATATTCTTCAGGTGTATAACGTTTATAGAGAATCAAATCTTCGTGCCGCTCTCTGTAATCCAAATTAGTGAACCATCGAACCCCTTTTACCCGAATAAACTTCCTTCCTTTTTCATCAATCCGATAATTCGCAGCTTTCAACGGGTAATCATCTGGAACACCAAACTCGCGATCGCCACTTTTAATACTTGCACCAAGCCAAACCTCTTTTTCTTTTATAAGCCTGAATATCTCCTTATAAGTGATCGCATTGACATTCCCGATAATTATAAAGTCTTTATTGTACGTTACCAGTTGCTGAACATATTCTCTAAAAAGCGAAAAGGGTGGATTTGTAACAACAATACCCGCCTGTTTTAAAAGCTCAATCGCTTCCTGGCTTCTAAAATCTCCATCGCCTTCAAAATAGCTTACTCCGATATTTTCCACCGTTGGAATCTTACCACCATCTTTTTCTCCGGTGTATTCCAGATAGATCGCCTGCTCCGAATCATGCTTGCTAAACAAATCCATCTGCTGATTTTGATAACACGAAGCAATCAACTTCTTTAACCCCAAATAATTAAAATTGTAGGAAAAATAATGGAAAAAATTACTCACCCGCGGATCATCGCAATTACAATAAACTACCTTATCTTTAAAATGATCCCGATAAAACCTCATTTCCCGTTCGATATCTTCCAAACGCGTATAAAATTCATCCTTTGGATTTCTCCTGGCTTGTATCAAATTTTCGTGGTGGGATGACAATGACTTTGCTCCTTTCCAATTTTACAAAAAACCCACATTCTAAATCGCTAAAAATCGACTCGACGTATCATCAGGCCTTGCGTGGGTATATTTAGAAGTAGTTGCAGGCGAGGCGTGTCCTAACTGCGCCTGCACCAAATGAATCGGCGCGCCACGATCCAACGCGTGCGACGCGTGGCTATGCCTCATAAAATGCGGACTAACGTTTTTCTTAATTCCTGCTCTCTTTCCCGCTTCTCGTACAATCGCCCACATACGCCTTTTCGATAACGGGTTTCCCTTCTGCGAAACAAAAACCGGATCATCTAAACCGGCATCCTCCAGTTTAATTTCTTCTAAAAGCTCCGCGGTTTTATCCGTCAATTTGAAAAACCTCGTTTTACCGCCCTTGCCATGAACCGTTAAAACTCCATCCGAAATATGTTTCCAGCGCATATCATGCGCTTCTTCTACCCTTACCGCGGTAGAATACAAAAACTGAACCAAAGCCCTATCCCGTTTGTTATCTATATAATCAATCATCCTAATTACTTCGGCCTCGGTTAATATCCGCTCGGATAATGTATTCGGTACACCACTTTCCACCGCCGCCCCCACATTAACAACAGTAAAACCTGTTTTATACGCAAATGCTAATAACGATCTATTATAAGAATCAATTCCGGGTATCTTAGTGTTCTCCTTCTTAATGCAAGGTCGAGCCTTCGGGTAGAGAGTCTTACAGGCTAAAATTGGTCGAAAAAATCATCACCCGTTTGTTTTGCTTGGGACCCCGTATATCATAATCTCTGACTGGTACTGATAGGAAGCCTTTTTCTAGTTGTGGTTCTTTTTCCTTAATGCCCCAAGCCCGATTCGTTGCTTTTCTTCGATGCTTAGAGTTCGTTCATCATCATCCTAAAATGTTGCCCCTGCTCTAGGGTATCAAAAATCAGTTGGAACACCTCTTATAATGAGCTGGGTCGGCGCAATCATCTACATAGTGCAGCCCATCTGAGATCCCCACAGATTGTGAGGAGCATTCCTGTAGTGAAGTAATACGGCCTTTGAAATGAAAAGCACCTCACG
>DAIQRD010000095.1:0-9648 GCA_036786445.1 Bacillota bacterium
AGCAGGCTAGATGAACCGAGAAGCCTCGGACTTCAGTCCGGGGAGTCGTCACGGCAGCAATGAGGATCACCATGTTGTATCCAGATATTGCCGGATCAAGGGAATGGTAAGGGCATAAAGCGCTTGTTTGGGGTCGGACAACCATCCTTGTGGCGGGATCCGGAAGTACCCTAGTATGGAGTTAAAGAAACCAAATGGCGCCGGGTTGTACAAGACTTTCCACACGAGGCTGATCACAGTAACAGAGGTGACTACAGGCAAGAAAATTAGGGTTCTGTAGAATTTACAGCCGCGAAACTCCTCTGATAGCATGAGAGCCAGGACATATCCGGTAATGGTGCCGATACTAGTTACCAGGATAACAACGATGGTGGTGTTGGTGAGAGCTTGCCAAAAGGCAGAATCCTCCAAGACTTGCGCGTAATTTTCCAATCCCACGTAAGGCCCTGGACCAAATTGATATTGATGGAAACTCAAAGCAAAGGACTGGAGGATCGGATATATCTTGAACAGAGTAAAGAAAACTACAGCTGGTAGGCAAAAAAGATAAGCAATCTTGTTGCGAGAAACAGCTCTTAGAAATGCTCTAGTGGAAATCATCTCTATGTCCTCCTTGAATAGGTGGCGTTCATCCGCGAGTCCCCGCAAAGGTACTCGCGGATGACAGTGATACCTGTGCTCAGATGCTATTACCCGCCGTAGATCTCTTGCTTCTTCAGCTCGGCATCGATCTTTTTGCCATATCCCGCTCGAACTTCAGGGCAGTTTTCATCTCGGGAGTGTCGAGGTTAGATACCCATTTGCCGTCACCGACTTCCTTCAGAATACTCCCGCCAGCCTGCCAGACCCAATCCTGGAATGTCCAGTAGGCGTAACCTCTGTTGGTGGAGCCATATACGGCTATACCGTAGGTATCATCTTTGCCGTTGCCGTCGGGATCTTTGAAGGTTACATCCTTTGCGAAGGCAATCATCTCATCCCAGTTAGTGGGAACAGCATGGCCCAGGCTATCCAGCCAGTCTTTGCGGTAGTACATGGCTTGCCCCTGCACTGACCATGGCACACCATAATACTTGCCATCGGGACCTATTGTGGTCGCCCAGGCTACGTCTAGAATCTTGTCATTATCTGGAAAGCTCGCTCTATCGATTTCCGCAACGATACCGTACCTAGCCCATCTGCCTGTGGTGACCGTATCCATAATCCAGGCATCAGGAGCAGCGCCACCCATGGCAGAGGTCAGCAGCTTATCTTCCAGATCAGCATACAAACTTAGGACAACCTCTACGTCCGGGTTCTTCGCCATGAACATTTCGCCAAGCGCCTCATACGCTTCTAGGTACTGCGGATTCCCCCGTAGCCAAACACTGATCTTAGCCCTTTCTGCTGCCAAAGCCGTGCCGGTGATAGCCATCATCAATCCTAGAATTACCAAAGTCAAAATGACTTTCTTGCCAGTACCAATGATTCTCATCAAGTTAACCTCCTCCAGATTGATTTCCATGGGACCATATTATTGATGGAGCCGAGTACACGCTATTCCTCGTAGAATCTCTTACTATAGCTTCAGGCGATATCACCACCTCTCTCGGATCAGACTCATCGCCTTGCTTAAGTATTTCAAGAAGGCAGTGCATGGCAGCATTACCCACTTGCAGTTTAGGAATATGGAAAGTTGTCAGCGCTGGATGGAGTCTAGAGGCCATGGCAATGTCATCGAATCCCACCAGTCGCAGATCCTGTGGTACTTTGAGGTCATGCTCTCTGATGGAATCTAAAGCTCCTATGGCCATAAGATCATTGAAGGAGAACACGCCCACTGAGGACGAAGTCATGGACAAGAGCTTGCCCATTGCCTCATGACCTTTTTGGATCGAGGGAATTCGGTGCGATGAATCGATCCTTACGGGTTCCATCTGTAGTTCCAGGGCTCTTTCCCGGAAACCGATCCAGCGGAGCTCGCTGCTCTCGGAATTGGCGGGACCTGAGAGGTACGCTAAGCACTTGGGTTCTGTCGAAGCCAGGATATCTGCTGCTTCTCGGCCCTTGTCACGGTTACTTACCACCACGGACGTGATGCCGAGGTGGCTCCAGGCCCTATTGACTACGACAACTCTCCGGTCGTTGGCGAAGATCCTCGCCGCAGCATGCTCATCTAAGCGGGGCGACACCAGTATGAGACCATCTACCTGCCTCTGGCGTAGCAATCGAATCGAGCGGCTTTCCTGCTCGGGGTATTCATCAGTATTGCACAGGAATATGTGGTACCTGGCCTGTGCAGATACATCTTCAATTCCCCTGACAACTTCCGCGAAATAGGGGTTGGCGACATCAGGAATTAACACTCCGATTGTGTAGCTTTCCTGTCTCGCCAGTCCCCGGGCTAGGGCATTGGGCCCGAAATCCAATTCTTTCATGGCCTCTAGTACCCGTGCCCGGGTAAAGTCACTGACATTCGGATGATCGTTGAGAACCCGAGAGACTGTTCGTACCGAGATCCCAGCGTGTTTAGCAACATCGTTGATTGTAACCCGCATGTGATGACCTCCACAGGTCTTACACCCAAGATCGCAAACAGAAGAGTTGGGATAATACCAGACTGTTTGTCTAGCGCTAGTTAGAGTTGACAAAAGTCGGAGTTTTCGCGGTTGTCGGGCAGAACTGCAAACGGGGTGGTTATTCGTCTAGTTGCTATAGCCATAGACAAGAAATAGAGGCTACCCGCTTTATGGGTAGCCTCTATAGATGGGACGCTAGATAGGTCGCTGCAAATACCACAGGAGACTATTCTTCGGTTTCCTCGGAGGTTTGTGCCCTTTGGGCACGCCTTCTCGGTGGCCTCGGGCCGAAGTATTGGTAAAAATCCACCTTAATATTGCCATTATAGAGCTTGCGTTTCTTGGAGGCTTGTCTGCCAAACAGTTGTTCAAAGTCGGGATTGGAGGCCAGAACGTAAAATGACCATGTGTCTAGTTGGCCAAAGACTCTACCCATTTCCCGATAAAGGGCGGCTACTGCTTTGCGCTCTCCGATCCTTTCTCCATAGGGCGGGTTGCAGATGATCTTGCCATATTTCCTGCGGGAACTAAGATCGCTCAGGGGGCTGGCTTGCCAGTGAATCAACTCGCTGAGATCGGCTGCCTCGGCATTGCGCCGGGCTATCTTGACAGCCTCGTCATCAATGTCGGTACCTATGATCTGCAAGATGCGATCAAATTGTGCTAGCTCTCGGGCTTCCTGTCTGGTTTCTTCCCAGAGTTCTTGGGGTATGTTAGGCCAATCTTCGCTGACAAAGGTCCGGTTCATGCCCGGTGCTATATTAAGTCCCATCAGTGCTGCTTCAATGGGGATGACGCCAGAGCCACAAAAGGGATCGATGAGAGCAATGTCATGGTGCCATCGAGATAGGATGACCATGGCAGCAGCCAGGGTTTCTTTAAGTGGTGCCTGCCCAATGAGGGTGCGATAGCCTCTTCTGTGGAGGCCCGGTCCAGTGGTATCGATGGTCAAAGTAGCCACATCTTTAAGTAGTGCTACTTCGATCTTATACGTGGGTCCATCCTCGGGGAACCATTCTTGCTGATATCGTTTCTTTAGGCTTTCCACTACTGCCTTTTTCACGATGGCTTGACAATCAGGAACACTAAAGAGTGTAGACTTGACGGATTTGCCTTCTACTGGGAACTTGGCATTCTCAGGGATCCAATCTGCCCAAGGCAAGTCCACTGTTTGCTCAAAGAGCTCATCAAAGGAAGTAGCCGAAAATTCTCCAATCTTGAGCCGCACCCGGTCGGCTGTCCGCAACCAGAGATTGGTTCGGCAGATAGCTTTCAGATCAGCGGGGAAGGTAATCCTGCCGTCTTCCACTGCTAGGTCTGTATATCCAAGCTCCCTGAGCTCTTGGGCGACGAGTGCTTCTAGGCCAAAAGTGGCTGCTGCCATTAACTCGATTTTTTGCATGATTTCTCCTCACATTTGTATGTCTATGGGACGCACATGATCAGTTTGCCACGAAACGGCTGTCTCTATTGGCAGGCATTTCCATCGCAGCAAGTTATCCGAAAGCCAAGTGTCCTAGCAGGACTAGATCTGGACAGTGAGCTCTGCTGCGTAAGTGTACGGGATCAGCTCAGCATTGGGCAGTTCTTGCCAGGCCTTCTCTTGATGGGATATTTCGGATAGCTCCCGACCTGTCTTGCCAGCAAGCTTTCTGGCAACTGCGTCCAAGGTATTGAGCTCATCTGGTTCGAATAACGAAGCCTTGAAAGGCATGACTGGGCTTATGATTTCACCTTCATAGATTCCAACGCACCTCTCACGGATCTCGATGTATCCTTCATCTTCCAGAAGGCCAAGGATGTACTGGTAGTTGTCCAGGACGGGACCGCGAGGGAGCCGGGCGTAGCTGGCACCACTGATGGAGCATGAGAATCTGTGGAAATGATTGAAGTCAGTATAGAACAAAAGCTTCATTAGCATAGTTTTCCATAGTTCCGTGCTTTCTGCGAAGTACACTGTCATATGTGCTAATCGAGTCAAGTCGAGAGCCCTGAACCCATTCAGGATTGAAGGGTGTCTATTGGCGCTTGTCTCCAGGAGATCGTGTAGGAAATCCACCAACGATTCCCTCTTAATATCTTGAAGTCTTGCTTCGAGACGTTTGCTCTGCCTTGGTGCCAAGACATGTTTCTTTTCATCTAGATAGTATTGCATTATCCGCGGATCTTCTAGGCTCTTTAGTGTTAGGTTGTGTGCATTATCTGGAATTGAGCCTGCCTCATACCGCGAAATAGTAGCTTCACCCCAACCTAGAAGCCGCGCGAGAGACCGTTGGCTGAGTCCATATCTGTTACGGAGCTTCACGATGTCCGCAGGTCCAAGAACGCCATGGCTATCCCTATAAATATCGTACGCCTTCTGCAAATTCACTGAGTCGATTTCCTCGTCAAGGATTTCCTCACCACAGGTTTTACATACGGCTATTCGGGCATCGATTTCCACGCCTTTGCCTCGAACAGGGTAAGTCTCCTTGCGCTTGATTATGTCTATTTCCTTTTCTGCATCGCAGATAGGGCAGTATATAATGCGCATGACCACTAGATATCACCTCTTATCTATTCACGAATATATGTTCAGCGAGTGTCCTGATACGGGCAGAACAGGGGATATTCAGCTTCGTGAAATGAAAGGCACACCACTACATTGGATGCCGCTATACGTAGCTTGATATAGACTTGTAGCTCGCTAACCTCTATGCCGAACATCCACCAGAGATGTCCCTTTGTCGCGTATCTAGGATTGTCATCAAGCTCGGGCCCTCCTAGATATTCACGATACGTTAGTTCTAGTATTTCAGCCCAGGCCTGCTCAATAGTCAGCCCCATGTTACTTATGCTCGATATGTTCTTGTCTCGTTCTAGAAATCGCCGTTTCCCTTGAGAAATCAGTACCTTGGCCTGTTTCAAGAACGTAGTTATTTCATCGGGGGTTGATTTACCCATAGCCACTCTCCGCTACCAACTTGGGTTGTGATGAAAAGCAGAGCCCTAGACAATGCTATCATATGATAGTATTAGGCGCTTTGATACTAAGTCCTGCTTGAATTTGTAAGTTGACTGGGGATTTCTCCAAGATGCCTTGATTCGGTTGGTGGCCATAGACTACTTCCACAACATCCCTCATCCCAATCTCTCAACCGGGCATCTTACAACATACGGTAGTTGATTTATCCCCCAAGAAAATGTATGATCTCTATGCAACCCACAACAAACCTCGCAAGACTAAGGTAACCTATGGATACCATGGAGGATTACACCGAGGAAGAGTGGTTTATTTGTGCTGGAAAAGGGGCTAATCAACTGATGACATTTTTAGGAATTGATATTGGTACTACACACTGTAAAGCCGGTCTATTCGCCAGTGATGGCACAGCTTTAGCTGTTGCTACTCGGCCTACCCCTTACGAGGAGTCTGGTGGTGGTTACGCTGACATTGATCCCGAAGGCCTCTGGCAGGCGGTGCTTTTGGCTCTAAAGGAAATCCTACCAGGAGATGTTGGTAGATCCGTTGCCGCTATCGGCATCGCGAGTATGGCTGAGACAGGACTTTTGCTAGATATCCATAGCGGTAAGCCACGCACACCCCTAATTCCCTGGTTTGATACTCGGGCCAAGGAGCAAGTGGGCGCTAGTATGGGACAAATAACACCTTTGGAACGCTTTCAAAGAACTGGTTTGCATCCAAGCTTCAAGTATAGTCTGCCAAAGATCTTGTGGCTGCGGGAGCAGGAGAGGGAGATCACCCGGGATGCGCTGTGGCTATCGGCCTCCGACTATATCGCCTACAGGCTGACGGGCAAATGTGGTACCGACTATACGCTAGCAGCCCGTACTTATGGATTCCGTATCGATACCAAGATGTGGGACAGGGAGATACTGAAAGGTCTCGATCTAGAACCATCTCTTTTCCCAACCGCCTATCCCAGTGGACATGCTGTTGGCACCGTGGTTAGAGGGGACAAGCTGGGTTTGAACCTAGGCCAAGCTGTGCCAGTGGCTGTTTCCGGTCATGATCACAGCTGTGCCGCTTTGGCCGTTGGCGCCACCGAGCCAGGGATTGTGTACGATTCCATGGGAACAGCTGAAAACCTGATGGGCACTCTACCGGAAAGCCCTCTAGGTGAGGCTGAATTCCGCTCTGGTCTCACCTTTGGCTGTCACGTCCTTCCTGGCCACATGTTCTGGATGGGAGGGCAATCCAACTCTGGTGGCTCAGTGGAATGGCTGCGTGGGGTGCTATGTGAAGAGCCTCTTAGCTATGAACAGCTAGAAGAGCTCTTGGCTGCGGTGGACCCTGAGCCTTCTGGCATCGTTTATTTGCCTTACTTATCTGGTAGTGGTTCACCTTGGCCGGATGTGAATACCCAAGGGGCTTTTATTGGATTGCAGAAAAGACACGGACAGGGAGATTTGCTTAAGGCAGTCCTAGAGGGCACGGCGTTTGAAATGGAAGCCATTCGCCGTAGTGCAGAGGCAGTAACTGGCTCACCCATTAGTCGGGTTACCGCGGTAGGTGGCGGCACCCGCAATCCATATTGGCTTCAAATAAAGGCAGATGTTTCCCATTGTGAGTATGTAATTCCCCCGATATCTGAATCAACTCTGCTGGGAGCGGCCCTAGTGGCCGGTTTAGGGTGTGGAGTACTAGATCGAGATGGGATTGCTGATATAGTAACCCGTCAAGAGCAGGCGGGGACCAAAGTGATCCCTGATGCAAAACGGCATCAAGCCTATCAGTATTGGTATGAGCAGGCATATCTGCGACTGCAAGGACCTTTGCGAGAATACTACAACTATCTATCTAAGGAGCGATCTGATTCATGACACGATCACAGTATCCCAACGTAGTTTCACTCAATACTTTGCTAGAAGAAGCCGAGAAGGGACGCTATGCAGTCGGCTCTTTCTCGGCCCGCTGTACCCCTTTCATCAGGCCGATACTGCTGGCAGGCGAGAAAGCAGGATCGCCTTTAATACTTCAGATATCCAGTCGGGAATTGGGCAGGTACAGTATCACCCCGGCGGAGTTTGCCGAAGAGTTCTATAAAGTGTTGCGGGAGGAAGCGATCTCCATCCCAGTAGCCTTGCATCTAGATCACACTAAAGATTTTGAAATAATAAAAGCGGCCATTGCTGCTGGTTTCAACTCTGTGATGGTCGATGCCTCCCATGAACAGTTTGCAGATAATGTAGCAGCTACTCGAAGGGTAGTGGAATATGCCCACCCCAAAGGTGTATCTGTAGAAGCAGAGTTAGGGCGCATTGGCAGCACAGACTTTGTGGAAACAGATACTGACGAAGAGTTATTCACAGACCCTGAGGAAGCCCGGCAGTTTGTGGAAGAGACTAATGTTGATGCTTTGGCTGTGTCAGTGGGTACTGCCCATGGAGTGTATAAGGTTAGGCAGCCCCGAGTAGATCATGCAAGGCTTGAAGCCATTCGCGCACAGACAGCAGTCCATCTAGTACTACATGGCGGATCAGGTGTGCCCTCCAGCATGATTCGGCTGGCCATCGAGTGTCCCGGTGGTGGTATTAGCAAAGTCAATATCGCTACAGACCTAGAGCTGGCTTTCTTGGCTGCCATCGGTCGTGAGAATCACTTGACCAATCAAGAGTGCTGTGGCTTGGATCCAAAACTACTGCAGGTAGGTCAGGCGGCTGTGGAGAATGTGGTGGCAGAGAAGATGACCAATTTCCTGGGCAGTGCAGGGAAGGTAGCCGAAAAGGCGAGGGGTTCCAAGAACTAAGCTATTTTGAGGTATGGGCTTGTGGGGGGGTGGCTCCGTGATTGGTGTTGTCGCTGATGATCTGACTGGTGCCCATGATATTGGCAGCATGTTTGTGAAATCAGGTGCTTTGGTATATGTCTTTTCCTATACTGGAGAGACCCACGAGCCAGTGTTAAGTGGCTGGGAAATACCGGATGTACTGATCCTAGACACCAATTCCCGCTTTGATACACCCATGATGGCATACAAGAAAGTCTTTCAAGCCACAGCAAGGCTGCGGGAGTTAGGCTGTGATCGGTTCTACAAGAAAATCTGCTCTGCTTTTCGGGGAAATATCGGGTCTGAACTCGATGCAATGCTGGATGCTACAGATGAAGCTTTCGCTGCAGTAATAGTAGGTTTCCCCAAGAATGGTCGCCAGACTATCCAGGGTATCCACTATATCCATGGAGTCAAGTTAGAAGAGTCAGAGTTTCGTTTTGATCCTGTTCACCCCATGACTAGTTCTAATCTGGTGGAAATATTGCAGAGCCAGACCAAGCGCAGGGTGGGGCTGATTCCCAAGGCAGTAGTTGCGCAGGGCCCGACTATCTTGCGGAAAGCAGTGGAGCAGCTCAAGGGGATATACGATTACGTGATCATGGATGTTGCCGATCAGGGTTCCATAGAGGTAATAGCCCAAGGGCTACATGATCTACCTGTGCTGGGCGGAAGCTCAGCCATGGCAGAGGAATTGCCTGTTCTCCGTAGAAACAGTGATTTCAACCAATGCAGGGCTTTGCCAAAGCAAGCTAGTGAGGCTGGGCGAGGCGTCCTATGTGCTGCAGGCAGCCTAATGCCTCAGACTGCGGCTCAGGTGGAATACATGCGGCAGAGAGGTGCTCCCGTATTTGAGTTAGACTCGCTACGAATTATGACACCAGACCAGCGCACTGCGGAGATTGAGGAGCTGTCTATTCAGATTGGAGCATCGCTGCAGCGGGGTGAGGATGTGGTGGTGCATACAGCAAATGACTCCAAGGTCGTGGCCGAAACGAAGGCTATGGGACAAGCCCAAGGCCTAACCACACAGGCCATCTCCCGTGTCGTGTCAGGGGCTTTAGCAGAAGTGATATCTCACTGTGTACGCCAAGGAGGACCGATAGGGCTCCTCATCGCGGGCGGTGATACATCGGCAGCTGTGTGTGCCAACCTAGGGATTACAGGCATGCGGGTATGGCAGGAGATCGAGCCTGGGATCCCTTCCTGCATGTCCCTGACAGAGCCTCCACTTATGATGGTCCTCAAAGCTGGTGGTTTTGGTAAACCGGACTTTTTCGCCAAGGCTGTTGCCCACTTGAAGGATCAAGGAAAATAGT
>DAIQRD010000096.1:0-8589 GCA_036786445.1 Bacillota bacterium
CGCGCGCCATCGGAAGACCCTGCCTTTTTTAGAGCTGGGGGAGCTGCCGGTTGGCTGACGGCCCAATGGTTGACTGAGAGTTAGTCGGTGAGAAACGGGAGAATCTGCATCTGTGGCGAAATACCTCCTGTGGTAAAGGCGAACTAGTGGTGGACAGCAACCGGGAGGTATTTTAGTGACCATTTTTGGAGATCTGCATATTCACATTGGTAGAGCATCATCGGGGGCCCCAATCAAGATCACGGCATCGGACAAACTGACCCTCCAAGGGATTTTGGAAGAATGCCGATATCGTAAGGGTATTCATATGGCGGGAATCATTGACTGTGCGTCGCCGCCGGTGCTAAAGGACATCAGTAGCCTTGTGGAGCAAGGTCGGTTGGCACCTTTGGCTGGTGGGGGCTTAACATATGAAGATCAGGTGACTCTGATTCTGGGGGCTGAAATAGAGCTGGCGGGACCCCATGGCGGGAGTGCACATTTCCTTGCCTATGTTCCCACTGTAGCAGCCATGGAAGAACTCAGCTTGTTTCTATCCATGGCGATAACCAACATATCCCTCAGTTCCCAACGGGCCAGACTGCAGATCAAGGATGTCAACGATTTCGTAACTAACGAGCTAGAGGGCATCTTTTTCCCCGCCCATGCCTTCACTCCTTTCAAGAGTGTCTACGGCAATTGCGTGCAAACGTTGGCAGAATTGGATGCTAGTTTCCCCGCATTGGAGCTGGGGCTTAGTTCTGATAGTGACCTTGCCGATAGAATTCCTGAGTTGGGGGAAATGAGATTCCTGAGTAACTCCGATGCTCACTCTCTCCCCAAAATTGCCCGAGAATATAATGCTTTTCAGCTGAATGTGCCTGATTTCGCCCATCTGCACAGGGCTCTATGTGGTGATAGTGATAATTTCATCCTGGCTAACTACGGCCTAGATCCTCGCTTGGGGAAATACCACCGCACATACTGTCCTCAGTGTGAGCGGGTGGTGGTTGGTGATCCACCCGTCACCTATTGTCCAGATTGTGGTGGTCAACGAGTTGTAGTAGGTGTACTCGATGGCATTACAGCTATTGCCCACAGCAAAGAACCCACCCATCCTGCCCATCGTCCCCCTTATATTTACCAGATCCCTTTGGAGTTCATTCCCGGGGTAGGTCCTAAGACTCTGGCAAGATTGCTCCAAGGCCTAGGCACTGAAATGCACATTTTGCATGGTGCTACTGAGGAGGAGCTCAGTGAGGTTGTGGGTAGTACTGTGGCCAGCAAGATCGTGGCGGCCAGGGAAGGGCGTTTAGGAATGAAGGTAGGAGGCGGGGGCCACTACGGCCGCGTCCATAGTTGAGCACGGAAGGAGAGTGACCATTGGCTGGGATCTATTTAGTACGCCATGGAGAAACGCAATGGAATCAGCAAAAACGGTATCAAGGTCAGCGGGATATTCCTCTAGATGATGTGGGGTTCGGGCAAGCGGAACGGGCGGCAGAGAGACTAGCCACCTCAGGGGCTAGTTTTGTCGTAAGCAGTGATCTTAGCCGAGCCCTGCATACAGCGGTGAGCATTGGCGACAGGTTGGGGCTTACGGTGGTCACTTCTACTCTATGGCGCGAACGAGCCTATGGCGGCTGGGAAGGGCTGACACGAGCGGAAATTCAAGACCTGTACCCTGAAGAATGGCGCAAGGTGCACGCTAATCCCCATGCATCTGGGCCTAGGGGTGGGGAGACACTGGCGGAGTTGAGGAGCAGGGCAATCCTGGCCTTACAGTGGGTGTTGGCCAAATATCCGGATCAGACAGGGGTAGTTGTGACCCATGGGGGACTTATGAGGGTCCTCTTGGCATGGATCGCTGGTGAAGAAAAACCAGAGTTTCATTTGGACAACGGAGGCATTAGCTTGATTGCTAACACCAATGCAGATCTATCAGTGATATCCATCAACGATACTAGCCATTTGATTGACATCTAGCCCTTTGCATAAACCGGCTCGCCTGGGCATAAGCATGGTGTGAGAAATCCCGTAGCCAGGATGGCGTTGACCGGGACAAGGGGGAGACGGCATGGCCAGGCAAGTATCTGGGACTGTCCGCACTTATTTACGCCGAAGGTCGGCAACCTATGTGTTCTTGCTTGTGGTCCTTATCATGGGGAGTGTCAGCGGAGCTTTTGCCGTCAAAACCCTTAGTCCAGAGCAAAATGATGATTTGACTAGTTACATTCATACTTTCTTTCAAGCTTTTCCCATGGTGCAGCCTGTTGACTCTTTGGCCAATGTACGCCTAGCCTTTCTAGGTAATATCGCTAAGACAGTGGGGCTTATGTGGCTCTTAGGGTTGTCAGTATTAGGAGCACCTCTTATCTTAGCCTTGCTTTTTCTGAGGGGGTTTGTGCTGGGCTTCACCGTTGCTTTTATGGTCAAAGAAATGGTATTGAGGGGTATTGCATTGGCTATAGCTTCAGTGATCCCCCACAACTTGTTGATGGTGCCTGCCATAATCTTGGCTGGTGGCGCCTCTTTTAGCTTTTCTTGGGCCGCCTTACAGACACTCTTGGGGCGACGGGATATTAACATGTACCGCAATTTCCTGAATACAACTCTACTAGTTCTACTGGCTAGTGGCCTCATGGGGGCAGCAGCTCTGATTGAAACCTATGTGACTCCAGTACTGATCGAGGCTGCCACTCGTTACTTCGCTTAGGGAGAATTGGTTGGGGATGCCTACTGCGGTTTCTGCATACGGCGGGTCTCGGGGCAGGTAACTGCTTTTGCGTCTAGAAATATGTAATGCGAAAGTGGCTAATGGAGAGGAGGCACACCCAGACCACTACTGGATGAGTTGTGGAACTGGGTGGTAGATGTTGGACATGCCTAGGGTGATTTTGCTGGTTTTGGACAGTGTAGGTGTGGGGGAGCTACCTGATGCCCCACAGTATGGCGATGCTGGTAGTGCCACATTGCCTAATGTCGCTAAGGCCGTAGGGGGACTTCGCCTTCGCCAGCTTGAGGCGATGGGTCTAGGGAATATCGTACCTATTGCCGGTGTCAGTCCTCGAACCCAATGTGGGGCTGGATGGGGGAAAATGGCAGAGAGATCCCCTGGTAAAGACACGACCACAGGCCATTGGGAGATGATGGGTCTGGTTCTTGACCGGCCTTTTCCACTATACCCAAAAGGGTTTCCCAATGATGTTATCGAAGCTTTTGAGCAGCAAATTGGTAGGCGAATTTTGGGCAATAAGCCTGCATCAGGAACTGAGATTATCCGTGAACTTGGTGCGGAGCATATGGCCACCGGCTATCCCATTGTATATACCTCGGGTGACAGCGTTTTCCAGATTGCTGCTCATGAGGATGTCATTTCCATAGATGAGCTTTACCACATGTGCGAGATGGCTCGAAGACTACTCCAGGGTGAGCATGGGGTCGGTAGGGTGATCGCCAGGCCGTTTATTGGGTCCCCTGATGCCTTTGTCCGAACTAAGCGACGCCGGGACTTTAGTTTATCGCCTTTCCATCCCACTCTGCTGGATCACCTTGTACGAGCCGGTTACCCGGTATAGGCAAGATCCCCGATATTTTTGCAGGGCAGGGGATAACACGGTCATTCTCCGCTCATGGCAATAGAGAGGTTCTTGAAGCAGTCCTGGCGGCAATGGAGGAACTTGGCGAACCTGGTTTGATCTTTGCGAATTTCGTAGATTTTGATATGCTTTGGGGTCATCGCAACGATCCTCAAGGCTATGCTGCCGGCTTAGAGGCCCTGGATGCCATGCTGCCTGAGATTTTGCAGAGATTGACGTCCAATGACGTTCTTATCTTTACTGCTGACCACGGGTGTGATCCCACGACACCCAGCACTGACCATTCTCGGGAATATGTGCCGCTATTGGTTGTAAGGCCTCAAGACTCTCGCTGTGTTGATTTGGGGGTGCGGGAGACCTTTGCTGACCTAGCAGCCTCCATTGGGGAGCTTTTCGGACTGGAGTGGAGGGGACCTGGCCGCAGTTTTATGGACAGATTTGCTTAGGGCCAGTATACCTACATGGAGGGAATGGCATGAGGATGTATGAGCTGATCGTTAAGACCCGTGAAGGCACAGATCTTTCTCGGGAGGAGATTCGTTTTCTCATTTCGGAGTATACAGCTGGCCATATACCGGACTATCAAATGGCCGCGTGGTGTATGGCCGTCTATTTTCGCGGGCTAACTCCCCAAGCCACGACGGAGCTCACTCTAGCAATGGTCGACTCCGGTGAGACTCTATCCTGGCCAGAACTAGGCACAGTCGTTGTGGACAAGCACTCAACCGGTGGGGTAGGAGACAAGACTACATTGGTGCTAGTCCCTTGGGTTGCAGCCGCGGGAGTCCAGGTCGCCAAAATGTCGGGAAGAGGCCTGGGCCACACAGGTGGTACTTTAGATAAGTTGAGCTCTATCCCTGGCTTTCGAAGTGAGTTAGCGAGGGATGAGCTTATCCGGGTGGTGCGGGGGACGGGCTTGGCGATCGTCGGTCAGACCAGCAATCTTGTTCCTGCTGATCGGAAGCTATACGCCTTGCGTGATGTTACCGCCACTGTGGATTCCATACCTTTGATCGCCAGTTCCATTATGAGCAAGAAGATCGCCGCCGGCGCTGATCGGATTGTGCTCGACGTAAAGGTGGGCAATGGGGCTTTTATGCAAGATATTCTCGGAGCCCGCAGGCTCGCTGAAACCATGGTAGATATTGGTGAGAAAACAGGCCGCAAGACAGTAGCATTGATTACCAATATGGATCAACCTCTGGGCCACGCCGTAGGTAATGCGCTGGAAGTACGGGAAGCCATTTGTACTTTGCAGGGGAAGGGCCCGGCAGATTTAACCGAGTTGTGTCTTGCTTTAGGGGCGGAAATGCTGATGCAGGCAGGTAAAGCAGAGAGTCTGCCCGCCGGCCGAGAGCTCCTGGAAGAGGTCATGGCTGCGGGGCAACCTCTGGCCAAACTGCGAGAGATGGTTGTTATGCAAGGGGGAGATCCCGCAGCTATCGATAGCCCCGATGTATTGCCCACGGCCCCTGTGAATCGAAGTGTTGTGGCCAGCAAAGATGGCTATGTCAGTGATGTACATGCCCGCACCATGGGGTTGATTGCCATGGAGCTCGGTGCAGGACGGCAACAGATTGAAGATGAGATTGATTTGGCTGCAGGCTTGGAGATCTTGGTAAAAGTCGGTGATCCAATCCAGAAGGGGCAGGTTCTGGCGAGAGTGCACGGTGCTACCCAGGAAAAAGTCGCCATGGCAGCAGAGCGAGTGCAGGAAGCTATCATTTGGAGTGCACTGCCGGTGACTCCACAGCCTTTGCTCCTAGATCGCGTCTCTAGTTGAGCTTTGGCATATCGGGAAAAGACAGCACATAATCTATAAAATGTAGCCTGTGATTACTGGCCTCTCGATGCCAGATTCGAAAAGGCAATTGGGTGAGCGAGGAGGGATAAGAGTGCGCAGACGTCAGAATAGGATTTTCGTTGTCACATTGTGGGTTATCCTTTGTCTCTCTAGCCTCAGACCTGTGGCAATAGTTGCGCAGGAGTTGAATCTGGCAGCAAAAGCGGCCGTTCTCATGGAAGCTAGTTCAGGTGAGATAATATATGAGCATAATATGCATGATCCCCTCCCAATGGCCAGTATTACCAAAATCATGACTCTGGTATTGGCCCTGGAGGCAATCGAGGAGGGGGCGGCACGGCTTGAAGATATGGTAACTACCAGCGAATATGCCAACAAGATGGGTGGTTCACAGATCTGGTTAGAGGTTGGAGAGCAGATGACCCTTGAGGAGATGCTGTATGCTATTGCCGTAGGGTCAGCTAACGACGCAGCTGTAGCTGTGGCTGAGTATCTAAGCGGGTCGGAAGCCGCCTTTGTCGATCATATGAATCGAAGAGCTCGAGAACTAGGCATGGGAAATGCAGTCTTCAGCAATGCCAGTGGGTTACCCCCCAAGACCCTGGGAATGGAGGGAGCAGAGCACCATGCATCTGCCCATGATCTAGCGGTTTTGTCTCGGCATGCTGCCAGTCTGCCTTTCTTGATGAAGATGGTATCCACCCACGAATACATCATGCGGCCGGACACTACGAGGAAACCACACCTCTATACATTAAACGAATTGCTGGATAGGGTATTGGAGTCCGGGCGGCGGTATGGGTACCCCGGACTAGATGGGATCAAAACAGGGATGACCTCCGAGGCAGGATATTGCCTAGCCTCGACGGCCAGCAGAGATGGTATGCGACTCATTTCCATAGTCTTGGGAAACCCAACTAAGGAAGCAAGGAAAAAGGATACTGTAACCTTGTTGGATTATGGTTTTAGGGTATATGAACCAGTAGTCATTGCCCGAGCCGGGGAACCATTAGGTGAAGTCCTCATTCCTAGAGGTAAAGAAGAGAAAGTTTCAGTTAGTGCTCGCAAGGATCTAGTTGTTGGGATCCCCCGAGGTCGTTCCGGCGATCTTACTAGGGAAATGGACTGGCGTAAGGAGCTGATTGCTCCCCTGCAAAAAGGTGAAATAGTGGGCGAATTAGTGATTATGCGTGAGGGCAAAGAGCTGTCTCGGGTCGAGGTGGTCACCGATGCCGCGGTCGAGCAAGCCAATACATGGCAGATACTCATGAGGATGTCCAAACGACTCTTGCGCAGCATCGTACCAGGCCTGTAGGTCACAACCAGATGCATCAACGACTAGAGAGGAGCCACCGGCTCCTCTCTTTTGATCCGATATTTTGCTGTCCCGCAATTGTGCCAGCAGGAATTCACTAAAACTTTGCGAAAATACTCCTCGGGGGATTAAATTGGCACTTATACTGTGGGTAAGTCCTATGATGGTTGAACTCTAGCTGAGTACATGGAGGGGCATAGGGTGGATATCATAACCAAACGTGTCGGACGGACCTTGATAGTAGCTCTAGAGGGAGAATTGGATCTGGCTACAGCCCCAGTGGTGAGGGATACCGTGGATACGGCTTTAGCAGGTGACGCCAAGCTCCATCACTTGATTTGGGACCTGGAGAAAGTAGGATTCATTGACAGTTCCGGTCTAGGAGTACTTCTGGGACGCTATAAGAAAATCCAGGCGAGAGCTGGCGCTGTGGTAGCGATTAGGGCATTGGCTCCGGTACGCCGCATGCTAATGATGGCTGGCATGGAACGCATCATACAATTTGCTGATTCTGAGGAACAAGCACTAGCTCAGATTGGGGGGAGGCACTGATGGAGACTGCCAACAATAGAGTACTCATGCAATTTCCTAGCAAAGCTGCGAATATTGGTTTTGCCCGGACAGCCATTGCTCTATTTGCAGCCCAGCTTGATTTTACTTTAGATGAATTGGATGAGATTAAGATTGCAGTATCTGAAGCAATATCCAATGCCGTGATCCATGGGTACAAAGAAACCGAAGGCCTGATCACCGTGACCTGCACTCTCTTGAATGGCCTTTTGGAGATCAGCATCCGAGATGAAGGACTAGGCATAGCTGATGTGGAGAAGGCCTTTGAACCAGCCTTCACCACTGAGCCAGAAGAACGCATGGGTCTGGGGCTGGTTTTTGTCAAAGAGTACATGGATGAGCTAGTGATTGACTCCTCATTGGGCAAGGGCACATCCCTTACCATGAGAAAATCACCAGTGCAGACCAAGGTGGGAGCGTAGGGAGAGATTATCATGCAGGGAGGCTTGGGCAAAATCCAGCTTCCGCCAATGCCACAATTAGCTGGAGAAGAAATCCGCTGTTTATTGGCACATGCACAAGCAGGTGACGCTGAGGCTAGGGATCGCTTGGTTGAAGTAAACCTACGCCTGGCCATGAGTATAGCTGGACGATTTCGTGGCAGAGGCGATATTGAAGATATCTTCCAGGTGGCATGTGTAGGCTTGGTCAAAGCCATTGATCAGTTTGACTTATCCTATGATGTGCGGTTTTCCACTTATGCCGTTCCAATGATCATGGGAGAAATCCGTCAGTTTCTACGTGATACAGATCTAGTAAAGATCAGCCGATCAATTAAGGAAAGGGCAGCTAGAGTCATGCAGGTTCGGGACGAGCTCCAGCAAGAGCTAGGCAGGGCTCCAACTCCCGGGGAAATCGGCACAAAGCTCGGTTTGGAGCGGGAGGAAATCGTGGAAGCTCTAGAGGCTGTGGCCCCGGTGGCGTCTATCCAGGAAGTGGTACACCAAGGTGAGGACACGCCTGTCTTGCTCCAAGATAAGCTAGGTCAGGAGCCGGAATCTGATATCTGGGTGGAAAATTATGTATTAAGGCAAGCCTGTGAGCGGTTACCCCATCGGGAACGCACCATCGTCCAACTACGCTTCTTGGAGGAGAAAACCCAAAGCGAAGTCGCGGGGGTACTGGGTATATCCCAAGGTCAGATTTCCAGGTTGGAGAAACGTATATTGGGTATTTTGCGCCAATCCCTCATGGAATAGTTGTCTGTTCAGTGCGGCCAATGGGATGATTGGTTACAATTGCTTAGAGGTCACTCTTTGCTCCACATAGAAATCTGTGATTACAGCAGCTAACGTTTGGTAAGGGAGTGGCTTTAAGCGATG
>DAIQRD010000096.1:8599-9508 GCA_036786445.1 Bacillota bacterium
AGTATTCGAGGGGAAAGGATCATGCTCCGGCCTCTGCTGCCGTCTGATTTTCCCAAGATTGTGCAATGGACCAAAGATCCCGACGTAGGCCATTATATGGATGATGATGGATGCCCCGAGGCACTGGCGGACTGTGAGGCATGGTACAAGGAACTGCACCGCAACCGCCGTAACCGGCGCCTGATCATAGCCACCTTGGACGGGCGGCCTATTGGCGATGTTGAGCTAGATCACATCACTTGGCGAAGTCGCGAGGCGGAGCTGCGAATCCGGATCGGCGAAGGCGACTATCGTGGCAAAGGCTACGGAGTAGAAGCTGTAACAGCCCTGCTAGTCCACGCATTTGACGAGATGAAACTATCCCAAGTGTACTTACGGGTAGCAAGTAACAATATAGCGGCTATACGCTGCTATGAAAAGGTTGGATTCAAGAAACAGGGTAAGCTTCTCCGCAATGAACCGCACCCCGGCCTACAGCGGGAGATATACCTAATGCGCATCCTCAAGGACGAATTTCGTAAAACCCATTCCTGTTACCACCGTCAAGTTGGATAGCTAGTCAGGATTTGTTTCAGACTCCATATCCATTGAGTCCGTGTTTCCCATGGTGGCCAGCTTACGCAGCATATTTGGGCTAAGCTGGCTCGCCATTCTCCCTCCAATCCGACCACAATCTTTGGCAGCCAATGCCCCCCAACCTTGGGTCTGCACTATCTCCCAAAAACCCATTTCCTCTACTAGATCTTGCTTGAGCTTACCCATGGCTTGGCTGCGCATCTCAATGAACTGATTTTCCATAGCTGTCTCCTCACTTGCCAATAGGGATTCTGCATTAGCATGCCCTGGGGCCATAGTGCTATCCAGGCGCTTTCTTTCGTCGCTGTCATGGGACCGTTCGGCAGGATTTAT
>DAIQRD010000097.1:0-9443 GCA_036786445.1 Bacillota bacterium
CCACGCCTGTTTGGCTTCATGCCAGTATTCACAGATCCAGTGATCTTCGTAATGATGGGGCAGAAAATAGGTGCCAAATCCACAGCGGGCCCGGGCAGGTATACCTTGGTATCGCAACATGGAGCACAGGAGCAATGAGAAATCACGGCAATTACCCACCACACGGCGCTCCAAGGGGCGGGGGATAGTGAGGCTTTCAGAGCCCATCTCCTGGATTCTTGCCAGTCTTTGGGCAACTTTGCGCAGCTGCACTTCTTGCTGGCGTTCTTCTGTAAGTTTGAGGCCGTAGCGCTCTGCCCAAAAGACGTGTACCATCAGGCCCTGCACAATTTGACACAACTTGGGGACATCGTGGGGCAGATCAGCAAACAGCGTAGCATTTTCACCAGGGTCTGACATGGGGCTTTGCACCCCATAAAACTTCAGGGGATCCAGCATAATCTCACTCATGAATGGCCACCTCCATGGTTTTATCGCTTACCAGTTAGTCTCACGATACTGGAATTCAGCCTTTGACGTCAGATTCCTGGAGGAATCAAGACCTGCCTAGGGAATATTCCAGGAGAGCAGGTGGAAGCTAGATACCGTGTTCAAATTCAGCATGTAAAGCGGAAGGAGCTCAAAACATGATTGATTCCCGTCTGACCAAAATGGCAGAAGTTCTAGTTGACTATTCACTAGAGCTCAAGCCTGAGGATAAGTTTCTCATCAATACCACCGATTTGGCTACGCCGTTAGTTAAGGAGGTCTATCGTATTGCACTTCTGCGGGGGGCCTACCCTGAAATCCAGATCCAGCCTGAAGGACTAAGTAGAATCTACTATGCTACCGCCTCCAATGAGCAGCTTCAGTATGTCTCATCTCTTCGTGAGATGGCGCTAGGTAGTTTTCAAGCTTTCTTGAGCATTATAGCCGATCATAATACTAAATCCCTAACCAACGTAGATTCCGAGAAGATCGCTCTCAGGCAGCGCTCCATGGCCCCTTTGAATCAGCTCTTTATGGAGCGGGCGGCCAAGGGAGAAATGCGGTGGTGTGTGGCACTTTATCCCACCTTAGGCTTAGCCCAAGAGGCCTCCATGAGCCTCGATGAGTATGCCGAGTTTGTGATGGAGGGGTGCCTTCTGAATAGCTCCGATCCGAAAGCCCAGTGGCAGGAGGTCCATGACCAGCAAGAGCGGTATGTGGAATTTCTCAATGGCGTCGATGTTATCGAGGTCAAAGCCCAAGATACCGACCTGCGCCTGAGATTGAAGGGGCGAACTTGGGAAAACTGTGATGGTAGGATGAACTTCCCCGATGGCGAGATATTTACCGCTCCCATAGAAGACTCTGTGGAAGGCGTGATTCGCTTTTCATTTCCCGGTATCTATTCTGGCAAGGAAGTTGAGGATATCCGCCTGACCTTTGAGAAAGGCAAGGTGGTCAAGGCCACGGCATCAAGGGGTGAGGAGCTCCTACATTCACTACTCGATACCGATGCGGGGGCACGTCGGGTAGGGGAGTTTGCCATTGGTACTAACTTTGGCATCACCAAATTCACCCGCAATATGCTCTTTGATGAGAAGATCGGGGGTACAATTCACCTCGCCCTGGGTAGCACCTATCTCGAAACCGGTGGCAAGAACCAATCAGGCATCCACTGGGATATGCTCTGTGATATGCGGGACGGTGGGGAGATCTACGCTGACGGACAGTTGATTTACAAGGATGGTCAGATGCTGATCGATGACTAGATAGAGTGAGTCCGTGGTGCCTCTACGGGGCGCCCCATAGGGAATCTCATCAATGGAGGTGGGAGTGCATTGCATATCTATGATTTGCCCACACCGGCCTTAATTGTGGATAGGAATAAACTGCAGGATAATCTGGAACGGATGGCTCAAGTGGCTGCTGCAGCGGGAGTAAAGCTGCGCCCCCATATCAAAACCCATAAGTCTCCCTTCATCGCCCACTGGCAGCAGGCTTTGGGAGCTCAAGGCGTTACAGTGGCCACAGTGGATGAAGCGGAAGTGATGGCCTATAGCGGTATCGAAGACGTGTTTGTGGCTTATCCAGCGGCAGAGCGGCATCGGGCTCAGCGCTTAGCTCGATTGGGCCGTTTGGCCAATGTGTCTGTGGGGATTGATAGCCAAATAGGGGCCAAGATCCTATCGGAAGTTGCGGAGCAATATGGCGCCAGTCTGGGTGCTCTTATTGAAATTGACACGGGCCTGCAGAGAAGCGGCCTCGCTTCAGCCAAGGAAGCAATAGCTTTGGCCAAGAGCATAAGCAAGCTGCCTGGGCTGGAGCTTCAGGGGCTTTTCACCCATGCCGGCCACGCCCATGGACAAGATGCAGTGGGCAGAGAAGTGGCAGGTCGGGCCGAAGGTGAGATAACTGTAGAGATTGCCAACGCCTTGCGTGCCGCTGGTTTTCCAGTACAGGAGGTTTCCACCGGTTCTACGCCCAGCGCAAGCATAGTAGCCCAGGTACCCGGTGTGACGGAGATCCGCCCCGGCACCTATGTCTTCAATGACGGGTCGTTGGTTGCCCCCGGAGTGGCCACTTGGGATCAGTGTGCCTTGAGTGTGCTGGCAACAGTGGTCAGCCATCCTACTTCCCATCGGTACATCTTGGACTCAGGCAGCAAGAGCCTTTCCAAGGACCAAGGCACAGGTGTACCTGGTTTTGGCGCCATCAAGGGGCAAGAGGCTATCTATATCACTTGGGTCAATGAGGAGCATGGAGTAATCGAGGACAGCTCCTTGGGTCTCGGTGTGGGTGAGAAAGTGGAGGTCATTCCCAACCACGCCTGTGCTGCCATGAATCTCTTTGATGAATACTACTTAGTGGAGGATGGTGTTGTCCTAGGGCGGATACCGGTAGCAGCTCGGGGTCATAGGCATCTAGTCTGACAATCGAAGGGTGAGGGCTTTCGGGACCAGGAAATGCCATTGATGAGGTGGGCCTAGCTGCTTGACGGCGACGGGGGATCCAAGATATAATCTAAGTGTAATTAGATGTTTGTCAAACTATCTAATCGTGGGGGTGATTCATCTGGCAGCTATAGGGTTGACCTTCAAGGCTTTATCTGACCCCAACCGTCGCAAGGTCCTGCAACTCCTCAGAAATGGTGATATGACTGCGGGGGAGCTATCTGAGCATTTTTCCATCACTAAGCCGAGTTTGTCCCATCACCTGTCACTCTTGAAACAGGCGGGCCTCGTAAGCGATGAAAGACAAGGGCAAAAGATCATCTATTCCCTGGAGTCTACAGTGTTTCAAGACATTATTGTCTGGCTAATGAAGTATACTGCCGGTGAGAGTAATTCCTTAGATGAGGGGGGAGCTAAAGATGAATGAGCGCATACCGATGTTGTCCCGAGAGCAGCTGAGGCGGGATTGGCCACTATGGACTTTGATTTTGCTCCTCTTGGCCTCGGGAGTGTATTTTTACCCGCAGCTGCCGGAGCGGGTACCCAGCCACTGGAATGTGCGGGGTGAGGTCGACGGATACAGCAGCCGTTTCTTTGGAGCCTTTGGGCTGCCTTTGGTTAACCTAGCCATCTATGTCATGATGCTTGTGATTCCCTCTCTGGATCCAAAGAAAACTAGCTATGAGCGCTTTGCTGGGGCCTATGATGTGATTCGATGGAGCATTATCGGAGTGATGGCTCTGCTGCATGTAGTTGTGCTGATGGCGGGATTAGGCTATGAGGTTGACGCAGGCAGAGTTGTGCAACCTGCTGTAGCACTCATGGTAATTCTCATGGGCAATCAGATGGGTAGGGTCAGGCACAATTATTTCGTAGGGATCCGGACACCTTGGACCTTGGCCAACGAAGAGGTTTGGCGACGGACCCACAGAATGTCAGGGCCCCTTTGGGTAGCTGGTGGGCTGGTGGCACTGGGAGCTACTTGGCTGCCAACTCCTTACAACTTCGGGGTGTTCATGGGTGCCATAATTGGGGTATCACTAGTTTCCCTGGTTTATTCCTATGTGGTTTTCAAGCAGATCACATCCAAGAGCTGAGAAACTGATATTAGGCCGAAGGTCGTCGAAGCTCTCCTGCATGGAGAGTTGTCGGTACCGCATTGATTTAAAATCCCATTGCCCTTTTAGGGGGCAGTGGGATTTTGGCATTTGCAGGTAAAGCTCCTGGCAAAAGCGAAGCAATAATCATGTAAACAGCTGGATTTGGAGCACCGAATGGGACTTTGAGCGATTCCAAACGGAGGGATGTCCTTGCGCTTTATCCATACAGCAGATTGGCATATTGGCATGGGAGCAAGCCACGTGTCCGCGGTAGCGGAATCAGTGAGGGAGGCTCGCATTGAGACAGCTAAGCGGATTATCCATCTAGCTCAAGAACGTCGGTGTGATTTCGTCTTGATCGCCGGCGACTTGTTTGACAGTAACGCTGTGAGCAATGAACTTGTCTATGCTGTTCTCCATGTCTTGGAAAAGGCAGCACCGATCCCCGTGTATATCTTGCCGGGGAACCATGATTTCCTATCTCCAGGATCAGTTTATCAGAGGACGGCGCTGGTACATCCACCATCTAATATCCATGTTCTGCGGGATGGATCACCGGTATACCTGCTAGATGGGACAGTTGCCCTCTTGCCTGCACCTGTGACTCAAAAGCGTTCAGAGAGAGATCCCACCGCCAATTTCCCCCAGACACCGGCAGCGAAATACCGCATTGGAGTGGCTCATGGATCTCTGCAGATTGAAGGGAAGTACCAACCAGATGATCACCCCATAGCACTGGATGCAGCCGCCCGCGGGCAGTTGGACTACCTAGCTTTGGGTCATTGGCACTCCTATCTAGGAGCGAATAATGAGACTATCATGGTGGGGACCCCGGAGCCCATGGGGTTTGGTGATGATAGTGGTTCTGTGGCACTGGTTGAACTGCGTGCCGGGGAGGCAATTGTCGAAAGGCTTCAGGTAAATGCCCTGACTTGGATAGATCATTTGTGGGAGCTCCAGCCTGATATGGATATTCTATCTGCGCGGTGGGCATGGGAACCCCGCTTATCGGAAAACACTTTGTTGCGCCTGCGGGTTTCAGGATACAGCACAGGCGAGATGGATGCAGAACTAGAGGAGCTTGCTAGCTGGCTTAGAGCCCGTCTACTTCACTTGGAGTTGGATACCACCCAGCTGCAGCCAGAGATTACCAGGGGCGCATTACACCATTTGGCAGCCTCCCATCCTTTTTTGGGGGGGATGTTGTCAGATTTAGCCCAGCTGGCACTAATGGCAGATCCCCTTGGTGGCCACCAGGCTGCCGCGGCTGGTGATGGCAGTCAATCGATTACGTTGACTAGTGGTCAGCATACTGCCGCTACCGATCATAGCGGTCAAAGGATGATCCTAGACAATGCCGCCCTGAGGAAGATGCTCCACGAAATCGAAGATGATCCTCTGGTGATTCAAAATGCCATTCGGTTTCTGGCACAGCTTGCCCAGGAGGTGAGCACATGATCCTCGAGCGGTTACGTGTGGAATCGCTGGGCTGCTTCCGTGAACCCGTGGAAATCACTTTCACCCATGGGCTCAACATAATTTCAGGCAACAATGAGACAGGGAAATCCACTTTGATCACGGCCCTTCACCATGCTCTATTCACTCCCTATGGTTCGCAAGCCAAGGATGTCAGAGAGCTGCAGCCTTGGGGGACAGAACTGGCGCCAGAGGTGGAGGTCGATTTATCTATAGAGGGTGCTAGTTATCGAATCAAGAAGAGATTCCTCTATGAACCCCGCTGCGTGTTAGCTGAGTACCGAGATGGGGACTATCGCAAGATCGCCGATGGCGATCGAGCGGATGAGAGAATGCGTTCCCTATTGTTAGCGGAGAAACCCAACGGAGCTGCTGGACCGGCACACCGGGGTTTAGCTCGCCTATTGTGGTTGCCCCAAGATGAAGACTTACCCATGGACATAGACGGCGTGCTGCGCACCAAAGTAGAGTCCTGTTTGGGGGTTGCCACCCTCGATGAGGTGGAAAACGAGATTGCCGCCCGTATTGAAGATCGGAACAGCAGTTTCTGGACCAAGACTGGGCGCTTCACCAAAGCATCGGGCTTGCCGGAGTTGGAGAATGAAGCTACTAGGCTAACCCAGCGCTGTAGTGATCTAGAAAAGACCATCCGGCAGATGGAGCAGCATAGCCGAGATCTGGAGCAAGTCCAGGAGCAGGCGGAAGTGTTGTCCAGGGAACAGGCCTCTGTTCAACAGCAAAGAGAGGCCCAGGCCGATGCAGTCAAGCGTGTCACAGAGCTCAAACACAGTCTGGAAAAAGCTAGAGAACAGCTGCAGGCTAGGCAGAATGCGTTGGCACTCACCGATGACCGTAGACGGCGATTTAGACAGGCTCTGGAATCTGTGGAAAAGGCAAAAGCACGGCTGGCCATAGTTGAAAAGCAGTTGGCAGATGATGATAAGAACAAAGGGCAGCTAGTTAAGCAGCGGAGTAATCTCAGTGATTCCCTGAAAAAGGTACGGACATCTATCCAAGAGCTGGATTTGGAAATAGCCCGTGCTCGGGAGCTGAATGGGGCAAAAGACAATCAGGATCTACTGAGAGGGATGGAAAAACGCTTGGCATCTCTAGAGACTCTATCGATAGAGATTGGGTCTACGAAAAAAACGCTGGCCCAGATGCCATCACCATCTCAAAAGGATGTAAAAAATGCTCAGCAATGGGAGCGAAACATAGAAAGACTTACTGGCCGGTTAGAAGCAGTGGGGCTTTCCCTAAGCTTCAAGGCCTATGCGCAGCAGGCAGGTACCATTGCCAGAGACGATGATGGACAAGATACATTTACCATTTCAGAGGGAGAATCCATCGCATTTAAGGCTATCCGGAAGGCGAGCCTAACACTAGATGGTGTGGGTGAGCTGGAGATCCATTCCGGTGCAGAGGAGGCTGCCAATCTCCAGGATGAACTGGGGCAAGAGCAGGCAAAACTTCAGGATTTGCTGGCACCCTTTGCTGCCCAAGCATCTGCTGATCTGGAGCGGTTGCGTCAGGAAAAGATCCAAGCCCAGAAAGAGTTGGATGGCTTAATTGAGCAGTTGGGGAATGAGCTGGGGGATGCCGAAAACCTCGACGACATCAGAGCAGCCGTCGCCCGATTGGAACGTGAATTGGATAGCGCCTGTGCTGATTTGGAAGTAGATACTGCGGGCCTAGAGCAACTAGACCGGATCGATCTTGGTGAACTGGAGCAGCAAGCCCAAGCTATGCGGGATCAAGAAGGGGCATTGCGGGAGCAACAGGAATCCAATAACTCGGCACTAGAGGCGGCTAGAGATATTCAGCAAAGCCATGCCAATGCCAAGATCCAGCTGGAAGCTGAGATTATCGGGGCACAGAAGATCATGGCTGAGCTGATCAGTACCGCTGGATCGGAGCAAGCCATAGAAACGGCTTACCAAGAGGCCAGAAGAGAACGGGATGCGGCCCAGGAGAAAGAGCGAGAGCTAGCAGATAGTCTGCCTGAGGCCAAAGATGATCCGGGAGTCTTGGTGGAGAGGTTGACTGCCAAGCTCAAGGAAATTCTTGATGATACGAAGGAACTGGAGCATAAAGAGATCAAACTAAAGGGAGATATCGACAGGATAGCAGAGCAGGGCCCCCACGCAGAACTGGTCCGCTGCGAAGAGCACCTAGAGCAATCCCGGCGGGAGTACGAACGTCTATTTCGGGAAGCAAAAGTTATACGACTCCTAAACGAGCTAGTGAAAACTCGCCGCAGTGCGATGATGGCGGAATTAACTGAACCAATCTCCCGGCGGGTTACCAATTATTTCGAGCGCATCAGTGGTCTTGTGGAAAGGCGGGTGGCCTTTGGAGAGACTCTTCGGCCGAGCTCTCTGAGTACCATAGATAGCGAAGACATATCGCCTGACCTGCTATCTACCGGAGCCCGGGAGCAGTTGCATGTGCTCACCAGGCTAGCCCTAGCCAGATATCTAGCAGAAAATGAAGGGCGCATGCTGTTTGTTATCGATGATCGCTTAGTTAATACTGATCAGATACGGCACCAGAGACTGGTTGAGCTCTTGGAAGAGGCCAACAGTGAGCTTCAGATTGTGATACTAACGTGTCATTACCAGCGCTATCGAGGGATGAAGGACGCCACTTACCATGCCATGGCCTAATTGGCGTGGGTTTTGGCGGGGCCATTATCTCAGAGGAACAAGGGGGAGAATAATGCCTTTAGTCTCAGCGAAATCCTTGCTAGGACATGCTCAGGCCCATGGCTACGCGGTGCCGGGCTTCAACTGCCATGATCTAGTTGACTTCCAGGCTATCCTGACGGCAGCAGAGGCGGAAGCAGCTCCAGTCATAATCATGGCCAGCGAAAGTACTATTCAATTTGCTGGGTTCTCATATATAGAAGGCTTAGCTTATGCAGGGGCTAGAGAGACCAAGATACCCTTTGCCTTGCACTTGGATCATGGGCGGGATCTAGATAATGTGGTGAAGAGTGTATGTCATGGTTTTACATCGATAATGTTTGATGGCTCCAACTTGCCTTTGGCTGAGAATATTCGCCTCACTGCCTGGGTGACTGATATTGCCCATCGGGTGGGAATCAGTGTAGAAGGTGAGTTAGGCCAGATACCAGGCACTGAAGATGACATTAGTGTATCAGAGCGGGAAGCAGGGATGACCGACCCGGATTTGGTGGCGGAGTTTGTCCAGCAGACTAAAGTGGATGCTTTGGCAGTGGCCATCGGGACTGCCCACGGCCTGTATAAAGGTGAACCCAAATTGGACTTTCAGCGCTTGGCGGCTATCCGAAGTGTGACTTCTCTGCCTTTGGTGTTGCATGGGGGAACGGGCGTACCCGATGCCCTGGTGCGCAGGGCGATTGACCTAGGTATCTGCAAGGTGAATGTGGGCACAGACTTGCGGGTAGCGTATACTGGTAGTATTAGTCGGGCAGTAGGGGAACGGAAGTTCAGTGATCCTCGCCCCTTACTCAATATTGCCAAAGCAGCAATTGTGCAGGTAGTGAGAGACAAGATTCGTCTATGTGGGGCCAGTGGGAGGGCCGTGGCTATTCAAATATGAGGGCCGATTGAGGCTTATCTTTGTGGGATGATAGCCTACTTGCCATTTGCGAAGGCAGAATCATGGATGACAGTCTCGGGTGAATGGATTGTGTGATGCAATAGGGCGGGGCATAGTGGGGTGATCACCATGTTGGAGGACCAAGTTGTACGGGAGATCAATGCTCTCAATCAAAGAGGCGGCCGCATGCTCTCGATGGTCGATCTTTTGCTGGCAGGTACGGTAGATCTCAAGCTTGCAGCTTATCTCATGGGAGCCATACAGCAAGGTGCATCCGTACTTTGCTGTGCTGGGCCCGGCGGAACTGGTAAGACCACTTTACTAGGGGCTTTGTTGGGATTTCTACCCAGGCAGGGCGTGATCA
>DAIQRD010000098.1:0-9383 GCA_036786445.1 Bacillota bacterium
CACCTCAGCCCGAGACTATGAGGTAGCGTATTCGGTATAGGTCCGCTACGCGGAGCGGCCGTGGCGTGTGTCCCAGAGCCCCTGCAAGGCGATTGATTGGAGATGTAATGGTTCCATGGCCAATGGTATTCAAGAGGCAGTTGAGTTTTTCCGCCAGGATGCGGGGTATACCCGCCTTTTCACCCAGCTTATTGAGAAATACAGGAGTTTGGGTCGATTGGGCGGCACAGTGACGCTTCCGGATTTGACAACCCGGGAACGGGAAGTCTTGGGTGCTTTCCTGCGTCGGGACTATGGCCACCGTGATACCGTCACCATAGCGGTCAGCGAGATAATCACAGCCCTAGCAAGGACCCGATTTTCTCATATAGAGCTGAAAGTCCTTTTAGATGGCTATGTCGGTGAGGCTATCCTTACCAAGGCAGAGGAGAGAGAGCTCTATGAATCCGAGAAAAGGCAATACTTCTTAGATATAGGAAATGAGTTTCAGCATCCACATTGCCAGATCTGGCTCGCTGATATTATGGAGAAAGCCGGAGGCACCCGGGGTATCCATCTGGCCTATGATAGAGATCCAGAAGTGTTGCGCAGGCAGCTGGTGAACGTCCTTAGTGCTTTGGAGCATCTACCCCAGGAAGTAGGCAACATGGCTGGGAGCCCTGGCCGAGAAGGCAGCGGGGCCGAAGATCCTCAAGCGAGCTCTTATCTTGGAAATGATCATCGAGGAAAGTCCGTTGCCTATGAGCGATTGCCCGTGTTTGCCAGTCGCATGACGGGTGATCCCCATGCTTTTGATCTGGATACCGACCAAGGTCGCTTTTTCGTTGGAAGCCTGCAAGCTATTCGGTGTCGGCACGATCCCGAATACCAACTGGACTCCTCTCCATCGGCTGAGGATATCACAGAGCTGTTGGACTACTTCGGTTTGGTTCGGGACGATCTACTGAATTTCGTGACCTGTGCTGGCATCTTGGGTTTTTCTTCGGTAGACAACCAGCCACTGCCCCTTTGGCAGGCCGCTTATGAGGCTGGCAGTGTACTGAATGTCCCCTTGAGGGAAATGATAAAGGTAGACACTTGTTTGCCGGGGACGGCTTGGTACCGTAGGGCCAAGTGCTTCGGCAGGGTCTTTGTCATCGAGAATTCCGGCGTCTTCTCTGCTATATTGGATGCGTTTGCCGGGGCCAAAGAACTGCCGCCCCTGGTTTGTACCCACGGTCAGTTCACACTGGCGACTCTCTTACTTTTGGACAAATTGGCGGAAAACGCTGTGTTGCTTTACTCCGGAGACTTTGATCCCGAAGGCTTGCAGATGGCGGAACGGCTGCTACAGCGCTACCCCCACCGATTACTACCTTGGCGGTATACTGAGGCTGATTGTGAATCCGTTATCTCTCAGGTGCCGATCCCATCTAGCCGTCTAGGCAAACTAGATGGCATCGAGTCAGTGGAACTGCTCCCTGTTGCTGGATTAATGCTCAAACACCGCAGGGCAGGCTACCAGGAAGAGCTTCTAGATAAGCTGATATCGGACATCAAAAACCTCTGGGACCGACCTGCATCAGGGGGACAAATTCAGCAGTAGGCAATCGGTTCCCAGAAGGATATTAGTCCTCCATGCAGAACCTTGTATACAAGCGGGCTTTCAGGTGCATACGATGTGCTAACTAGCTGCGGACGAGGCCGCAGAGGAAGCTTAGTCTATTCGCCACATCTGTGGCAAACCGCACGATTTTGTTGCCGGTCAGGAGGTGGTAGCTTGGCAGTTAGCGGCGGTAGTGGCAGTGTGCCTCAATCAGAGAAGATCTATCAGGAGTTGAAGACAGCCATTTTATCGGGTGTGATCGCTCCCAGCACAGTTCTGAGTCAAAACGAGCTGGCTCGGCAGTATGATGTCAGTCGCTCACCGGTGAGGGACGCTTTAAGGCTCCTAGAGCAGGAAGGCTTAGTGCAGTTGGTGCCCAAGGTGGGTGCATTGGTTAAGGCCGACGATTTCTCTGATGCAGTGGATGTAACGGAGATTCGCAGTGTGCTGGAGGGGTATGTAGCCAGGCAGCTGGCCCATTCTGTTACCTATGAGGATGTAAAGATATTAAGAGATAGTCTGGATTTAGTGCGAGAATCAGTCGAAGCCGAAGATATTGAAGCTTTTTACCACAGGGAACGGGCCCATCATGACAAACTGGTGGCCATGGTTCGTAACAAGCGCTTGGCCCGAGTGATAGAGGGTCTCGTAGATCCTCTGTGTAATCGGGCTTATGCCGCCTATGTGCGCAGTTCTCCGGAAGCTTCTCGAGTGATGTACGAGGAGCATCTTGCTATCCTAGGAGCCATTGAAGAAGGAGATGGCAGCAGGGCGGAGGCCCTTATGCGCAAGCATATTCAGCGGATGCACGCAGCCATGCTCCATATGGCTGGTTACAATTATCCGGACATGGATTTAGGGATGTAGCTGTAAGGGAGTAAATAGACACCGGGGGTGGGGTATTGGGTTTGATGAAGGCTTTGAGGAAAAAGACAGTAGGGCCAGGGCTAGAGCTTTGTCAGGTGGAGATACCCAAGATTCGAGCAGATCAGGTGTTGGTCAAGATCGAGATAGCAGCTATCTGTGGCACTGATTTGCACATCTACAATTGGGACAAATGGTCGGCGAATCGAATCAAGCCTCCAGTCACCGTGGGGCATGAGTTCACCGGCAGAATAGTGGAGCTAGGCAAAGATGTGACCCATTTGCGAGAAGGGATGCTAGTCACCGCTGAGGGTCATTTCACATGTGGACAGTGCTATTATTGCCGCACTGGGCAAGGTCATATCTGTGATGATGTGAAGATCTTGGGTGTGGATGTAGATGGTATTTTCGCTGAATATGCAGCTATAGATGCTGGGAACATCTGGCTCTTGCCGGAAGATAGTGATCCTGCCATGGGGGCTATTCATGATCCTTTGGGTAATGCGGTGCATGCGGCTAATGTGCATTGCCTCACCGGTCAGAATGTGGTGATCACCGGCTGTGGCCCCATTGGGCTGTTCTGCATAGCTTTGGCTAAACAAGCGGGAGCTCGCCGGATTTTCGCTTCAGATATTAATGATTACCGGCTGGATCTAGCCAGGGAACTCGGGGCGGATTATGTTGTTAATGCCAGAGAGGCTGAGCTTGCAGACCTTGTCAAGGAAACAACGGGCATTGGTGCCGACATATTGCTGGAGATGTCCGGATCACGTCAGGCCTTCGCTAGTGGCTTATCTGCACTGCGCAAGGGAGCTAGTGTGTCACTTTTGGGCATTTTTGCCGATGCGGTGAACATGGATCTGGATGCAGTGATTTTCAACCAATTGACCTTGTATGGTATCAATGGCCGGCGGACTTTCGACACGTGGTATCAGATGGAGGCGGCCCTACAGTCCGGTCTAAATGTGGCGCCTGTGATAACTCATCGATTCTCTTTTGAGAACTATGAAAAAGGCATGGCCCTCATGAACTCGGGTCACTGTGGTAAGGTACTGCTAATTCCATAGTCTCTTGGCTGGATAGACTAGATCTGGCTATGGGCAATGCTAGGGAAGACCGCAGCAGGTACTGCAAGATGGGTGAAGAGTGCAAGCCGGTAGATTCAAAGGCAGAGGAGTGTCGAATATGTTAAGCAGACCATTGAGTTTTGTCAAAGATGAGCTGGAATCTTTGAAGAGTCGAGGACTATACAACACAATCCGGACGCTAGAAGGTCCCCAGGGTGCTTGGGTTACCATTAACGGTGATTCTATGCTCAATTTCTGCTCCAACAACTATTTGGGATTAGCCGCCGATCCAAGGGTAAGGGCAGCCGCGCAGGCAGCCATAGAAAAATATGGTGTAGGGCCAGGCGCAGTTAGAACCATAGCAGGCACTATGGCATTACACCGGGAGCTAGAAGCTGCCTTGGCCAAGTTCAAGAATGTACCGGCAGTGATCTCCTTTCAGTCGGGGTTTGTCGCTAACCTAGCCGTTGTCGGGGCTCTGGTGGGCAAGGGTGATACTATCTATAGTGATAGCCTCAACCATGCCAGCATTATCGATGGGTGCCGCTTGAGTCGAGCCGAGATCAAAGTCTACGAACACTGTAATATGGAAAGCTTGGAGGCACGGCTGCAGGAGCCGGTTTCCGGCAAACGACTTATTGTCACCGACGGTGTTTTCAGTATGGATGGGGATCTAGCACCTCTACCGGAAATTGTGAAATTGGCGGAGCAGTATGGGGCGATCACCATGGTTGATGATGCCCATGGTGAAGGGGTAATGGGATCTAGCGGTCGGGGCATTGTCGATCACTTTGGGCTCCATGGCAGAGTAGATGTTGAAGTAGGCACCCTATCTAAGGCTTTAGGCGTCGTTGGAGGTTATGTCGCCGGTGCCAAGGAGCTCATCGAGTATCTGTCCCAGCGAGGAAGACCATTTCTCTTTAGCTCTGCGGTGACTCCTGCAGATGTGGCAGCTTGTACCCGGGCTGTGGAGATTCTAGATGCCGACGATGAACTGGTCAGTAAACTGTGGGACAATGCCCGATATTTCAAGGCTGCCATGGGAGATCTGGGCTTCGATATCGGACACAGCCAGACACCCATTACTCCGGTGATGATTGGAGAAGCGGCCAAGGCGGCAGAGTTTAGTCAAGAACTCTTTGAGTACAAGGTATTTGCCCAGTCCATCGGCTTTCCCACAGTCCCTCAAGGTAGAGCCCGCATCAGGGTGATGGTATCTGCGGCCCACAGCCAAAAGGATTTGGATTACGGGATTCAGGCTTTTGAGCGTGTAGGCAAAGCCATGGGTCTTATCTAGGGCGACGTATGCCACAAAAAAGACCCGCCGGGGTTGCGGCGGGTTTAGGTAATAGGAAGGAGAAAGCATAGATCCTTCAACTACTACCAACATTATAGAACAGTGGGAAGTGACAGTCAAGGTTAACCATCCCAGGTAAAGGAAATAGGCTAGCACCTCTCTGGGGAAGTGCTAGCCTATTATGTTATTTCCTGTGATCAATTTGGGCGGTTATTAGTCGTAAAGCAGGGGCTTAATGTGATCGGCATCGATATTATCCTTGTCAAACCAATAGAAGCCGGTGTCAATGGTCTTCTCTAGCTGTTCACCCTGGCTTGCTAGGTAGGCAGCCTTAACGGCCTCATAGCCGATACCAATGGGGTTCTGGGTTACTGCACCAGCCATGGTGCCGGCTCGGATTGCGTCCATTTGCTGTTTGCCCGAGTCATAGCCAATGACCACAATCTTGCCCTGCATGTTCATCTCGATTACACCGTTGAGGACACCGATGGCTGAGCCTTCATTGGCACCAAAGAAGCCCTTCAGGTTGGGGTGGGCCATGATGATGGCTTTCGCAAGGTCGGTGGAGCGGAGGTGATCCCCACCACCATATTGTACATCGACAATCTTGACTTTGGGATAGGCTTCTTTGATGCGATTGACGAAACCATCACGGCGATCTATTCCGGTGCGGCTAGTCTGGTCATGGACGATGACACCGATTTCACCTTCACCGCCGATAAGCTCCACCATCTTGTCCGCGGCCAAGGCGGCTGCGGCTAAATTGTCGGTGGAAGCGGTGGCTACGGGGATATCGCTATCTACACCAGAGTCAAAGCCTACCACAGGAATGTTGGCGGCTTGAGCCTCTTCCAACAGTGGGATTACAGCCTTGCTGTCGAGAGCCGCCAGACATATGGCGCTGGGATTCTTGCTCAAAGCAGTCTGTAGCATATCGATTTGTTTGTCTACTTGGGATTCACTCTCAGGTCCTTCAAAGGTGATCTCTACACCTAGCTCTGCCGCGGCTTGTTCAGCGCCGAGTTTCACCGCTTGCCAGAATTGATGTTGGAAACCCTTGGAGAGTACCGGTATATAGATCTTTTCCTGGGCGTAGCCTACACAACCGAAGAGGGCGACGATCAGCACTAAACTGAGCGAACTGACTAGAAATCCCTTCCTCACTTTACAATTCCTCCTTTGGCTTAGTGTTCTTGATTTGTATCAAGCCCCCACGGGGACCAAATACCTCATGGAAATACCCTAAGGGGAGTTAGCGTCGACGCCGTCGGATGATATCTGCGTAGACAGCCAGGATAACTATGGCTCCAATGACTACAGTCTGCCATTCCTGAGGTATGGATAGAATTCGCAGTCCGTTGGTCAGCACACTCATGATAAAGGCACCAATGACTGTGCCCAAGATGGAGCCTTCGCCACCACTTAAAGAAGTGCCCCCGATGACTACTGCCGCGATGGCTTCTAGCTCATAGCCTTGGCCGAGAGCCGGTTGAGCGGAGTTTAGCCGGGAAGCCATGATGATGCCGGCAAGACCGCAGAACATACCCCCTAGGGTGTAGATGCCGATCTTCCATCGATCTACATTAATGCCGGAAAGCCGGGCTGCTTCTTCATTGCTGCCCAAGGCGAAAGCATATCTGCCTAGAACCGTGCGGGTAAGTATTAGGCTGGCAATGATTGCAGAAGCGAAAAATATCAATACGGCGTTGGGGATACCGAAGATAGAGCCCATGGCGATTTTGCGGAAAACTGGTGTATCAACGAAGTATATGGGCTTGGTGCCGGAGATTACCAAAGAGAGCCCTTTGGTGATCATCATCATGCCCAATGTGGCGATGAAAGGCGGGATTTTCATCTTGGCTATGGTGGCCCCATTTACACAACCACAAAGGGCGCCTGTAGCCATTCCTGCCAAGATACCCAGGGGAATGGGTAACTGCCAGAACGTAATGACGACACCGGCCATGACAGCGGAAAAGGTCATAACTGTACCGATGGATAGATCGATGCCACCGGTAATGATAATGAAAGTAACCCCTACAGCCAGGATGCCATTGACTGCTGTAGACAGTAGGATACCCACGATGTTGTTGAAACGAGCGAAGTTCGGTGAGGCCAGCGAAAACACGATAAACATGACGATCAGGCTAGCAAACGCTAGCAGTTTCTGTGTAGTGTCAGAGCGCAGGGATGGGGCTTTGTGGACGATCTCCATCTTTCTGACTGCCGGTTTAGGCTGCATATCTACTAACCCCCAATTCGGTATTTAGTGTCTGGCAATGCTTTCACGCCTTGTGGCATATTGCAGGATGCGTTCTTGGGTGGCCTCTGCTGCATCTAGCTCCCCCGTGATGCGTCCTTCACACATTACCAGGATCCGATGACTCATGCGGAGAATCTCTGGCAACTCTGAAGAAATCATAATGATGGCTTTGCCGTTTTCCGCGAGGTCATTGAGCAACTTGTAGAGCTCGCTCTTGGCACCAACGTCAATACCCCGGGTAGGCTCATCGAAAATCAGGATGTCACAGTCTCGCACCAACCATTTTCCTACCACTACTTTCTGCTGGTTGCCACCGGAAAGGTAGCTGACTCTCTGTTGTAGACTGGGAGTTCTTATGCGCAGATCATCTACGTGTGTTTGCGCTGCCAAATTACTGCTGGACTTGTTTACCCAGCCCAGTAAGCCTGTGAATTTCTCCAAAGTGGCGGCAACAAGGTTGGTTTCTACATCCATACTAGGTAGGAGACCATAGCGTCTGCGATCCTCAGACAGATAGCCTATGCCATGTTTGACTGCATCATTGGGGCTCTTTATATGTACTCTCTCACCCTGAACGTAAATCTCTCCAGAGTCTATGGGATCCGCCCCGAAAATGGCTCTGGCGACTTCGGTGCGCCCGGCACCCACTAGACCGGCGAAACCCAGGATCTCACCTCTGCGTAGTCCAAAGCTGACATCAACAATGGCGTTGCCTCGATTTAGGTTATTTACTTCCAGCATTATCTTGCTCTGGGTGTTGGAGGGAGCAGACCGGGCCGTCTCATAAATCTCTTGACCCACCATCATTCTAATGATCTTATCTATGCTAACCTCCGGGGTTGCAACTGTATCAATATATCGGCCATCTCGCATGACTGTGATCCGATCGGAGATCTGTTTGAGCTCCTCCATACGATGAGAGATATGCACTATCCCCACGCCTCTATCTCGTAGTTCTCGAATGATACGGAACAGCTCATCAATCTCGGTTCCAGTCAACACCGAGGTCGGTTCATCCATGATCAACACTTCAGAGTTATAGGAAAGTGCCCTCACAATCTCTACCATCTGTTGCTTGGCAACAGTGAGATCTGCCACCCGGGCCTTGGGATTTAGATCGAGGTTCATTAGATCCAGGAATTCCTGGGCAGTCTGGTTGATCTGTTTTTCGTCCAGAAGAAAGCGACCACCTCTGCGTGGCTCTCGCCCGATAAAGATATTCTGGGCGACGGTAAGGTGGGGCATCAGATGAAGCTCCTGGTGGATGATGGCGATGCCCAAATCTTGGGCTGCTTTAGGGCTGGGGATCTCAACTTCTTGACCTTTGTAGAATATGCGGCCTGCATCTCTCGCATAAACGCCAGTGAGCACCTTCATGAGCGTGGACTTGCCAGCGCCATTTTCTCCTACAAGGGCGTGGATTTCACCGGACCGCAGCTCAAATTGACAGTCTTTCAGTGCGTGAACGCCAGGGAAGGCCTTCTCAATGCCTTTCATTAAGACAAGAACATCGTCCATGGAGTACCTCCTAACGAAACCACAGGTTGTTAATAGACTGTTAACGCATTATACATTGACATATACAGCATAAAGGAGTAAAGTCCTGCCCAAAGGCGAAAATTAGGGCAAGTCAGAAGTGGATCCACGGAATCTGAGGTAGAGGATGAAGCAGAAGGAGGCAGGAGAACTCAGGGTCTTGGCGGAAAAAGACGGTGATCTGGCATCGCAAAGTAGGATGGCTGCCTGTATGGGCTGGATCGACCATGACCTTTGTGCACCGGTTTTGGGACAACCGCGGGATTCCCTCGGTGTCCATGGTATAGCTCTCCCTAGGACCAAGCTTATTGGAATGGGCTGTTGGCGGTCTATTCAGAATTGCGCAACACGGCCTGATACTAAAGCAGCTTTTCTAAGAGACGATGCCCATGGAGTCGGCGTTTCTTTAGTGTATTCCCCACGCGTGTGGGGGTGGACCGACATGACGTCTCTCCTTTCTTGCGTTCCCAACGTATTCCCCACGCGTGTGGGGGTGGACCGGCCCTACTCAAGGATGGCGAAGTGGAGCGTATGTATTCCCCACGCGTGTGGGGGTGGACCGTGGAGGCAGGCCGATGCCGAGTTTGCGGATGCGTATTCCCCACGCGTGTGGGGGTGGACCGCGTATTATGATGGCCTCTAGGCCAGGATACCCGTATTCCCCACGCGTGTGGGGGTGGACCGGACAACAACGGCGTGGAGATCTACGAGGGCGAGTATTCCCCACGCGTGTGGGGGTGGACCGGCCCTACTCAAGGATGGCGAAGTGGA
>DAIQRD010000099.1:0-9299 GCA_036786445.1 Bacillota bacterium
GTAGCAGGCTAGATGAACCGAGAAGCCTCGGACTTCAGTCCGGGGAGTCGTCACAGAGAAGGGTTTGATTTGATGGAGTGCAATAGTAGTCTGCCAGAGGCAGCAGCTTGGGAGATCTTGACTCGCCTGCGACGGGAATACCCGGAGGCCAGATGCGGACTAGAGTTTACTACACCCTTTGAGCTTCTGGTTGCCACTATCTTGTCAGCACAATGTACCGATGAACGGGTGAATATGGTGACTCGCCGTCTTTTCCAGAAAGCCCCGACACCTGAAGCCATCTTAGCTTTAGGTGAGGAGCATTTGCAGTCTGAGATTCGGGAGTGTGGGCTGTTTCGCAACAAAGCTCGAAACATAACTGAGACCTGTCAGATCCTCCTGGCTGAACACGGTGGGGTGATACCCTCTGAGTTCGCTGATCTAATCCGCTTGCCCGGTGTGGGTCGAAAAACTGCCAATGTGGTGTTAAGTAATGCCTTGAATACGCCGGCCTTTCCCGTGGACACCCACGTGTTTCGGGTCAGCAATCGGATTGGGTTGGCCACAGGCAGAAACCCTAGAGAAGTGGAAGAAGGATGGAAAGTGTTGCTGGATGAGGATGATTGGTATGATGCTCATCATCTCCTAATTCAGCATGGCAGGACTGTCTGTAAGGCTAGAGGTCCCCGCTGCGATGAATGCCAGATCAGAGATTTATGTGCTATTGGCAAGTCTTTGGCCTCGGTGTAATTCTAGTCAGCCCATCAAGAGAGGGATAAGAATAGGCACCAAGGCAGATAAGATAGCGCCGTTGATGAAGGCTGCTACGGTGGCCTCATTTTGCGTCGCTTCAGCGATTAGGGGGAGAGTGGTATCCATTGTGGTGGCTCCTCCTGGCGCTATGGCTACCAGGCTACCGAGATAACGTGCGGCCAAGGGAATGCATATGATAGCGAGAAGCTCTCGCAAGACATTGGCGATAAAAGCCAGTGCTCCCAGTTCCACTCTGCCCATTTGACTGAGCATTACACCGGTGAGGCTGTACCAGCCGAAACCCGCGGCTACAGTCAGAGCATCTCGTGTCGGCATTTTCAAGATGAATCCCGCCAGTGCGCCTCCCGCTAGTGTACCCACTCCCACCCCGGCTGGGACCAGGAGAAGCTTCCAGCCGTGCACCCTGACCTCCCGCCAGACCTGCCGGTTTTGGCCTAATTCTATCCCTATGAGAAATAGCAGGGCATAGAGGGCGAAGGCAGTGACAGAGTCAGCAGATTTCCAAACTGGTGCTGTCGGGTACAGCTTTCCACAGATTACACCTAAAGCCACTGCAGCCAATATCTGCAAGGTCAGCATGGGCTCACTCCTTTCTGGTTTTCATCAGGGGGTATTCCCAGGCGTGGAGGTCTCGATCTCTGTACCTATCTGACTGGACTGAGGGCGGATGAGGGGTGCGACGATGTATGTGGCAAGGATGCTACCGGCTATGGTAAGCATGCTGATCACTAGGGCCTGAATGCCCATGGTGATCAGATGGGAGTGCAGCTCGGCACTGGTTCCCAATTTCGCCCCAAGGGAGAACAGCATCAAGAGCAAGAAACAGCGGCTTAGTGTATGTATGTTTTTGCTCCAACTCCCAGGGAGATTGCCTTTCCATCCCAACACTACCCCCAAGAGGACCGCAAGTAGAAGAAGAAGCAATTCCTCACACTCCTGTGTTTGGTACTATGGCTTAGGTCAATAGATCAAAATGGCGCAGTACCCATACTGTATGGATACGCAAGAGGAGAATCTCCAATCCATGCCGCCAATTAAGCCGCCATAGCTTTGCCCAAAGGCGGGGTTTGGGACCCTCAACTCTTGCATATGCATTATATGCGTGTAACCCTTAGGAGGCTTTACCACCGGAGGAAGTATCCTCTAAACCGGCGGAGGGGGAAGGTTTATTGTCGGTGATGTAGAATCCCGATCCTTTGAAGATGATATTGCCGTTCTTGCTTACTAGGCGCTGAACCTTGCCTCCACAGGTTGGGCACTCTTTTAAGGGCTCTGCAGTGATTTTATGGAACACCTCGAAATGGCCGCAATTTTCACATGAGTAGTCGTAAGTGGGCATTGTTAGCACTCTCCTGTCTGTGATGATAACCAAATTTTATATTACCCCTTCAAGGAGATTAAATCAAGACCTTGGCTCAGACTTGTCCTGATTAAGCTCAGGGATGGGCAGGACATTCAGGGGAATGGGAGATAGTTCAATTAGGAGGGTACTATGAGGCAATCGGACAATCGCATCATTGGTTTTGATATCGATGGAGTTCTAACTGATGAACTCATCGAAGGTGAAAACATCTGGCAACGGGAGCTTGAGGCGTATTTCCCCGGACTTGAGCTGCTAGAACCGAGTTTCTCTTTTACTGAGGCCTACGGGCTCTCCCATGCTAGAGTCAGTGAATTCATGGATGCCAGAGCCCACAAGATATTCAGGAATGTAAAACCACAGGCAGGCTGTAAAGAGTTGCTAGATTGGCTGGAGAGAATGGATTTCATCATTCATCTCGTTACTGCGAGAGATGACCGCTATGGGGAAGTAACCAAAGAGTGGCTTAAGGAGCATGGACTGCCATATGCAGGCCTGTGGTTCAAAGAGAGTAAAGGTGCACTGTGCCGATCGCTGGGCATAGAGATGTTTGTCGATGACTACTGGGAAAACTGTTTGGATATTCGAGACCATGGGATTGTCTCTTTACTCATGTCGGCTCCTCATAATCTGCCGTACTCCGCTGAGAAGGGCATATACCGAGTTAGGAGCTGGCGGGAAATTGATGCTTTCACCTTTGAGTACTATGGATTGGATATGGGAAACTTGGCGGAGACTTCCGGGGCCTAGAGTTCGGGGTCTAGATGGTGCGTTCAATGCGATACGTATGAAGCCTGCGGCATATTAGGTTGGGAACGAAGGTGTTTTCCATGAGACCGATATTGTGGCAAATTGGCCCAGTGCAGATCTATGGCTACGGGTTTTTCCTGGCCTTAGCCTTTCTTGTGGGTACCTATATCACTGCTCGGCAGGGCAAGGCACATGGGCTCAACTCAGATCATGTTGTAGATTTGGCTTTGGTTGCCTGCATATCTTCATTAATAGGTGCACGTCTGGGATTTGTCCTACTGGAGCTTCCGTACTATCGAGTGCATCCAGCAGAGATCATCCGCCTTGAGGAAGGCGGGCTATCCTTCCATGGCGGCTTGATAGTAGGTGTAGCTGTTGGGATCTGGTTTTGTCACCGCCGCGGGATCAATCCTTGGAAGATGGCAGATCTAGTGGCTCCTGCTGTAGCCCTAGGGACCGCTATCGCAAGGATGGGCTGCTTGCTCAATGGCTGTTGTTATGGCTATGTGACTGATCTGCCCATAGGAATGCCCGCAGCTTTGGGAGATCCAAGCCTTCGGCATCCCACTCAGATATACGAAGCTGTTTTGGACATGATTTTGTTCATCTATCTCTATCGTCACCGGAACCATCGCCGGTTTGCCGGCTATCTGGGCCTTGTTTACCTGATCCTTTATTCTGTTCTCCGTAGTATAGTAGAGATCTTTCGAGAAAGTCGAGCCTTGTTTGGGCCTGTCAAAGTTGCTCAGGCCTTCAGTTTTCTAGTGATCATCGCCGCTGGGTTGGCCATTCATATCATCAATCGGCGATACAAGGCCAGGGAGCAGCTGGGGATCGAGCAGTCTGGCCCGTAGAGCGTTGACACTAATAAGGTTTCTATGATAACGTATATTATGGCAGAAGCGACTTGTGATATAATTCACAGTATAGATTGCAAGACTGTCATTAGCCGGACTCCCGGGGAAGAGAAGCCTCCCCGATTTTTCAAAAAGAAAGTGATTACTCTCACTTTCACTAGTAATACACCCCAGGCCGGAAGGGGTGTATTGCAATTTAATGTAGCAAATGCCTAGACTATTGCCAAGTTATGAGTCTTGTTTGGCTATAGGGGGAGGAGAGGTTGAGAGTGGAAGCTGCAGCAAAAGGATGCCAGTGCCAAGGACTAAGAGCCCAAGATGATCGCTACCAGAAATTGGCTGACATTATCGCCAAATATGCGGGAAAACCTGGAGCTCTAATCCCGGTTTTGCATCAAGCGCAGGAGATTTTTGGCTATTTGCCCCATGATGTACAGGTGCTAGTCGGCGAAGGGTTGGATGTGCCCTTAAGCGAAATCGATGGTGTTATTACCTTCTATTCCTTGTTCACATCAGAGCCCCGGGGTAAATACAAAGTGGGGGTATGTTTGGGGACAGCTTGTTACGTTAAAGGTGCAGCTGACGTTTTGGAAGAGCTCAAAAACCAGTTGCATATTGACATCAATAAGACCACTGACGATGGGCTTTTCACACTAGAGGTCACCCGCTGTGTGGGGGCATGTGGGTTAGCGCCTGTTGTATGCATCGGGGATGATGTGTACGGACGATTGGTACCAGCCGATATCCCTGCAATATTGGACAAATATCTTCAGGCGGAGAAAAACGGCCAAGCCTGAAAGCCGTATGGATCCCACCACCAAAATCGATGAAGGTGGGATAGGCGTAACCGGGCTGGACTGAAGGGGGAGTAGTATATAATGGCAGTATATCGCACGCACGTTCTGGTATGCGCCGGTGCTGGTTGTGTTTCCTCCAATTGCAAGGAGGTTGAGGCTGCTCTGCAGGACCAACTAGCAAAGGTGGGTCTGTCTGAGGAAGTCAAAGTCATCGAGACAGGGTGTATCGGAACCTGTGATCTTGGGCCAGTAATGGTGATTTATCCGGAAGGTGTGTTTTACCAGAAATTGACTCCGGATGATGCCAGAGAGATCGTAGATGAGCACATACTTAAAGGCCGGGTAATCCCTAGATTGCTGTTCAAGCCAGCCAACAGCGATGAATTGGTGGAGCGGGCAGCAGACATGGATTTCTTCCGCAGGCAGCATCGTAACGCTTTGAGAAACACTGGTGTCATTGATCCAGAGGTAATTGAGGAATATATAGCGCGGGATGGATATGCTGCTCTTGGCAAAGCTCTCGGTGAGATGACCCGAGAACAGGTCATTGACGAGATCAAGAGATCCGGGCTGCGTGGTCGCGGAGGAGCAGGCTTTCCCACTGGATTGAAATGGCAATTCACCTATGATGCTCCCGGTGATCAGAAATACGTTGTGTGCAATGCCGATGAAGGCGATCCCGGTGCATTTATGGATCGCAGTATCCTAGAGGGCGATCCCCATGCTGTGGTTGAGGCCATGGCTATAGCGGGCTATGCTGTTGGTGCCAGTCAGGGGTTTGTTTACGTAAGGGCAGAGTACCCCCTGGCTGTGGAGCGATTATCAAAGGCTCTTGATCAGGCCCGCAATTACGGTCTTTTGGGTGAGCACATCTTCGGGACAGATTTCAGTTTCGACATAGATATTCGAGTCGGTGCGGGGGCTTTCGTCTGCGGTGAAGAAACGGCCCTTATGGCATCTATAGAAGGTAAACGGGGAGAACCCCGCCCCAGGCCACCATTTCCCGCAGTCAAAGGTGTATACGGCAAGCCTACTTTGCTCAGCAATGTAGAGACCTATGCCAATATCTGCCCCATTATCCTTAAAGGAGCCGAATGGTTCTCCCAGATCGGTACTGAGAAGAGTAAGGGCACAAAAGTATTTGCCATCGCAGGAGATATAAATAATACGGGCTTGGTTGAAGTGCCCATGGGCACTACATTGCGGGAGATAGTATTCGATATCGGCGGAGGTATTCCCCATGGGAAGCAGTTCAAGGCGGCTCAAACTGGAGGTCCCTCTGGCGGATGCCTGACTGCGGACCATTTGGATACACCCATGGACTATGAGTCTCTGAAGGCACTTGGATCTATGATGGGCTCTGGTGGGCTCATAGTTCTCGACGAAGGTACATGCATGGTGGACATCGCTCGCTTTTTCCTTGACTTTACTCGGGATGAATCTTGTGGCAAATGTGCCCCTTGCCGAATCGGTACCACTAGGATGTTGGAGATTTTAACCCGCATTACTGAAGGGCAAGGGGAAGAGGGCGATATTGAGAAACTAGAGACCCTCGCCCGTGCCATACAAGCTAGCTCTCTGTGCGGTTTAGGTCAGTCGGCCCCTAATCCTGTTTTGAGCACTCTCCGGTATTTCCGGGATGAATATGAAGCCCACATTCGAGAAAAGCGTTGTCCAGCTGGCCATTGTGCGGCTCTATTGAAGTTCGTCATAGACCCGGAGTTATGTCGCGGTTGTGGCATTTGTACGAAGGTCTGTCCGGTGGATGCCATCAGTGGCAAGAGACGGGAACCGCACAATATTGACACAGAGCTTTGCATAAAGTGCGGTGCATGCCAAGAGAAATGTCCGTTTGACGCCATTGCAAAACTCTAGGTCGACGAACAGAAAGGGGCGAAAGGAATGGTTACTCTAAGCATCGACGGGCAGAAGGTGACGGTGCCCGCTAATTCAACGGTTTTGGAGGCAGCTCAAGCTGCTGGAATTCATATTCCAACTCTTTGCTATTTGAAAGATGTTAGCCAGACCGGTGCTTGCCGCGTCTGTGTTGTCGAGATAGGGGGACGACTTCAGGCATCCTGTGTGTTCCCAGTGCATGAAGGCATGGTGGTAGAAACGCAGACACCGTTGGTCCGGGAATCACGTCGAGTTACGGTGGAATTGCTGCTGTCAAACCATCCGCAGGATTGCCTGACTTGCCTGCGCAATCAGAACTGTGAATTGCAGAGACTCACCCACGAGCTCAATACTCGAGATGTGCGTTTTGAAGGAGCTCGTACTCATGTGCCGGTAGATAGCTCATCTTCTGCCATTGTGCGAGATCCCGATAAGTGCATATTGTGCCGCCGCTGCATCGGCGCTTGCAGCGACATTCAGGGTGTCGATGTGCTTGCCGCCCGGGAACGGGGCTTCGAGACGGTTGTGTCACCTGCTTGGCAGGCTCAGTTAGCTGACACTGCCTGTACCAATTGTGGTCAGTGTGTCCTTGTGTGCCCTGTGGGTGCACTAGTTGAGAGGGATGATACTGAGGAAGTTTGGGCGGCGCTGGCAGACCCAGATGCCCACGTGGTGGTTCAGACGGCTCCAGCCGTACGGGTGGCCTTGGGCGAGGAATTTGGAATGGCACCCGGTACTGTTGTTACCGGCAAGATGACTACTGCCCTCAGGCGGCTGGGTTTTGATGTCATCTTCGACACAGACTTTACAGCTGATCTGACTATTATGGAGGAAGCCAATGAACTGCTGGAGCGTTTACAAAGCGGTACATTACCCATGATTACTTCCTGCAGTCCTGGCTGGATAAAATTCATTGAGCATCAATTCCCAGAGTTGCTACCCCATCTTTCCAGCTGTAAGTCGCCACAGCAAATGTTTGGCGCTCTGGCCAAAACCTACTATCCCCAAAAAGCGGGGGTAGATCCAGCGAAGATAGTTACGGTATCCATCATGCCCTGTACTGCCAAGAAATACGAGGCCGACAGACCTGAGATGGACAGCAGTGGCTATAAAGATGTAGATATAGTTCTCACTGTACGAGAGTTCGCTCGCATGATCAAGGAAGCTGGAATTGACTTCGCAAACCTACCGGAGGGCGAATATGATGCACCCATGGGTATAAGTACCGGAGCCGGCGTGATATTCGGCGCCACTGGCGGGGTTATGGAGGCAGCTCTGCGTACAGCCTATGAGGTGGTAACAGGCAAGACTCTGACCAAATTGGATTTTCTGGAAGTCCGAGGCCTGGAGGGTATCAAGGAAGCAGAAGTAGATCTAGATGGAACCAAGCTTAGGGTGGTTGTTGCCAATGGTTTGGGTAATGCCCGCAGACTGATGGACTTGATCAAGCAGGGCAAGGCTGAGTATCATTTTATCGAGATTATGGCCTGCCCAGGTGGCTGTATCGGCGGTGGAGGGCAGCCTATTCCAACAAACACGGCTATTAGGGAACAGCGTATGGCCGGGATCTATGTAGCGGATAAAGACATGCCTCTGCGGAAGTCCCACGAGAATCCCGCCATCAAGGTGCTCTATAAAGAGTTCTTGGGCAAGCCTTTGGGCGAAAAATCCCATGAACTCTTGCATACTCCGTATATTCCACGCTCAAAGTTCGGTAAGATGGCAGGAACTGAACGGGAAAACCTAGTGGCAGGAATTGGTGACTCGACCGAATGAGGGAATAAACAGAGCTATGGGATAGGTAAGTGAATAGTGGTATATGTTAAGCAGGGTGGCCGTTTATTGGCCGCCCTTCTGCTATTGTGCGGCAGGAGGAAGCTTTCCCAATCTCGAAAGGTGATCAAAACGCAAAGGTGGCGATATGTTCCATGGATCGGATAGAAGCTCTGGAATTGGTGAAACAACATGTCAAGACGAAGAATCTAATCAAACATATGCTGGCAGCTGAAGCCATCATGCGCCGCTTAGCACTACATTTCGGTGAGGATGCCGATTTGTGGGGTTTGGCGGGTTTGGTGCATGATGTTGATTATGCACAGACTGCCGATGACCCAGAACGCCACGCTCTAGTTGGTGCGGAGCTCCTCCAATCACTTGAGGTTGAACCGGCCATTATCCAGGCTGTGCTGGGCCATGCCGACAAAGGACCCCGCTTGTCTTTGATGGATAAAGCTCTATATGCCACCGACCCGTTGACAGGTCTTTTGGTGGCAGCGGCCGTAATCCATCCAGATAAGAAACTTGGCTCCATCGACGTGGATTTTGTGGTGAAGCGCTTTGGAGAGAAAAGCTTCGCCCGAGGGGCAGATAGAGATATTATCAGTAGCTGCACCGAGTTCGGCTTGGAGCTTGAAGAGTTTCTAGCCATGGGCTTAGAAGCCATGCAGGGAATAGCTGGTGAGTTAGGCCTCTAACATCAACCAAATTGGGCTGGGGAAAATGCAAGAGCGGGACAGGGCACAGGCTAGGCAAGCTTGAAGCAGTGCCCTGTATTTCTTCGGGAAATTCTACTCGATATCCTCGAGCTGGGGCTCGATTGAGAGCTGACTGATTACTGAGATGACCCCCCTGGCACGGCTGGCCAAATTGATGGCCTTTGCCTCCATTTCCAAGGATGGTACCCGGCCTAAGAGGAACGCGGTGCCCTCCCTTACTTTGACTCCTACTTGGCCACCTAGCCCTGGATCGACATGTAGTTCTTCACCGATTTCCATTTCCACATCTTTGTCAGCAATGGCGCCATCAGTGCTCACGCTCACCCCGTCCTGATAATCCTGAATGCCAGGAATAGCTGTCATGAGCTCTCTAATGTACTGCTTTTCTGCC
>DAIQRD010000100.1:0-6021 GCA_036786445.1 Bacillota bacterium
ACTTACCTCATTTCTTGGCGGTACCCTGTTCTGGCTTAGACTGTTCCTGCTTGGGCCGGTTGCGTGGCCGCCGGTAACGCCGTTTGCGAGTGCGATTGCCTTTGGGCGGAGTCGTAGATGCACTACCTTCACTATCTGGAGATTTGGTATCAGAATCCTCGCCTTTTGATGACATCTTCTCCTGCAGAGGAGCTTCTGCCTTTCTACGTTCCTCGGTACGGCTGGCGGATTTTGCCTGGGAACTTTTCACTGGTTCTTTCCCTCGGGATCCTGTTGGCGCCTCCCCGGTGGTTTCACCCTCACTTTCTTCTTTTTCTATCCGGTATACTTCTGTTTCGAACTTGAGGCAACACATCAGCCTACCACATATGCCAGAGATCTTGCTGGGGTTTAGTGACAAATTCTGTTCTTTGGCCATCTTAATGGAAACCGGCTCAAAATCCCCAAGGAAGGTGGCACAGCACATGGAACGCCCACAGGGGCCAAGGCCCCCTAGCATCTTAGCTTGATCCCTTACACCTATCTGTCGCAATTCGATGCGAGTACGGAAAACGCTGGCTAGATCCTTTACAAGATCCCGAAAATCCACCCGCCCATCGGCTGTAAAATAGAAGATCACTTTGCTATTATCAAAGGTATATTCCACATCCACCAGCTTCATAGGTAGACCATGTTTTTCTATCTTTTCCAGCCCAATCTGAAAGGCCGTCGTCTCTTTGGCGGCGTTTTCCCGCACAATCTGCACGTCTTCTTCGGTGGCCCGCCGCAATACCTGTTTGAGCGGTTGGACTACCGCGCTTTCGGCAATTTCCTTGGGTGGAACAACCACATCTCCATATTCCACACCCCTGACTGTTTCCACGATGACAGAATCACCATCGGTCAGTTTGATCTCGCCGGGATCAAAATAGTAAATCTTACCTGCATGTTTGAACCTAACTCCTACTACTTTTACCATATTTATAGACCTCACTCGCTGGAGAAAAAGAAGTCAAATCAGCCATTTGGTAGAGTAACGTATCAAGGGCTAATCTTCGGTTGGCATTGGCCTCGAGTGCCCTCCGTGTACTCTCAACTTGCCTAATAGCCCGCATTACAACGGACTCGTTGAGAGCCTCACTTAGGGCTACCAAATCAGGGTATCGATCTTGATGAACGACCTCTGTTTGGGAACAACCACTGGTCACCAGTAACATATCTCTAAGCCATGAACTCAAAACCCTGAGGCAGAATTCGATTGCCTCTGGCTCGGCATCCAATTTGGCAGCTAGTCGCAGGGCTGCCAGACCCTGACCTTCTCTGCGGGTCATAACAGCCAGAACCTCGTCTTTCCAAGCCAGGCTCTCTTGACTGGCCATTTCTATGGCTTGTCCTAACCTCCCATCAGCTAATCCTGCAATCACTATAGCAGTCTCTGCAGGAAGCTGGTGTTCGTTTGCCAGGAAATCTGCTATCTCGCTCTTGGCAAGTCGTCTCATCGGGATGGTCTGACAACGGGACACTATGGTTGGCAGCAACATGGAACGACTAGTGCAAAGCAGCATGATTACTGCTTTCCCACTTGGCTCCTCCAGAAGTTTCAACAAGCTATTGGCCGCTGCTTCTGTCATGGTTTCCGCATCGATAATGATCCCGATTTTCCAGCTACCCTCATAGGACTGAAGAGCAAATTTATCCTTTAGCTGCCGGATCTGACTGATCCGGATCCTGCCCGTCTCCGGCCTAACTATCGTCACATCTGGATGGTTATTTGCCCCTATCCGGCGGCAATTGCGACAGGTGCCACAGGCATTATCATCGAGGTTTTGGCAAAATAAGGCTCCTGCAAAAGTAAAAGCTAGTGTCTTCTTACCACTCCCTGGTGCACCACTAATCAGGTAGGCATGGGCAACTCTACCGGAACTAATGGCCTGTTGTAGCCTCCTGACCAAAGCGCCCTGGCCAATTAGAGTATCAAACCCTCTCAAATAGTTTGTCCCCTTCCTGCCTACGCTAACTATAAATGTCGACCAGTAGACCCCTAATCTCATCTAGGCGGCTGATCAGATCGATATTCTCTGCCTGTGCCCGCATGACATCCTCGGTTAGCGCCTCTAACTGAGTGTCGATTTGTGCAATAATAGTATATAGCCTTCGATGCCCATATCGATCAAAACCGGCTTCCTGTCCGACTGCATAGGCTCTAGCGGTTAGGGTGCGAATTAACTCTCGCACAAGGTCTTTATACTTCTTTAGATTAGCTAAGGTTACTTGGCGGCGCAAGGCCTCTGCCGCTTCGTCAATAGCGGCAAAGGAGTGAGCCAGGAAATCTTCGTCTCGCTCAACCATAGTCTCCTGCAATGCTGTCAGAAATGGCGAATGGTGAATTGATACGTGGACCAAATCAGTGGATTTCCCTGGCGGCCTGTCCCGCCCCAGTGACCTTCGCTTCCTGGCATGAACCTTCATGCATAGGCACAGACCACCCTAGGGTAGCCGCGCTTCTCTCCCTTGTTGGTATTTCTATACTTTCTCAAACCGCTCTACATCTATTATGAATACAGTAGCCCCTCCTACTTTGACCTCAACGGGCTGAGGGATGAAGGCACTGATGGAGCGACCCACAGCGGCCAAAGGTGTAACTAGCTGTTTACGGGCTTTACAGGTCTCTCTAAGATATCCCAGGACTTCTTCAACCTGGTGGTTCTCCACGCCAATTAAGAGTGTTGTACTTCCTACCTTCAGAAAGCCACCAGTGCTAGCCAATTTCGTCGCACCTATGCCATTGTCTAAGAGCTTCTCCAAAAGCCTGTTGACATCCTGATCTTGCACAATCGCGATGATAAGTTTCACGTCCATCGCCTCCTCCAGGCTATTTTCGATCAACAGATCCCGACCTTTAAGCGCTGTACCACAACTTCCCAGACCTTTTGGTCCACTTCTTCTATCTCCAATAAGGTAGTATCAATAACGGCAAATCGTTCCTTGTAGATATTCTGTAATGCATGATATCCATCACGCACTCGCTGATGGAAAGCCAGGTCTCTTTGTTCAATACGATCTAAATCCCCCGAGCTTCGGTGAGGAGAGAGTGCAGCGTGCCTTCTAAGACCGACTTTAGGCTCAACATCTAGCAAGATAGTTAAGTTGGGCCATATACCCTGAATAGCTGCCTCGTTAATCCCCAAAACTGGCCGGATATCCCCCAATAACCCGAATCCCTGGTATGCAAGACTAGAGTCAATATAGCGATCACAGATGACGATCATATTATTCTCCAGGGCTGGCTTGATCACCTTTTCTACATGTTGGGCACGGTCAGCTGCCATGAGAAGTATTTCCGTCATCACTGTCAATTGGGTATCAGGATCCAGCAATATCTCTCGTAATCTTACGCCTACTTCTGTACCACCGGGCTCGCGGGTTAAAACCACCGGCAGACCCATCCGCTGTAGTTTCTTGGCTAAGAGAGCAGCCTGGGTTGATTTCCCTGACCCATCCGGCCCTTCTAATGTAATAAACCCGTGTCGCATCATTTTACCTTCTTCTAGGCTAGATCAATCGGTAGAATCTTGACCCTACGCTCAGGTTCATCACCTACACTAGTAGACTGCAACTGATATCGCTCCACCAATTGATGCTGTAACCGACGAATATGTGGATTCTGAGGTGACAATTCTACTGGCTTCGAAAAGAGTTGTACTTGATGGACTGCCCTTTCCGCTTCCAGCATAGCATTACTCTCTTTATCTCCCGCTAATTCGGTAACAAATTCTTGGATCTGGGCCTTAGTGTTACTCCTAAGTACATATACTGGTTTACCCCTTGCCTCCGCCTCCCGCAGTCTTTTCGGCATTTTCCTGTATTGGCCCTTTAGGGTAAGCACCAGATCCGCTTGGGTAAGCTCCTCTGTGATCTGCATCGGAACTCCAGCCTCAGTAATTGCCTTATCCAAGCGATTGCGACTGATTGCATAGGGAAACACCCGAATAGGTTTGCCCAGGCGAGGCTCTGATACTACCATGGGATTTGACCCCACCTGTTGAAACATATTGTTCGTCGCTCTGTCCATCAATTCATCTAGATCACTTTCTTGGACTACCCGTATATCCCCAGCTACCGACCGCTCTCTGATTTCGGGACGGGGCTGCACACCACGCAACAGCAGATCCACAGTCTTGGCAACATCGTGATGAATAGCAAGGCGCTGTTTACTTTGGATCTCGATGACTACCTCAAAGGTAGGAGGAGCCTTTCGCTCCAATACAGTCTTTTGGGTACCCCGACGGCGAGCTTCCTCATCTCCCAACGTGACCGCCTGAATCCCCCCGATGAGATCCGACAAAGTCGGGTTTAACACGAGGTTGTCCAATGTTATACCGTGGGCCGTACCAATTAACTGCACACCCCGCTCGGCGATAGTACGTGCCGCCTGAGCCTCGGCTTCTGTCCCGATCTCATCAATGACTATGGACTCGGGCATATGGTTTTCCACGGCTTCAATCATGACAGCCGCCTGATCAGCTGGCCGAGGAACCTGCATCCGGCGGGCTCGACCAATAGCTGGATGGGGGATATCCCCATCTCCGGCAATCTCATTGGAAGTATCCACAATGACAACTCTTTTTAGGAACTCATCGGCCAAGACCCGGGCTACTTCTCTGAGCATGGTGGTTTTCCCTACACCAGGTTTACCCAACAGCAATATGCTTACTCCGCTTTCAATGACGTCTCGAATAATGTCTATGGTGCCAAAAACAGCTCGTCCCACTCGACAAGTCAATCCAATGATCTCACCTTGGCGATTCCGTATTGCTGAAATCCTGTGTAAGGTTCGCTCTATACCCGCCCTATTGTCTAGGCCAAAGTCCCCTACCCGTTTGAGCACGGTATCAATATGTTCTCGGTTAATCTCTTTATCTGACAGAAGCACAAACCTATCAGAATAACGGGCTTCTGGAGGTCTACCCAAATCCAATACAATCTCAATTAGATCAGGTAAATCCCCTTGTGCATCGAGTGCCTCTCTCACGAACTGGGGCAATACTTCCAGTAAGCGATCAAGATCATCCACAATTTCTTGTTGCTTGTTCAATCGGTATCCACCACCCAGATTGTCTTCCGCTTAGCATCGGCCCAACCTCTAATTTCAATCCCTTTTTGCAGACACTCTTTGAGAAAATCAATGCTCCTAGCTGTAACCTGCTCCCCTGGTACCAACACAGAAATCCCCGGAGGATATGGTGTTAGACTGCTGGCAGCCACATCATCCTTTGCCTTTGCTAGCTCGACTTGGCGCCAAGAAGATAACATCGCCTCTCTAGGAGACAGCCGCATCTCCCCTGGAAGGGGGAGTGCAGTCAGGCTTACAGCCTGTCTTTGTGCCTGACCCTTATGCTGATGGGCCATGTTCCTTAGGCCATCTACGAGCTTACTTATCTCACTTGGACCATCTCCAATAGTAATCAGTGCTAGGATGTGGTTTAGGCCAGCTAGTTCCATTTGAACACCTGCTTGACGTAACCATTTCTCCGCTTGGGCACCGCTTAGCCCCAGCCCGTCAACTCGAATCAGAAGTCTTGTGGGATCCCAGTAAGTAATCTCCGGTTTGCTCAGTATCTCTTTACCAAGGCACTGCAATCCCGGTATCTGGTTAATGCGCTCCCTTGCCTCGTGGGATAGTTCCAGAGCTTGTTGCCACAGCTGCTTTCCTTCATATACCATCTGCCGACGACCGGCATCCAAGGAGGCATATAGCAGAAATGAAGGGCTTGTGCTTTGCAGTATGTCTAATACCGCGGGCATCAACTCCGATAGCTCTTCACCTTTTGTGTGCAAAAATGACGCCTGTGTTAACACCCCTAGTGTTTTATGAGCGCTTTGGGCAGTCGCCGCAGCGCCAAGGCTCAAAGCAGTTGGAGGCATGTCAGGATGAAACCGAAAATGGGCTCCGTGGGCTTCATCTACCAGTAAGGGCCTGTCCCACTTACCCGCCAGCCGGGCTATCTGCTGGAGGCTCCCTGTGATGCCTGTCAATCGACG
>DAIQRD010000100.1:6031-9283 GCA_036786445.1 Bacillota bacterium
CATAGTAGCTTGGATATGTATCAAAAAAAGCTACCGGATTATGGGCCACCGATGCCGCGGCCTGCCAGGCAGCCACAGGTGGTGGCAAAGGTATATTCCACTCCGTGTCCCATGTGTCCTGTACGAACCTCGGTGTCAAACCAGCTAGAACAAGCCCCCCCAGAACCGAACGATGTACACTACGGGGAAGAATGACTTCACCCATATCATCTCTGGCAAACCCGGGTCTTTCAAGTTCTGCCAACTGACGACCTGCTAGTAACATAGCTTGGATTCCCGCAGTTGTACCATTATGAAGGAAAAAGGTTCTGTCTGCCCCAAAGGCATCGGCGGCCAATGCTTCAGCCTCCATCAAGACAGCCGCAGAATCATTGTCATGGGCCAAACTAGAGATCTCATCGGAAACATCGAGCAAAAAGGGAAGCTCACCTAGCGCTTCACGGAGCTGGGCGTCTAGTGAGCGACCTTGTTTGTGTCCCGGTGTATGAAAAGGAATAATACCGTCTAGACTGTATTGGGTTAATCCCTCCAGAAAAGGCGCTCTAGATTGATCTAACCGGTAGCTGGTTCCGAGCATACTACTGCCTCCAAAGGCTCCTGGGAAGAGTCCGCCGGGTCTTCTAGCTTCATCTCTAGAGGAAACACTCCCTGCCAGATGGCACGGAGACTCTTCACATACATATCATAACCTGGGCTTGTCGCGTTACTCGCCACCAAGACAGCCTCACACTGGGGGCAGATGTATGTGCCCAAAATTGAGATGCCAGTGGCCGAATGGCTCTCACATAGTATGCAACTGGAAAGGGGTAGCTCTCTCTCCATTCACATCACCGTCCTCTCCCTAGCATATTCGCTGGAGCCTTGATCGGTGCGTGCCATCTTCTTATTGATGGCAAGGCTGTCCACTTACCTCACTATTAAACATTGGCGGCATAAATCCTTTGTGCCAAATTCCAACCTCCCCCATGATGCTTAAGGGTCTTTGTTCTCCTCTAGATAGAAACAGCCCGGCCAAAGGCCAGGCTATAAATTGGGGACAACCGATATTTTGCCAAGATATGAAGTATCCCACAAAAGGGCTTGGCTGGTTAAATACTGATACACCTGACTCAATCACCTGGATCTGTCGGGGGTAAGTTCAGACCACGAGATCGTGTTATCCGCACGCCGGCGGTATAAGACGTAACACTTGCTTCAGCCTGAAAGTCCACCCCATCATTACCAACAGGATACGATACTCTGCCTTGTCTATCGGTAGGCCTGTGAACCGCTGGCCTCTCTTCCACAGTATCATTCTTTGTTCTAGCTGCCTGGGGTTGTTTGTAACTACCCATCTTGTTATCTAGTATACGGTTCAACTGGACGTCCCACCACCCTTCACCTCCGACGGCCCTCCCTCTTTAGTTAAATATTCATGGCCTAAGTGTATAAGACAATTTACTTTTTGTCAATTCTAGGTAGATTGCCTTACATTGACTGTGCAGTCAGGCTATGATACACTAAAATATGTAAACATCCTAACCTAGAACTGAACTGGGACTTCCCGGCCCCTGTTCATTAGGAGGCTTCCATAATGGCAGAAACTCCTCGTGTTGGTCAGAAAGTCCGTGCCCTACGTAAGGAAATGGGGATGACTCAGCAAGACTTGGCCGGTGATGAGTTCACCAAGAGCTTTATCAGTCAAATTGAGAAAAACCATGCTCGGCCTTCGCTGAGAAGCCTCCAGATTATTGCCGATCGGCTAGGAAAACCTATCAGTTACTTCCTGGACGAAAACTATTCTCCATCATCATTAGATCCGGACAAGGTTGATCATCTTACCTTACTGGCTTGCCACTTGGAACAGGAAGGTAAGACAGCCGATGCGATCAATTACTATAAAGAAGCATTGTCTCTAGCCGATAAAGCTGATAGCCCCCGTAGAGGGCAGTTGTACTTTTATCTTGGTAAGGCTTATCGCCATTTGGGGCAAATATCCAATGCCATGCAAATGCTAGAGATGGCGGGCATAGAGCTGGAAATGGCTTCCGACTGGGAGCTGCTTAGCTACACATATAATGCCCTTGGCGACCTACAGCTGAACCAGGGAAACCTTGGGTCGGCTACTGTGTCCTTCGAGAAAGCGCTGGAAAGTACTGAGCGGCATCTAGAACGCCTACCGGGACTCCAAACCATGACTTTGACCAATTTGGGTATTGCGTATGCTCGCTTGGAGCAGTATGAAAAAGCGCAACACAACTTGCTGTTAGCTCTTGAGCAATCAGAATTCAACCAGACCTACTACAAATACGGGGATATCTGTATGGCCTTAGGTTATATAGCCTTCCATCGGCAGGATTTGGACACTGCTTACCGACTTACTACTAGGGCATGGTATTTTTACGCAGCTATCGAAAATGAGGATCTGCAGATTCAATGTCAAATCAACCTTGGATCCATTCAGAGGGCCAGAGAAGAGTTTGAAATGGCAGAGAGACAGCTGACAGAGGCTGCCGCAAAAGCAAGTGCTGCTGGGCTAGCATTCCATGAAGCCCATGCTTATGAGGAGCTGGCCGAGGTATACCTAGCCTGGAAGCCAGAATCTTCCCAACGACTGGCAAAGGCGCAAGCTGTGCTTGAAAAAGCCCGGGGTCTTTACACTGACACTGCCCGGCTAACGGCAGTACAACAGTTGTTGGCAGAAGTATATGTTCATCAAGGAAAAATCAGCGAGGCAATCAATGTGCTAATGAGCACTGCCGAAGCTTTAGAAACAGCAGAAAGTAAACCACAACTAGCGGAAGTGTATTCCCGTTTAGGCGAGCTATACCAGTTGCAGGGGGACACGGAGCAGGCTACTACATATCTCCATCAGTCAGTCAACCTTTTCCGAGAGATGCAACTTAGAGCCCACCCAATGTAGTGATAATAGTTATGATCCCGAAGATCCCAAAGATGCTAGCAGAAAGCCACTTTAAGGCATTTTCCGGTATCTTCCTGCCGACGAAATAGCCTAACCCAATGGCCAGCGCTATAGCCAGAATCATACCGGCACTAGCACCCAGCCATACTGGCCAAAACGACTGATACCTGGCCGCCAGGGTCAAGGCCGCCAATTGGGTTTTGTCCCCAAGCTCAGCCATGAAAAACGCACCAGCTATTGCCAAGGGAGACTGTAGCCGTTTGCCTATGCTCTCCTCTTCTGATTGTCCACTATGACCCCACAGAGTCCAACCAGCGAATACTAAAAAAAGCACCCCCGCCACTAGCTTG
>DAIQRD010000101.1:0-9152 GCA_036786445.1 Bacillota bacterium
AGCCAGCTAAGGCCATCCAGAATACCTGTAACAGACTCCTCAGTGGAACGTTCCAGGTCGGTATCCTCGATACGCAGTACAAAGGTGCCCCCATGGTGTCGGGCATATAGCCAGTTAAAAAGGGCTGTTCTTGCTCCTCCCACGTGCAAATAGCCAGTGGGGCTGGGAGCAAAGCGAGTTCTGACTTGTGTGGTACTCATTTTGCCAACTCCTCTTGCTGCGATGCCATGATGTCAAGATCTAAGGTAACCGGAGACGGGTTGCCTAATGCGCCTTCGTGATGATTCGCAAGTGGCTGTCTCCGCAGTCAATCTGGATGAGTACATTCGAGAATAACCCAGGTAAATCCTGCCTCCTTTTGACGCTTTCCCGCCGAAACTGAAAACAGTCTTGACCGGTATCATTTCTCTTGGTATACTAGGACGCAGTGGCAAATAGCGGTACGGGATTTGAGCGGAAAATATGCTTGCCAGACTTCCCAATGTATGATATACTTGCAAATGCCGCTGGGGGATCTGCTAACGGTAGGCGAGGTGACTCTGGATCACCGGGTCCAGGTTCGAATCCTGGTCCCCCAGCCACAACTTAATTATCCCTGCCCCCATCGTCTAGCGGCCTAGGACATCGCCCTCTCACGGCGAAGACAGGGGTTCAAATCCCCTTGGGGGTACCACAATGCTTTAGCTCCATTTCAATATTTTGGATGGAGCTGTTTTGTTTTCTACTTCATTTTACCGACAATGGATGAAGGTGTTCACATAAAGCTGTCGTCTCTGACAGAGACTATTGATCGAGGAACGCCAAGGTGCCAAAAGGAGGGATGGCTGTCATGAAGCTCCCGTGGGCTTTGCGAAGGGGACGGGCAGATGAGAATCTAGATGTAGAGGCTAGTGAGGAACTATCTATTAGCAGCTTAGGGCATGACTACCAGCTGGCCCCTGACAGCGGTATTGCTGTAGAGCCAACTCCCATTACTCTAGGTGATGAGCTGAAAATCGAGTATAGGGGACTATTGGCCCAGTCCGGCGCGGAAGCCGTATACTTGCACTATGGTTTTGGCCCTGGAGATTGGCGTTTTGTTCAAGAGATTCCCATGGAGAAGGACTCGGATGGGGCATGGATGACGGTGGTACAGGCCGGAGAGAAAGGACGTTTTAGCTTCTGTTTTCGCGACAATGGCAACAACTGGGACAATAACAACGGAAGGAACTGGAGCTACGAAATCCACGGCGATAATTGGCAGCATTAAACCAAGTCCATGCTTTGCTGGGTCTTAGCACAGGTAGCCTTTACGCGGTATAAGTGGGCAAAAAGGATTCCCGTCATTGGCGGGGATCCTTTACTGGTTTGTGGGAAGATCATGGATGAAAATACAGCTTTGGGCTAACCTATAGGCAGAAATGACTAATCTGTGTATGACTATACAATGAACCTCTAGGTCAAGTTGCTTTCCCGAGCAGGGGAAATTAGGGTACTTGCGGAAGTGTAGTCTACGAAAAGGCGAAGTCCGCCTAAAGGTTACTAACCAAAACCTTCTTTGAACATGTGAAACGGAGGAGATTTGCGTGGCGGATCTATCGGAAAAAACCCGTATGTTTACAGCTGCCGATGGCGATGAGTTGGATATGAGAATGATTCTGCGCCAGGTATGCCGTGCATTGGAGGAAAAGGGGTACCGGCCGGTAGATCAAATAGTTGGCTACCTGGTCTCCGGTGACCCTGCTTATATTACTAGTCACGGTGATGCGCGGCTTTTGATAAAACGGGTAGACAGAGATGAACTACTAGAGGAAATAGTTCGCTCTTACCTAGAAGCCTTGTAATGAGCATCACAGGGGATGAACAGTTTACGCCTTATCTGTGACTCAATTGGCGATACTAAGAGTCTATCGAAAGCACCCTGTGATTGGGGAGGTAGTGTGGTGGCAAAACTGCTGATTAGGGGAGGCACACCTCTAAAAGGTATGGTGAATATTAGCGGTGCGAAAAACAGCGCGCTGCCCATTATAGTTGCGGCTTGTCTGGCAGATGGGGAAAGCATCTTGGAGAACATTCCCCAAGATATCGATGTCTACACAATCAGCTTGATCTTGCGGGAATTGGGAGCTGAGATTTGGTTTGATGAAAAGAAGCGCCTACATGTGATTCCTGATGGACTGGAAAGGTATCAAGCATCATATGATCTGGTGCGGAAGATGCGGGCCTCTTTCTATGTCACTGGTTTGCTCTTGGCGCGACTAGGTAAAGCGGAAGTCCCTCTCCCAGGGGGCTGTGCTCTAGGCTCTCGGCCTGTGGATTATCATTTGAAGGGATTTCAGTCTCTGGGAGCCAAGATCAATATTGAGCACGGGTTCGTTAAGGCAGAAGCAGACGAGTTGATGGGAAGTAAGATTTACATAAATCGTTCTAGTGTCGGTACTACCATTAACTTGATGTTAGCTGCCAGTCGGGCCAAAGGCACGACAATACTGGAGAACGCGGCTAAGGAACCGGAAGTAGTGGATCTTGCCATCTATTTGAACTCCATGGGTGCCCGGATTCGGGGGGCAGGGACTGATGTCATCCGGATTGATGGGGTAGATACCTTGAAGGGTACTGAGTATGGGATCATCGCGGATCGGATTGAAGCCGGGACCTTTATCGTGGCTTGTGGCATCACTAATGGTGAGTTGGTTTTAGGCAATGTGGTGCCTGAGCATTTGCGATCTACAATACTAAAGTGTGAAGAAGCGGGGCTTGAGATCGAAGAAGGAACCAATACTCTGCGGGTGAGGTCCACGGGGCGCCCCCTTTCTGTCGACCTAGAAACTGCCCCTTATCCAGGTTTTCCCACAGATTTGCAGCAACCATTCGCTGCCATGATGTCCATTGCCGATGGGACGAGTATTATCAGAGAGACTATTTTTGATCGGTTCCGCTATGTCGATGAATTGCGCCGCATGGGAGCAGATATCAGAGTGGATCGGGACACAGCCATTATCCGAGGTGTGTCGGAATTGACTGGTGCCCAGGTTGAGGCTACTGACCTTAGGGCAGGTGCGGCGTTGGTCTTGGCAGCATTGGCAGCTAAAGGTGAAACCGAGATCAGTGGAGTGGAGCTGGTTGATCGGGGTTATGAGCATCTTGATGTCAAGCTACGGCAGCTTGGTGCCGATATTGAAAGGATTCCTGATGGGGAAGAAGATACCTTTGAGGAATACCTAGAGGGCCCCCTTTTGGAGTCACTCTCCAAGATGGGCCGGTAAGGGGCTGACCTACATTTCCCTATGCTTGACAGCTCTTGGGGTGTAGGATATGATCGTAACGAGTTTTGGCGGGAGGGGGGAATCCGGTTATGGCAGATACGCCTGTGTCAGGAGAGTACATTATTATTAAGGCACTTGAGGATGGCGTATCCATCATGGGTTTGACTCGGGGTGAGACCACCAAGTTCCACCACAGCGAGAAGCTAGATCGGGGCGAAGTTATGATTGCCCAGTTCACCGAGCATACATCGGCTATGAAGATTCGGGGTATTGCCGAGATTTTGACTAGCCATGGCCGGATTCTAGCAGGGGTGGATGAGGGGAAGAGGTAGCTTCTTCTTGATCAAGGGAGGAGTTTGTCCGATGTTGACAGTTGTCTACGTGGCTCCGGATCTACCAGCAGCAGAAAAGCTCAAAGATGTTCTAGAAGGAGAAGGTATTATGGCAACCTTGCGGCCGGTAGGTGCAGGTAAACATCGGAATTATTACGAAATCCTAGTTTCAGAATTGGAGGCAGAAGAAGCCCAAGAAACTCTCTGCAGATCCATGGGCTCTTAGAAGGAGTGGGGTGAATGTTCAAGGATCTGTTTCGTACCAAACCGAAATACGTAACCGTCCGCCCCCAGGCAGTCTCCATCAAACAAGATACTTCTGCAGGCCTATGGCAGAAATGTCCCCAATGTATGAATCTAATCTATAAAAAGGGTCTGGAGAAGAATTACTACGTTTGTGAAAAGTGCGGATTTCATTTTCGCATTGGCGTCTGGGAGCGGTTGCGCCAGGTGGCGGATGAAGGTTCTTTCGAAGAGCTTCATACCCATTTAGCATCGGAAAACCCATTGGATTTCCCCGGCTACTCTGATAAACTGGCTCAGGCGCAAGAGAAAACTGGTTTAGATGAAGCGCTAATTATCGGTCAAGCGGCTATCCAAGGTAATCCTTGTATGCTAGCAATAGCCGATTTCGATTTTATGGCTGGCAGTATGGGTTCAGTGGTGGGAGAACGTGTCACCCGGACTTTTGAGGCTGCCATTGAAGAAGACTTACCTGTGGTAATTTTCTCTGCTGGTGGTGGGGGAGCTAGAATGCAAGAAGGCATCCTATCGTTGATGCAGATGGCCAAGACTAGCCAGGCCGTGGAACGACACAATCGGGCTGGTCTTTTGTACTTATCGGTACTAACTAACCCTACACTAGGCGGGGTATATGCTAGTTTTGCTTCATTGGGAGATATCCTAATAGCTGAACCCGGGGCTCTTGTGGGGTTTGCCGGGCCTCGGATCGTAGAAGAGACTACAAGACAGAAGTTGCCTAATGGATTTCAGACAGCGGAGTTTGCTATGGAGCATGGTATGATTGATAAGATTGTTCAGCGCAAGGATCTAAGGCATACCCTGGGTCGAATCCTATCCCTGCACGGAAAGGGGCTGGTCCCCAGTGCGTAATGGGCTTTTTGAATGGGAGAAGCCCCTATATGAACTGGAGCTTAGGATTGCGGAACTACAGAAATTCACCACCGAAGAAGATATGGATTTGTCCCGGGAGATCGCTACACTGGAGAAGAAGGCGGATTACCTGCGCCGGGAGATCTATCAAAACCTCTCGGCTTGGCAACAGGTGCTCCTAGCTCGCCATCCGAAAAGACCTACAACACTAGAGTATATAGAGATGATTTTCGATGACTTTATTGAGCTGCATGGCGATCGGTGTTATCGAGATGATCCAGCCATCGTAGGAGGCGTGGCCACCTTTGAAGGTATTCCGGTGACGGTAATCGGGCCGCAGAAGGGTCGGGATACCAAAGAGAACATCCGCCGCAATTTCGGTCTGCCCCACCCAGAAGGGTATCGCAAAGCCCTACGGCTAATGGAGCAAGCAGATAAGTTTAGCCGTCCCATTGTCTCGCTCATCGATGTGGTGGGTGCCTACCCAGGTATTGAAGCCGAAGAGCGTGGTCAGGGCAATGCCATCGCCGAGTGTATCAGGCAAATGTCGTTTTTGCGTGTTCCGATTGTCTGTGTGATCACCGGTGAGGGCGGTAGTGGTGGAGCTTTGGCTATTGGAATTGGCGATCACATCTTGATGCTGGAGCATGCTTGGTATTCGGTAATCTCACCGGAAATGTGTGCCCAGATTCTATGGAAGGATTCTACTAGAGCTTCAGATGCTGCTGAAGCCCTCAAGCTAACAGCAGAAGACTTGATTGGGTTAGGTGCTATTGATGCCATAGTACCGGAGCCATTAGGGGGAGCTCATAAGAATCACCAAGAAGCAGGAGCCAATCTTAAGGCTGCTTTGCGAGAAAACCTTGGGGCTTTACTGAAGATTCCTGAAGATAGCTTAGTCGAGAAGCGGCTAGCTAGGTTTCGCCGGCTAGGTCAATGGCGAGAAAAGGCCGTGGTCGTTTCCGAGCACAGATAGGGTAGACGCGGAGGGGAGGCAAGATGGCGTTGCCTTGGCAAAGGTGATTAAGATATGTGGCGCGCCCAAAAAATGGAAAAAATTGCTGTACTGACTTCAGGGGGAGATGCTCCCGGCATGAACGCTGCTATTCGAGCAGTTGTGCGCACTGCGGGCTTCTACCAACTGGGTGTTTTAGGAGTAATGCGGGGATTTCATGGTCTCATTCATAATGAATTCGTTGAGCTTAACCCCCGCTCTGTAGCAGATATCATTCACAGGGGAGGCACTATCTTAAAGAGCGCAAGATCTGCCGAATTCCCCACACCCGAGGGGCAGGCCTTGGCTGTAGACAACCTTCGGGAGGCTGGGATAGAAGGTTTGGTCATTATTGGTGGAGATGGTTCTTTTCGTGGCGGAATGAGGCTGCAAGCTGCTGGTATCAATATCATAGGTGTGCCTGCCACCATCGATAATGACATTCCTTGTACTGACTACTCTATAGGCTTTGACACCACTGTCAATACTGTGGTAGAGGCGATCAACAAGATTCGAGATACCGCTACCTCCCATGAACGGATCTATGTTGTGGAGGTCATGGGGCGTAATAGTGGTCATATAGCTTTATATGCCGGGTTGGCAGGTGGGGCCGAGACAATCTTGATTCCAGAAGTGGATGCTGATCTTGACGATGTGTGTCAGCGGATTGTCAGTGGCTATAAGCTCGGCAAAGCCCATAGTATCGTAGTGGTGGCCGAGGGAGTAGGGGGGAATTTCAAGACAGGCCGCAGTCTTGATGAAAGTAGTGCTTTTGAAATCGGGAATTACGTAAAAGAAAAGACGGGTTTTGAGACCCGGGTAACTGTGCTTGGCCATATTCAAAGAGGTGGCAATCCAACTGCCCAAGATAGGATTATCGCAAGTAGGCTAGGAGCCCGAGCTGTAGAAATGCTGCGGGAAGGGCAAGGTGGCCAGATGGTGGGGGTTTTACACACCAGGATCAAAGCTACACCTTTGGAAGAGGCTTTCCAGCAGGAGAAAAACACGGATCTTGAATTCTATCGGCTAGCCCATATCTTGGCTTCCCAGTAACTGTGGCTCCAAGTGCAGGAACCGGTCAAAAACCGGTATGGCGATGGTGGTGAGGTGTTCTCAAGTACCAGACCTCGCCACTTTGTTATATATTGTAACAATTGTAGTGTATGCTATAGGGGAATGGTTTTCAACCGATGTAAACCTATCAACCGACCTTAGGGGGGGATGAGCGTGCGGAAGACCAAAATCGTATGTACTATCGGGCCAGCAAGTGACGGAGCCGAAACCATGGCAGCGCTGCTAAGGGCGGGCATGAATGTGGCCAGGATCAACTTTTCCCATGGGACTCATGAGGAGCATCTAGAGCGACTCAAGAGGCTGCGGGCAGTTGCCAAGGATCAAGGGGTAGTGCTGGCGATCATGCAGGATATTCAGGGGCCCAAGATTAGAATCGGAGATCTCCCTGGAAAAGTCATGCTAGAAAATGGTGAGACTTTTATTATCACCACCGAGGAATGTGAAGGAAGCGCTAATCGGGTGTCGGTCAACTATCCGAAACTTCCTCAAGATGTGGGTCCAGGCAATGTGATCTACCTCGATGACGGGCTTTTGAAACTGGAAGTCAGAGAAGTCAGAGGCAATGATGTGTACTGCCAGGTAATGGTGGGAGGAGAATTGAGTTCCCGGAAGGGGTTAAGTCTGCCAGGGGTTACGGTGGATTTGCCGCCAGTCACAGAGGCAGATATCCGGGATCTACATTTTGGGATCAAGCATGGTGTTGACATGATCGCAGCCTCTTTTGTACGGCGACGAGAAGGCATCGAGACCGTCAGAGAGATCATTCGCTCTGAGGGAGCGGATATTCCCATTATCGCCAAAATTGAGAACCATGAGGGTGTTGAAAACATTGACGAGATCATCGCTGTGGCCGATGGTGTGATGGTGGCTAGAGGCGATATGGGTGTGGAGATGCAGCCAGAGGAAGTTCCCTTTATTCAGAAAATGATCATTCACAAATGTAATGTGGCTGGCAAACCGGTGATTACGGCCACGCAAATGCTAGACTCCATGGCTCGAAATGCCAGGCCCACTAGAGCAGAGGTCACAGATGTGGCCACGGCCATACTAGATGGCACTGATGCCGTAATGCTATCCGGTGAGACTGCTATCGGCAGATACCCGGTGTTAGCTGTGGAGATGATGAGTAGAATAGCCCAGCGAACCGAATGCTCTCTACTCGAACACCAGATTACCGAGACGGAACGCCTCAATGATGAGCATTCCATTGCCGAAGCCATTAGTTATGCCACCTGGCAAACATCGCAAGATGTTAAAGCTACCGCCATTATCTGTTCTACACAGTCGGGCTCTACAGCTCGAATGGTCTCCAGGTATCGGCCCCAGGCTCCGATCTTGGCCATGACACCCCATGAGAATGTAGTACGGCAGTTAGCCCTAGTCTGGGGGGTATGCCCCATCTTGGTGCCACCAACCCACGATATCGATGATATGTTAGATGTGTCCATCCACGCCGCCTTGGAGACTGGGTTAGTGCGGCGGGGTGATGTAGTGACAATTTCTGCCGGTGTGATGACAGATCGGCCGGGTTCAACCAACCTTTTGCAGGTTCATCGCGTTGAGTAGTATAGGCAGAAGACCAAGAAACAACTATCCACCAGATGGGAGGGAGCAAGAACATGCTTATCGGTGTGCCCAGGGAGATAAAAGATAGTGAGAATAGGGTAGCATTGACCCCGGCGGGGGCTGAGGAATTGACCAGGCGGGGCCATCAGGTCTTAGTAGAAGCCGGCGCTGGGAGTGGTAGTGGCATTCTAGATGAGGAATATGAGATTGCCGGAGCCCAGGTCGTATCAGATAATGCAAGCCTGATCAGAACCGTGGACATGGTTGTCAAAGTAAAGGAACCCTTGCCTTCAGAATATGAACTTCTCAGACCCGGTCAGATTCTCTTTACCTACCTGCATCTAGCGACAGAGCCGGATCTAGCTGGGGCTCTGATCGAGCGAGGAGTTACGGCCATTGCCTATGAGACAATCCAACTAGCAGACGGATCCCTACCCTTATTGAAGCCCATGAGTGAAGTGGCAGGTCGCATGGCGGTACAGGTTGGCGCTCAGTACCTAGAGAAGACATATGGAGGGCGAGGTGTGCTACTGGGCGGTGTGCCAGGGGTGCCACCGGCGGAAGTGGTAATCCTTGGTGGTGGCATAGTGGGTACCAATGCTGCCAAGATTGCCTCGGGAATGGGGGCCCATGTGACAATTATCGAGAAGAACGCAGAACGCCTCCGTTATCTTAGCGATATTCTCCATGGTAATGTAATGCTGGTCATGTCTAACCGATATAATATCGAGCGGGCCGTGGGTTATGCAGATCTATTAATCGGGGCAGTACTGATCCCTGGGGCCCGAACCCCCATCTTAGTGACAGAAGACATGGTGATGGCCATGA
>DAIQRD010000102.1:0-9149 GCA_036786445.1 Bacillota bacterium
ATTCATCCGGTATCTCCTCGAATTTGCCCATGAGGAAACTCATGTAAGCAACACCGGCTCTAATACTGGCTTCGGGATCATGGGGATTGCCTTGCCCCCACTCCCTCCATGCGCTAGGCATAAACTGCATAAGTCCCCTTGCACCTTGAGACGATACTGCCTGTGGCCTGCCTTCGGACTCAGCTAGCATCTGCCGCTTGATGAGACGCCAATCCAGCCCATACTCATCGGCATGACGCCTAATTAACTCATCATACCGTTCTGATGCTGTTCTGCCACCGGAGAACACATCCTTACCTCCCCCATAGGATACTAATTCAGCATATTCAGGGGCTGACCAAATAGAACAGGCTATCAATGGGCTTGGAGTAGACCATCCACTACCGAGAATCCGTTCCCGGAAATCCGAAAAGGTAGCATTCTGAATAGGAGTTGAATACTGTGTAGCATTGATGTAGCAAATCTAGGGAGGTGATACTGTGAGTATTTCTTGCCCACCGGGGTCATCACAGTATTTTGTGAGCTCAGGGGACACGTTTTTTAGCATAGCCAGAAGCTTCAACACGACGACAGAAGCGCTAGCTGCAGCAAATCCAGGTGTAAACGCTAACAATCTTCAAGTAGGTCGGCTTATTTGCATTCCAGCAGGAGCACGTCCCCCATCGACATGCCCGGGACGAGTGTACACAGTGCGCAGTGGCGACACTATGTTTACCATTGCACAAGCTCAAGGAGTCTCATTGGATGCGCTGAGAGCAGCCAACCCAGCGGTTGATCCCAACCGCCTGTCCATAGGGCAGCTCATCTGCATTCCAACCGGACCAGCTCCTGCCCCTGCTCCTGGTGCCTGTCCACCCAATACCTCACCATATACAGTGAGGTCGGGAGATACTTTCTTTGCACTGGCACAGCGCTTTGGCACCACTGTCGAGGCCCTACGGCGAGCTAACCCTAATGTCAATCCCAACGCACTCCAAATCGGACAGAGGTTATGCATACCACGCTAGAGAGGTGCTCCCAGGCTTGAGACACCATGGCAACGGCCATAGCCTAGGGGAGCTCCACATACCAACACCAAGGCCGGATCCTTTAAGTGCTTGGCACTTACTAGAACCGGCCTGTACTCATTTCACCAAATCTGTAAAACGGCCCACTACCTACGAAACCTATTTGATACTCACTAAAGCCCCCCGGCTATCAGCAGACTTTAGCTCTGCCTCTGCGATCCGAATTGTCTCCATGGTACTTTCTGGGGTAGCAACAGTTATAGGTGTTCCATTGAGGATGGCGTCGGCGAAATACTTAATCTCCCGGTAATATCCCATGTCAAGTGAGAGCTCTGGGGCAAATCCCTTACCATTCTTGGGGTTTTCAGTTAGAATCCCCTTTTCAAAAACCAGATTCCCCTTCTCGAAGTTTACACGGAAGACCATATCAAAGCCAAAGTCACCTTCTAGCGTCCAGTCATCTTGAGCATTAATCACCTTACCGTCATCATAGACGTAGTTGGTGGAAACTGCATCATAGCCACTACCTGGTATAATATTGCGAGCGAGGGTGGAGACCTTTTCGGGTTTCCCAAATAGCCAATTAATGGTATCCACATCGTGAATATGTTGGTCAAGCAAGCACCCACCACTCTTATCTTTGGTCAAGAGCCAATTCTGATACGACCAACGGGGTGGCGCGCCGCCCCGGAAAAAGTACCCAGAGACCACTCTACCAAGGCGATTTGATTCTACAGTCTCCTTGAGGTACTCGTACGCGGGCCAGAACCGCAAGCACTGACCGATCATGAGCTTCCTATCCTTTTTCTTTGCCGCATCCACCATCTGCTGACACTCAGCGGATGTCAAAGCCATGGGTTTTTCGCACAAGACGTGGAGCCCTTTATTCAACGCCTTGACAGAGGCCTCCGCGTGCAAATACGTGGGCAAGGCAATATCTACATAGTCCAGTTCCTCTTGCTTCAACATTTCATCTATATCACTATAAAGGTTGTACTTGCTGAAATCGTAAGTGCCTGTACCCACATCGATATTACCCTTGACGAAGATATTCTTGAACTTATCGGGATCAATGTCACAGATAGCAGTAAGTTTAACAGGAAAGCCTTCTTCCTCCAGGCGCAGGTAATTGTCCAAATGCCCCCGGCCCATGAATCCGATACCCACCAGCCCCACCTTAAGCACAGCTTCACCCCTCATGATATTTTGGATTGAGCTCCAAAGAGCAGCGTTTCCTCACAATCAGTATTCATCCTACTCAAAAGAATTTCCTGCTGTCCCTTTGGCTCCCAATAGTCGCGGTTGTCCGGTTCATCTCACAAATCGCTTTTGCCTAGCATGCTTTTCCTAGGACCGTAGGCGCCTAGCGATCTCCAGGAACTCCCTTTCCACTTCTGCATAGGCTGGCTCTTCCTTAGGCAGCATCCCCAGATCGGAACTGAGCTGCGCTAACCTCGTTTCCAGCAACAGGCGCTCCTCAAACGAAGGCTTCCCTGGTTCCACACCATGGGCCGCTTGGTGCCTCGTTTGCTTGGCTTCATATTCGCCAAATCCGCCTGGGTAAGCAACCACCCCACCTTTCTCCAAGGCAATGACCTTATTCGCAACCTTGCGCAGTAAATATCTGTCATGGGACACTAGTACCAAAGTGCCGTCATATGCCACGAGAGCATCCTCCAGCTTTTCCCTAGAAGGTAGATCGAGGTGATCTGTAGGTTCATCCAACAGCAAAAGGCTGAAACTAGCTAAGAGCAATTTGACCATGGCGACCCGCTTCTGTTCCCCGACACTGAGTACACCAATACAAAGGCAAGGACCTTTTTGAACAGCAATCTCGCCAAAAAGGTCCTTGCCTTTGTAATCTGCTCCTGGGTTTGCTGTGGAAGCACACTCAATATCTCGGCGAAGACTGTGTTATCGGTTTTTAGCTCACCCATCTCTTGGTCCAAATACCCCATGGAAGCGCTAGGTGATATCCAGAGCCTACCTTGGCTATGCTCTTCTCTTCCCAAAATCATTTTCAAGAGAGTGGTCTTACCGGCACCATTAGGACCGATGAGGGCGATCTTGTCACCTCTTATTATAGAGAAATTGCCATGGGCGAAAAGCACTTTACCGTAGGATTTGCCCAGATCTTCGGCAACAACCAGCCGTCTCCCCCTGTCCATAGTCTCAAAGCCTGCCAAGGATATGCTTTTCTCCGCCTGGGGCTTGGCTACACTTGATGCTTTCATGGACTCCAAGCGCTTCACATGAGCCTTGGCCGTCTTAGCCAGTTTCTTAGCTTTGCGGCGATAGAAATCGTGCTGACCGGCATCTCGATGGCTTTGCTCAAATCGCCGCATCTGCTGATCAATGGTAGCCTCTAACCGCCTGATTCTTCGCTGATCCGCCTCATATTCAGCCATTTGCTGGGCAGCCGTCTTGGCTTTAGACTCCCGGTAAGCAGTATAGTTGCCTGCATACTCGGTGATACCATTACGATCTAGCTCCAGCACTCGAGATACTACATTATCCAAAAACGCTCGATCATGGGAGACCATGAAGATACAGCCATAGTAGCCATGAACAAAACTTTCTAGCCACTCCAAGGCTGCCATATCCAGGTGATTGGTGGGTTCGTCAAGGAGAAGCAGATCTGGTTGGGAAAGCCACACCTTGGCCAACGCCAATCTGGTCTTTTGGCCACCACTGAGATGCTCTACAGGAAGCTGTCCCTCAGCCTCACCAAAGCCAAAGCGACTAATCGCTTCAGACGGCGTACCCCGGGCTAGCACACCTAGCTGCATCACCTCTTGGGTGAGAACCTCCCATGGCGTACATAGTTCGAATTTGGGCATTTGGGGCACATACCGACATAGTAATGGCTCCTGCAGTTGTGTCACTATACCTGCATCAGGTTCTTCTAGGTTGGCGAGAATCTTGAGTAATGTAGACTTACCTATGCCATTGGGGCCCACAAGGGCCACTTTCTCCCCGGCCTTGAGCAGCAGATTGACATGGGCAAATATCTGATGAAAACCATATGATTTGGCGAGATCATCTGCCCGGAGAATTGGGCTGTGCATACAAAGAAACCCCCTTCACTGATGGGGGTGAGATTGCAGTCGGCTTTCCGCGAAACCTTGCCTTAAGCGAAAACCTATGCAAATAGCAGCAGTGGCACCAAGCCACCGTCTGCAATCATGAATCATCTTACTAAGATCTTACCGAAATCCCCAAATGGGGGGATCCGGCCCATGCGAAACAGCCGAACAACCTGCCAATCTCACCACGCTATTGGATTGAATTGGGTTGCAGGCGAATGCGCATGGCTTACTCCTCTCTGTTCCGTACAATTCACATCGTCGACTATAGTCTACCATAATCTCAGAGAAGATCAACCAATTTCGCCCAAACAGGACTTCACAACGCCATGGGCGAATCTAGTGTTACTTACGGGGAGCAACTGAGTTAGTGCATGCCCGCGGGGATAGAGGACACACGAGCAGGATTGCCTAATGCAGATTCAGCATTGATCGCAGAAAGAGGAAAACTCACATGACGGGAACAATGATCAACGGGGTCTGTTGCTGATATGCTGCCTGCCATAGTTGTCGCTGTGATCCTGGCGCGGATGATCCCCTAGCCCTAGACCCCATTCCTGTCGATTGAACGCCATCCCGGCACACAATGGCGACGAACCAGGGGCAAGCCCCCATCAAACCTATAGAAGGAGTGATCCTATTGGTATGGGAAACAGCTGGACCTGAGAATACACTGGAGACGCTGAAGGTAGCGATTGCGAAAGCAAAGGAGGCCAGTATTCCATGGTTAGTGATTGCATCTAATACTGGCGCAACAGTAAGGAAGGCATTGGAACTTGGCGCTGAGGGGCATTCCATCGTGTGTGTAACTCACCACGTGGGATTCCGGGGCCCGGGTGTTGATGAAATGCCGCGGAATGAGCGAGCCTACCTGCAAGAACATGGAGTGAAAGTCCTGACAACTACTCACGTTCTAGCAGGTGTGGATAGGAGTGTCCGCACCAAGTTCGGCGGTATCTATCCGCCGGAGATCATGGCCTGTGCCTTGCGAATGCTGGGACAAGGTGTGAAAGTCTGTGTTGAGATCTCTGTCATGGCCCTAGATGCAGGCCTGATTCCCCATGGAGAAAGGATTGTAGCAGTGGGCGGAACTAGTTCCGGCGCTGACACGGCTGCCATTGTCCTTCCCGAGCATTCCAATAATCTCTTCGACCTTAAAGTAGAAGAGATCCTCTGCAAGCCCCGGACCTGGTAGTATATTGGCAGGGGAGATCAAGCCGGTGTGATCTCCCCTGTAGGATCCCACAGATCCTCCCAATTCTGACCTTCCTTCCAAAGGAACACTTGTCCCTTGATTAGACGGCAATTTCCGTCGATGCCTGTTATCTCCCGCATTTCGAGATGGGTCAGTTGATCACTAAAGATCGATTGGATATTGCTCAGGTAGTTCTTGCGGTTGATGGAAAACGGTATGGGCACCTGACCCCGCTGTACCGCCCATTTGACGCATACAACAGCGGGATGGACATTCAACCTTTGGGCTATCCTGACGATGACGGGATCCTCGATATCAACGGTATCTCCCGGAGTCCTGTCACGCTCGGGACGTCTAGGTGAACCAATAGGGGAGAAACCGACTGGAACTATATCATTATCCAAGCAGAACCTGAACAGATCTGGCTGCTGGAAGTGGGGGTGCAGCTCCATTTGGTTGGAGGCTGGTTTGATGTTGGCATCCCGTAGCAGAAGTCTCAGTTTGGGGATGGTCATGTTAGATGTGCCGATGTGCCTAACCAAACCCATTTCCACCAGTCTTTCCATCTGGCGCCAAGTTGCCATATAGTTCGCGTGGATATATGGCTGCGCGTTGGAATCACGGGAAGTGACGTCAACCCCCGGTGCATGATAATTGGGGAAAGGCCAGTGGATCAGGTACATATCCAGGTAGTCTAGCTGCAAATCCTGGAGTGATTGCTTGCAGGCAGCGATCACATCCTCTGGGGCATGTTTGTCATTCCAAAGCTTGGAGCTAATCCACAGTTCCTCCCGGCGGACGCCACCGCCCATGATCACCTGCAAGGATTCGCCGATCAAGTGCTCATTTCCATACACAGCGGCACAATCGAAGTGTCTGTAACCGACTTCTGCAGCCCCGATTACCGACTGTGCGATAGACTCTCCCGAGAAACGATCGGAACCAAAGGTCCCGAGCCCTATGGCAGGCATGCTAGCCCCGGTGTATAGGATCTTTGATGGAACACACTTAGGATCAACGCCATCGCCGGCCATGGCAAATGACTTAGAGGTCTTGCCTGTCATCGGATAGCCCCCTACATTGGAATTGTACCGATTTCATGAACACAAAAATCCACCATCCACTGGTATCACAGCCCCCTGGACATAGCTGGCCAGATCAGAAGAAAGAAACAAAGCTACTCGAGCCACCTCATCTGGCTTGCCCCATCTGCTCAAGGCCAGTCTGCTTTGGAAATCGTAACCGGTCTTGATCAGGTCTAGCCTAACCTTCTGGATAGCCAACTTCATTAATCGCTTAGTACCAGGGGTTTTGATGGCACCGGGTAGGATGACATTTATTCTGAAACCATGGTGACCGTAGTCCCTTGCTAGAGCTCGAGTTAAGCCTATAACAGCGGCTTTGCTTGTCCCGTACGCCACCAAATCCTTCTTGAAAGGCAGTATGGCCTCAATAGTAGATACATTCACCATGATGCCACCCTCCTGCATACGCCGGCCGATAAACCCTTGACACATCCAAAAGACAGATCCCAGATTGATGGACATGGTGGAATCCAAAAAAGTCTCATCTATCTCCAGATAGTCTTTCAGCGCGTAAACACCTGCGTTATTAATTAGTATGTCGGGCAAGCTTCCGCCGTCTAGCCCTGCCCAGAAAGTGCCTATCTGCTTCTTGTCTGTTAGATCGAGCTTGACAGTGGAAACAGCAGAGCCCTTAGCCCGAAGCTCCTGGGCAACGCCATCTAAAGCAGATTCATCTATGTCCAGCAAAATACATTCAGCACCCGCATCGGCAAAGCGTAAGGCCATAGCCTTCCCTATACCGGAAGCTGCTCCAGTGATTAGTGCCCGGTGCCCTTCCAGGCAAAGCAATTGCTCTGTGGGAGTAAGACTGTCACCTTGAGTCATAGGGAGCTCTCCTTCCCAACCTTCTAGACGATCAATCTCTTAGATATATTATTCACCCTTATCAGCATTCCTCTTCGGGGACGGGCCCCTAGATAGCACGAAGGGCTATCCCCAGTCACATCCGCCGGGGATAGCCCTTATCGTCGTGGGGTTCTCTTACTCTTTAGTAGCCCCCAATACAATACCCTGAACAAAGTGCTTTTGGATAAATGGGAAGATAAAGATGAGAATGCTTACCCCAATCATGACCGTCGCCATCCTGGTATTGGCTAGCACAATATCTGTCCCGGAGGTGGACTGATCGAGAACGGCAATCTGTCGCAGTGCGATCTGGATGGTGATCTTGGCACCGTCGGTAATGTATAGCAAAGGCTCTCTAAACTGATTCCACCGACCTACGACCTGGAAAAGGCCTACAGCCGCCAGACCCGGTTTGCTGACCGGCAGAAAGATCCGGGTGAAAATAGCGAAATCGCCGGCCCCATCCAGACGAGCTGCTTCCATCAAGGAACCGGGCACACTCCGGAAATAGTTAAATAGCAACAAGATGGTGAACCCAGAAACCATCCCTGCAATGATCAGTGAAGTATAGGTGTTCAGCAATCCCAATTGCTTGTTGACAATATATAGCGGAACCATGATCGCTTCCCCGGGAACGGTCATAGAGAAAAACATTAAAGCCACAATTGTTCTGCGCAAAGGGAAATCCCGGTGTAACATGGTATACGCTGCCATGGATCCCGCCAACATGTGAAAGAGCGAGCCAAATGTAGTCACGATCAAGCTGTTGGAAAATGGCCGCCAAAACTCCAACTTCCGCCAAGCAATCCTATAACCAATCGTGCTCCACTCTCTTGGCCACAGATGAATACCGGGTTGAATGGCCGCCATGTTCGAAGAAAAAGACAGAGCCAAAGCATTAAGGAGCGGTGCCGCCGTCAAAGCAATTAATCCGACCATGGCTGCTGCCAGAAGCCAATCAACCAACCCTATTTGGGAGATGGGCTTGCTAAGGGGTTCTTTTCGTTCTTGCTTGCCAAATGCCATTGCCTTGCCTCCTTAGGATGCCTCTGTCTCGTCCACGTTCATGGCTCGACGTAAGAAACCTAACGTCATCAGCCCAACGACTGTCACCATGAAGGATGCAGCGGTGGATTCGCCCAACCTGAATTCTCGCATACCCCGATCATAGACATAGGTCATTACAACATCTATGGTCCTAGAGGTGGCTGCATTCCGCAAAATGAAGACTTGGTCAAAGATCCGCAGCGCTCCCACCGCCGATAGGACAAATACGACGCTGACAGTAGGCATGAGCAAAGGCAGCGTCAGTTTGGAGATCTTTTGCCATCGACTTGCCCCATCAACTGTGGCAGCTTCATAGATCTGGGGATCTAGCGAGCTGATTGCAGCATAGTAGATCACTGCATTGTACCCCATGCCCTTCCATGTAGATAACAATACGAGCACAGGCTTTATCCAAGTCGTATCAGCTAGAAAATGCACCGAGCCCAGACCAACAAGCTTCGCGAGCTCATTGAAGAGGCCCCCGTCGGGGGACAGGACCTGGATCCATATCCCCCCGACAACGACCCAAGAAAACAGATGTGGTGTGTAAATAACAGTCTGAGTCAATTTACGCAGGGGCGCAAAGGGCAATTCATGGAGAGCAATGGCTACAAACAACGGTACTGAAACCCCTAAAGCGATCATACCTCCACTCAAAACCAGCGTGTTACCTAGAGCCTGCCAGAACATACTATCCTGCAGTACGTTTCTATAGTTCTCCAGGCCCACGAACACGCCCCCTCCCAGAAGGAGAGGCTTCTGAGTACTCATATATAGGCCTTGAATCACAGGGTAGATTGAAAACACAAGGAAATATATGAGCGCCGGTAGTGCCATGAGATACAGCTGTGAATACTTGCGAAGTTTGAGCCTGCTCACGATA
>DAIQRD010000103.1:0-9074 GCA_036786445.1 Bacillota bacterium
GAGTTAGCTGAAGATAGTCGGATTATCGCTTTTCGGGAAAAACAGCCCGGCGCTATCCTGGTGAGTATGGGCATCTACGCAGCTTCCATAGATTTGCTCCAGCACATACCCACCCAGCGGCCATGCTCCCTAGAAAGAGACGTCTTCCCCCACATTTCCCGACTCTATGGCCATGTGTCCGCGGCTACATTCATTGATATCGGGACTCCTCTTGGCTACCGAGCTGCTAATCTTTATCTCACAAACCTGGGATCGTAGATCCATTGAAAGGAGAAACTCCATGATCATCCGCAGTCGATCACCTCTACGGATCAGCTTTTGTGGTGGCGGCACCGATGTATCACCCTACTTCGAAGAAAAAGGTGGGGTTGTGCTCTCCACCACCATAGATAAATACAGCTATGCCACCCTCATACCCAAAGAAGGTCGGGTTATCCAGGTGGAATCCCTGGATTTTGACATAATGGCCAAGTATGATGTCGATCACCAATTGGTATATGATGGCGAACTAGATCTAGTAAAAGCAGTGATCAATACCATTGAGGGTGCCAACAACTCTGGATTTGACCTCTTCCTGCACAGTGATGCACCGCCTGGTAGCGGCCTCGGCTCCTCCTCCACCATGACAGTGACCATCGTGGGCCTCATGCGTCAATGGCTGCAGAAACCCTGGACCAACTACGATATTGCCCAACTGGCGTACCATATAGAAAGGACTGTTCTAGGCATTAAAGGTGGAAAACAGGATCAATATGCCGCCACCTTCGGAGGTTTTAATTTCATCGAGTTTCACAGTGATTACACTATAGTCAATCCGCTTCGCATCTCCCCTGTCATCTTGAATGAACTGGAATATCATCTGCTGCTCTGCTATACCGGCAAGACCCGGCTATCTGCTAGAATCATCGAGACACAAGTACAAGGCTATGTAGAGAAACAAGCAGCCTCAATGGCTGCTCTCGATGAATTGAAGCAGATAACTGTAGATATGAAGAATGCGCTCCTGCAAGGCCATCTCAACGATTTTGGCAGTCTCTTGCATGATGCTTGGGTAAACAAGAAACAGCTCGCCAGACAGATAACCAGTCAAAGCATCGATCTCCTGTATGAGACTGCCAGGAAACATGGCGCATTGGGAGGTAAAATACTGGGTGCCGGCGGTGGTGGGTATCTCCTGGTCTACTGCCCCTTTGACAAGAAACACATCATCGCCACGGAACTAGAGAAAACAGGAGGACAGGTAGTGAAATTCGGTTTCGACGAAAAGGGGCTGCAGACTTGGGAAGTCGATGGTGAGCAGTGCCGTTTCTAAAGTAGTGCTGCTCCACTAGCAAGCGAAGGCAGGGAGTTGGCCTAGTGCACCTGGGAGACTGAGCTCAACTCTTGAGTAGCTCCTGATAGACCAAAGTGGTTTCCATGACAGCCTTTCTCCATGAATAGCGCTGCACCCATGCCCTGCCTTTTTGCCGAAGCTGAGTGGCGGTTTCTCTATCAGTGCTCACCTCGATGATAGCCCGAGTGAGCTCCTCGGCATCATACGGATTGATCTGCCAAGCCCCATCTCCAACAACTTCTGCCAAGGCCGCGGCATGGGAGACAATGGCTGGCGTACCACAGGCCATGGCTTCCAGAGGTGGCATGCCAAAACCCTCGTAGAGAGAAGGATAGACAAACACATCGGCTGCGCCATAGAACTGAGGCAAATGTTGAACAGGGACATAGCCGGGATAGATTACCTGATCCTTTATCTTGAGCTCAAGGGCTAGATCCTTGAGCAAAGCGACTTCGGGAGTAGGCCGCCCCGCTAGTACCAGACTTGCCTGTGGTCCCAATTCTTTAAGACTGGCAGCAAAGGCTGTGAGGAGTAAGCCAACATTCTTGCGCAGACTAAAGCCACCTACATAAAGCACCAAAGGATTGCCCGTAATACCATAGCGCTGTTCTAGGAATTCTCCGCAGGGCACCTGGGGTAAAGGCACATAGATGGGCTCTGGAGCGGGATACACCACAACGGCTTTCTCAGGTGGTATGTTCAGATATCTCAAGATATCCTGCTTCGAATAATGGGATACCGTGATCAGGCGATCGGCCCGCTCCGCAATGTAGGGCATCTGGGTGAGAAAACGACGGCGAAAAGCTGGATTACATGTCTGGGGCAGTATATAGGGAATAACATCATGCAAAGTGACTACCACCGGGAAGGGTACTTGCTTGGGAAGATTGAGGCCGTTCTGGGGCATGTGATACAAGTCAACCTCAGCCGCTACCATGGACTGCACCATCTGGGCTTGTTCCACCTGCCAAGCAGGATTGTCAGGTACAGCTGCCCAACTCACGTTGGGAGATTGGACCTGGCCTACCAATGGCGACAATTCCGGACAGAAGAAAAGAAACTCATTGCTAGAACCATGAGCCAATCCCTTGATTAGCTGGTAAGTATATGTTCCAATCCCAGTGCCCCTAAACCACAGAGCTCCTCGAGCATCAACGGCAATTTTCATAGTCCTAGGTCCGCCCCCAGTAGCCATCGCCAGAAATCCCCCGCAGCCATATCTCTAGCCAATCCCCGGCGCAATGCCTCGGTAGCTTGCAGGTCGTCCTGCTGGCGATTGCCCTTATAGTATTCGTAAGCCACATCCCAAATTCCATTGGGGAATATGCCTAATCCATACATAAGCTGAAATTCTCCATACTCTAAGGGGCGTATCTTCGTGTAGGTAGTCAAGACCCGCTGACCAGCACCCTGGGACCATCCACTATAGTAGCCAACATTGGCCAAGAATGTGGCTACATCCAAGGCCAAGAGCCCCCAAGCAGCACCTTTCAAATGCCTCAAATGCGCGCTACCATCATCGGCGATCCGCAGATCTCTGCCTGAGTAGCTTCGTCGTAGCAGACCCATTAGATTTGAAGCCTCTATCAAAGTATCGCCATTACCTATCGCAGTCAAGATCTGCAGTGATTGCCCAGCCTGAGGAGTAGTAAGCTCATAGGCCTTGAGAAAGAGTTGATCGAAAGCTGTTGGATATAGCCTATGGGTAGCCATCTTAGCGAAGAGGTCCAATTCTGCCTTTCTGTTGCCATGATCGGCCTCCATGGGTTGACCGCTACTCATACTTGGCTGAAGTGCCACCGGTAATTCCTGGGAACAGATATGCAGTTGTGCCAAGAGTTCCGCGGCCTCTAGGGCATCACCCATCAGGGCCAAATCCCCTGGGCGCCCGGAGACAAGAGCCTTGAGATAGGCTATCTGATCATCGAGGTGAAAGGCCAATTCACCCCCCACTGTCGCCTTTAGGGGGGTGAGTCCGGTAAATCCCCTCATCTGGAGATTATCCCATCGCTGTAGCATAGCCACGGTTTCTGGCTTGTTGTCATCACATTGCAGTTGAAAGATGCCCTCATGGCTAAATACTGTATAACCACGCTCCCCAGACTGCACGGCAACCACTTTCAGGGCGTAGATATCTGCCAGACCCGAAAGTAAGACTTCGCCAGCATTCCCTTCTAATGGCAGGTGCTGCAAAGAACCCACCCCCCTTTGTCTAGCAGGACGTGGGGCAGTGAGTCAAAGGTCGGCGCTTGTGAAACCGACCTTTGACTGCAATCCCTCATCCCGCCCCGCCTCCTACACAGAGCGCCGCTCGCGGCTCCTGCGACGTCCTCCCAAAGGCTCAGGAAAACTCCCCCATTGCACAACTGTTTCTGTGCTTGGCTTAGAACTGGGCTCTTGCTTCTGGCTCGTGGCTGTAACAGTTGGTGCAGCAGCTTTTGCCTCTGGTTGGGAATGCACATACTTGTGATCAGATACTTCTACGGCTGCGTCTGCCGTCTCAGACCTAGACTGCACCTCTTGGGCGACCTCTTCCACACTACTCTCGAGAATTGGGCCTACCGCTTCGTCAACATGGTCAGCCACCAAATCTGGGGCGTAGACTTCCGCTAATACCTGTGGTTCTAGTCCATCATCGGTGATTGGCGGATTGAACTCCGCCGCGTCCGTGGTAGCCACTACTGGGGGACCGGCAACTTCCGTGCTTGGGATTTCATAATTCGGCACCGGCTGGGTGAACTCTTGGGCCAAAACCTCCTCCGCAACGGGTTCCAGTCCTTTGGCGTATTCCACAGGGATTTCTATGCCCGCATCCATCATCTCACCTAGTTCCCCTTGATGGGCTGCCCATACAGGTACCTGCTCACCCATGATTACATCGACCTCATGGTACTCTTCTCCTAAAAAGACGGATCTTTCTGCTGGGATTTCCCTACTCATATCTTCCATATCGGCGGCTATATCCAGCCTCACCTCACCTTCCTGCTCATTATGGAGCCCAAGGTAGCCCAAAGCCTCCCTCACCTCCATTTCTTCTCCCATATCTAGTGAATAGGCCCCACCCGAGGCAATTGCGGGAACCACCGGGGATTCTACATCCTGGGACTGGAGTGTCTCTACCGGGATCTCAAAACCTCCGGCAACCTCCACATTCGACATTTCGTCTCCTTGATCTAGGCCAACGTGGGAAACACGGACCTCTGCCTCTACTTCGTCTTCCCCGGAGGGCCCAACCCCATATACAGCATCAACCATGCTATCCAATCGCTGGGCCAGACTGGCCATCTGCTGACGGATAGCCCAGAGATCGGCGTCAGTAAAGTCATCTGTAGATGCATCAGCATCACCCCAGTAAAAAGGCTGTTCCCACCCTTCACCCCCATGGACGGAGGCCGGTTCAGTCACATCGGCCGTGTCAACCTCCTCTGGTGCATCATCCACCATCATTGGGATTTCTTTGAGTGCCACTGGCGCTATCAAATGCTCTGGATAGGGGATTGTCTGAAAGATCTGCTCAGGGCTGTAGACTAGATCTGCCGGCTGTATTTGTGCAAGGGCTTTGACAAAGACATCTTGCTTAGTAACCTCGTCTATAGCTGTTTCCAGGCGGCCTAGGTGCACCCTATCGAGTTCATAGAAGGATCTTGCTACCTGCCATCCTCGGCTGGGAAAAGCACATAGGGCTGGCAAGAGAGCTATCTCTTCCCGCCTCAGAGGATTCGCCTCCTGGTAACTGCGCAAGAGGAAGAGAGCCTTGTCAATATCCCAATCCCCGTGGCGCACCAGCAGACGAGCTACATCGTAAATCCTGAGATCCATTCGGGCATTGTCGAAATCGATGATGTAGATCTTGCCATCATTGCCGGCAATCAGGTTGCTGGCAATGGGGCTAGTATGGCAGACGGTGATCAAGTCTTCATCCTCGCTGACTCTTCCATAGCCGGCATCTTCCAGCAGCTGTAATCCGATTCCCATCATCCGCAGGAAGTCATCGGCAACTTGTCGAAAGCGGCGGCCGAACTTGCTCTTGCGGGTACTTTCGGCCTGCTGCTGGTAGCGCGCCAAATCTTCTGCTTGCCTCCGATACTTCTCCTGCCAGTTAGGCGGGGACTGGCGGTGGCACTCAGTTTCACTGCCATAGTCCTTTAGCAGGCGATGCATCTCACCGACAGTCTTGGCACTCATTTCCAACTGAAATGGATCTTCTGGATTGATCCGTGCACCCTGCACCCAGATGGTAACATAGAAAGGTGCGAAAGGTGTCTCTACATAGGTGGCTCCTTCCTTGGTTAAGTGCAGAGGTAAACTCCTCTTCCATCCCTTGGCTGCTAAGTGCTCCAAAATACCATGCACAAACTCTAGCTCTACTGCGGAATACTTGAATGGCTTGAATTTTTTCCAACCCTGACTGGTATTGACCTTGAATACTCCATTTTCCCTTTCAGCTTGGAGCATCTTCAGATCATACTCATCTGCCACTGATTGCAACACTCGATACTGATCTAGCATGATCCTAAAACCTGTACGACGCCATTTTCTTTTCCTGCCCATTCCCGTTCCCTCCCGTCGGGATGTCAGCTTCCATATATTAATATGATAGGACTGAAATCCCTGTGCTTCGTTCACCAAATCTCTAGCAGCCAAATATAATGAATATGCACTATAGCTCCTGACTACCATCCCCGAACATGGGGGTATCTTGGGAAAGGATGGACAGCTGGTGACGATAGAACTGGCGGCTGCCAACCAATTTGGTATAGATGCAAGAAAGATCACAGCTGTGCGCCGTGCATTTAGGGTTGCCAGTGATCAAGGGACTTTTGCTCTGAAGGAAAGCCGCCAAACCGAAGCAGACATACTCTTCATACATGCTGCTAAAGAGTATCTATATGAACAAGGTATGATAAATCTGGACCGTTATGTTCTCACCCCACAGGGATCCCCTTATGTAGACATAAGTGGCCGCCTATTTGTGATGAGCCCTTGGGTTGAAAGCCGGGAGGCACATTATGAGTCCCTTGTCGATGGAGTACCCGCCGCTTTGTGTCTGGCAAGACTCCATCAAAAAGCTAAAGGCTTTGCTCCACCCCTAGTCACTGAACGTACCTTTTGGGGCACGTGGCCCTCATCATGGCAAGAGCGGCTCGTGAAATTGCAGCAATATAAGACCATGGCTGAACAACAAACCCCTGGCAACCGCTTTGGGCACCGGTTCTTGCGCCATGTCGATACCTATCTAGCCCAAGGCCGGGAAGCTCTAGCGCTTTTGGATAATACGCAGTACAAGACCATTTCCGCGGATTATGAAGCCAAAGGCAGCGTCTGCCATCATGATTACTCAGAACGCAATGTGCTGTTCACCCGAGATGGTGGTATCCATTTGGTGGACTTTGATTACTGTATCTGCGATCTACCGGTTCATGATCTGGTCAATTTCTTGCGGCGGGTAGCTAAATTCACCAACTACAGTGGCGAGATGCTTCGCCGGATACTGGCCGCCTACTTAGAGGAGAATCCCTTACCCAAGGAGGAATTGCAGCTATTTGTGCCTCTTTGGCTTTGGCCTCAGAAATTTTGGGAAGTCGTTCACCAGTATTATGGCGAAGGGCGGACACGGCCCCGGCGCAAGTATTCCGATCGCCTCCAACGCCGTTGCCGCACCAAGCACAAAGAGCGCAATCTTCTGGATCAAATAGCGAAAGATTTTGGGCTAAGCTGAAGGCAATAGCCTCCTAGGAGTGAAAGCATGGCCAGGATCTGTATTGATGCCCGCCCCGCGATCACGGCTAGAGGAACCGGTATCGGCAACTACACTTACCAGCTGATCTGCTTCTTGAGTTGCCTAGACGCGCAGCATGAGTATTACCTGCTTTGGCCCGATGATGGTACTTCGCCCTTGCCTCTCCCACCCAACTTCCACTATCGCTCCATGACTAGAAAGAGGCGGGATGAAGCGGTGGAACTGCCCCGCTGGTTAGAGGAGCAACGCATCGATCTTTACCATTCACCAGACAACGGCCTCCACGCCTTTCCAGCGGCCTCCTGTCGGCTAGTGGTGACTATCCATGATCTCATACCCTTTGTCATGCCCGAGACTGTGAGAAGGGGCTATAGGCGGAATTTCCTGGAGAAAGTACCGGAGGTAGCTCTGCAAGCTGATTTCATAGTAACTGTATCTCAGACGGCCAAGCGGGACATCAGCACGATTCTAGTGGTACCACAAGATAAGATCCAGGTGATCTATCCCGCCCCAGAGGCGATATTTGTCCCCGGTGATGGTCAGCGGGCACTGGGTTGGCTCCATGCTCAGTATGGAATTACGACATCGTACATCCTCTACACCGGTGGGCTCAACCCCAGAAAAAACGTAAGGGAGTTGATATACGCTTTTGCGAAAGCGAGTAGGTACTGGGATCGGGAGCGACTACTAGTGATTCCGGGAGAATTTTCCGGGGACACGCAAGATCTCTTGGCTCTATGTAAAGGACTGGCAGTAGATGAAAAAGTCAAATTCCCCGGATTTGTGCCCATGGAGGACCTAGTAGTTTTTTATCAGGGAGCGGAGCTTTTTGTCTATCCTAGCCTCTACGAAGGGTTTGGCTTACCTCCCTTGGAGGCCATGGCCTCGGGGGTACCCGTAATTACCAGCCCCGTACCTTCTGTGACAGAAGTGGCCTCCGACGCTGCCCTGGTTTTCAACCCAGAAGATACCACGGCTTTGGTGGCACACCTAGACCGCGGGCTAGCAGATATGAGGCTACGGGAGATAATGCAACAAAGGGGCCGTGCTGCTGTGGCCCCCTTGAGCTGGGAAAATACCGCTAGACAAACCCTGGAGGTATACAACCGGGTCTTGAGCATACCAAATGGCAGGTGAATCCCATTGAAGGATCCCCGATTACGCAATTGGTCCAAGCGGAATCACGACTGGAAACACTATTGTGGTTTCTTTCGAGTATTGGAATCCCTTATCCCTGTCCTGATCGCAATTGCCACCTTGCTCTTATTCTTACTACTAATAATCAATCCCGGCACTTTACTGGCCCTAGCCCTTTTCCTATTGGTGCTGGTGCTGTTCAGCTTTATCAGGAAATGCTAGCTTGTTGTGGCGGGAAATCCCTCCGGTATGCCTGCATCTTGCAGCATCTCGGCAATTGTAATAGGTCGCTGATCTGCTACGGATCTCTCCGCTGCCAAACTCACCAAGCAGCTCCAAGCACCAGCTGGAGCCCCTGCCAGGGGCTGATTTCCATGTTGAATACAGCCTATGAACTCCCGCATGAGTCCCCCGTCTCCTCCACCATGGCCACCGACGTCCTTGGCAACACGGTACTCCATAATATCCTGGCTGTGGCGAGCATTAACGGTAATCCGGCGAGTAGCCTCATCTAATTCCAGTTTACCGGCATCACCGAAGATCATCATCTGGCGAGTGTCAATGGGTGCGAACAAAGACAGGTTGTAGCTCGCCTGGACACCATTGTCGAATTCGATGAGAGCATGCCCATGATCTACAGTGTCTTTCCTGGAAGTGAAAACACAAGTATCTCGAATGTAACCATCCACTGCTTCTGCTTGCAGATACAGGCTCTGATAGGGCTCTTCCCTCAGATCCAGGTATTCTGGGCACTGCGCCTGCCACGGACAATTCAAGCATCTTTCTCCTTGCCACTGCCCAGATACATACACACCCAGGCCTCCCAGGGCACTAACCCGCAGGGGACTGGCATCGGCGTACCAG
>DAIQRD010000104.1:0-8944 GCA_036786445.1 Bacillota bacterium
GGACACTTCCAAGCAGCGCTGGGAAACATCCTGCCTATATTCATCGATGTGATTCCGGCAAGCAAATGTCTTTAGATGGTTTTCTAAGCTCTCTATCATGCCATCCCAACCATGATAAACCCCATCGCGCCTTAGTGCCTCCTGCTCAGGCTCTTGAAAATCTATAGTGTCAATGCGATCACCGTCAATAAGCGCGGAAAACAAAAATCGTGTGAGCAAGCCGATTCTAAAAGCCATCTCGTTCGCGCTGTCTCCAGCCTCCCAAAGCGAGTGAATAGAATCTGTTAGCAAAGACTCTATATTTCCACCTCGCACCAACCCACTAACACGCTCAACATAATCTGGAGGTGCATTACTAAGCGATTCATTTAAGCGTATTTGGGATTCATTTTTATCCAGGCGACGACCAAAACCATTGTGACCATCAATAGTAACGCAATCAATTAGGCCAGAGTGATGGGAAACTACGATCAGAGGGAGTAGTTGTTCAGATATCTTCACTTCAGGCCCTTGAGCGATTAATGACCGCACCCAGGCACCACCGGCTGTCGAGTGATCTACCATTTTCTTGACCTGACCCGGGTCAACTCCGCCGCTTAGCGGCAGCCCCACTGCATCCCTGATATAGTTATCAAAGTCAGCGCTAGCCTTACCCAAATCGTGGATTAAGCCTAGCAACTCGCCTACAGGCGCAAGGCCGATCTTATCTGCAATGCCAGCGGTACGCTGCCCTACATTTTGCAAATGGGACCAAACATCCTGTATAGCGCCATCGCTGGGGCGATAGTGAGCCACGAACTCATGTACTTGTTTACCCATGCTAGGCCTCCTAGTTTCTGTGTTTCAATCCATACACTGCACAAGGGGCGACAATAGCCCCCCTTTTTGTCTCATTATACACATTTGTACACTTTTCCTTTACAAAAAGGCAAATAAAGGCCCAGGACCACATAGAATCCGCTAAAATCGTATTGTGTTTCCAGAAAAAAGGAAAAACAGGACCCTAATGGAATGATCGATTTGAGCTAGTTGAGCTAAAGCCAATATGAGTAAGGAGGAGCGTCCATGACTGTAAGAGTAGGAATGGTCGGCTGTGGCGGTATCGCCAAGTGGCATACTAGCCACCTGGAGGAAATGGATGATGTGCAGATTGTGGCCACCTGTGACATTATTCCCGAAAGAGCCGAGCAGATGGCAGGGCTTTATGGAGCGACCCCCTATGTGTCCCACTTACCCATGTATGAGAAAGAAGACCTAGATGCAGTGTTTGTCTGTATCCCACCTGGAGCCCATACTGACACAGAAACAGCAGCAGTGGAAAAGGGCATAAATCTTTTTGTGGAGAAACCCATGACCCTGTGCATGACCAAGGCCCATGAGGTCGCTGATACCATTGATAAAGCCGGTATTGTATCCGCGGTAGGATTCCAAGACAGATACCTAGATATCATTGACAGCCTGCGCACCTTCATAGATGGCAAGCAAATCGGTCTATTCACCGGCGCTTGGGTAGGGGGCATGCCCACTGTCCCGTGGTGGCGAGTTAAGACCGAGTCCGGTGGTCAAATTGTAGAACAGACAATTCACCTGTATGATATGGCCCGGCTTCTCTTCGGCGAAGTTGATACAGTCTACGCCGCTGCTGGTAAGGGGATTATGGTAGATATTGAAAACTACGATGTGGAGGACTACTCTTCTGTAGTGCTCACCTTTGCCAATGGGATCATCGGAAACATCATAACTGGTGACTACTTGAAAGGTGCAGTGCCCCGCAACGGGATTGAGATCTACTGTGAAGACGCCCGCATCGAATATGAACTGCGCTCTAGTGTCCGCTATCACTCCCGCTACTTAATCCGGGAGGAGAAACGAGCCATCGATCAGGGAATGCGCAGCGATCGCACTTTCATTGATGCTGTAAAAGCCCAGGATCCCACCATGGTACGCTCACCGTACAGAGATGGGCTCCGCAGTCTAGCAGTGACCTTGGCTGCCAACGAATCTGTGGAGACAGGTAAGCCCATCAAGGTGTGCTATTAATTGGCTCTCACCCAACGCAGAAAGGAGATTTGCCCATGCGGCTTTCCCCCTGCATTGAGATGATCTTTAGGGAAGACGACCTGCCCCAACGGCTTCACCACATCAAAGCGCTGGGTTTTGCTGGTTTTGAATTCTGGGGATGGGAGAATAAAAACATAGATGAGCTCGTGCAGACGGCATCCGAATTGGAGCTTTCCGTAGCCGCCTTCTGTACAGTTTTCGCTTCCTTAGTTGATGCTAGACAAAGAGAGGTATACATCAATGGGCTAAAGCGATCCATTGAAGTCGCCCAGCGGCTCGGCTGCTCGCGGCTTATCACTCAAACCGGAGCAGAGCTTACTGAGGTACCCCGGGAGGATCAGCTGCTATCGCTAATCCAAGGACTGAAGGCCTGTGCCCCTATATTGGAAGCTAACGACATCACTCTACTGGTGGAACCTCTCAACACCCTGGTTGATCATGAGGGCTACTTTCTCAGCCGCTCCGCTGAGGCCTTTGACGTGGTTTCAGCGGTGAATAGCCCCAATGTCAAGCTATTGTATGATGTCTATCACCAACAAATCACAGAAGGCAACCTGATCTCTACCATTCGGCAGAACATTGACCTGATTGGGCACTTCCACATAGCGGACCATCCTGGCCGCCATGAGCCGGGCACCGGGGAGATCAACTACCATAATGTGCTAAAGGCTATTCAAGGCACAGAGTATTCTGGCTGGATTGGCTTAGAATACAGGCCTAGCCAAGCTTCAGGAAAGACCCTGGAAAGCATACTGACTCTCGCTAAGAGCCTAAGCTAAAGGGACTCCCCTAAACTGTTGAAGTACCCGATGAATGGAGGATGGGCTAACTGCAGATATCCAGCTAGCCCATCCTCTGTGGGAATACACACTTACAGACTACCCCGCCGATGCTATCCATATCCAGCCATAAGGTGATGACTTGTTCGCGAGATCTGCCGCCAGTATACACTTAGAGCTTTCCATGCTTGTATACTGCCCCCTGGCACTAACCCAAAGACCACCGATACCGTCTTGAAAGCACTGCCTGGCTGCAATTCAACACGCCAACCATCTTGGTGAGGAGTATGGTCGCTAGCCCATAATGACAGGTGGCTATTTTGACCTTCGCCAATTGCCCAATCCCAGATATGGGAATGCTCTATCTGCCAATACCACGCAGTCTCAGTCTCCATATCCTCCAGAATCCCCATGGGTAAAGCATCAGGTGTAGACCACGAGCTCCCTCTGATAGGCTGACGCCGCCCAAATCTCCGCCACCGACCACCGCCAGACCCACGGTCATAGCAAAGGTATAAACAAGTCTTCTCGTGCCAGGGTCGGTACCCCCCGGCAGCCAAATTATGTAAGATAGCAGACCGCACTTGATGTAGCTCCACAGATGCTGGGCCATCATTTCTCACTCGAACCCACGTTCTAATGGTAGGCGATCTAAGGCTCAGAAAATAGTTGACCTCTGCGAGAATGCCGGTGAGGGGATCTTTGAGGATGATCACCACCAGATCACCATGGCATCGCTCATCTTCCACTATGGAGATCAACTCCATGCGTTCCGCTGGGAGCGAACTGATCCTACCAGCTCCAGAATGGCAAGAAGATTCTGCTGGAACAAGCTGCACTTGCAGAATACTACCGCCTTCCAGATCCTTGTGGGGCACAAGCGCCTTTCCGAACAAACCCAAAAGCTGGATTCCATCTGCGCGACGTCGGAATATCAGGCGGTTACCGTGATGGCTGTAACTGATCTGCATATACACATCTCCTTTCTTATCTCTAGTGCGAATATCTGTAGCAGTTCTTGGGCAGTTCTCTAGAATGATTATATATTTTCAAAATGTAAATTCGACGTCATAGGTCCGATTTCCTGGTTATTTTTGCCTACTTTGTGAAATCGGCAGTCAGAACCAATGCACATCATCTGATTCGCTTTGCAAAAATCCGAACCATCTGGGAAATGGTGTTAGCTTATGGTATAGTAGGATTGAAACCAACATAGGCAATTGACTGAAAACACGGTGGGCTTCTTGTAGCCTGGTAGAAAGCAGGGGGATTCCATTGCGTCAGTTTTTTCGCATCTTACTAGCAATCACCTTAGGAATAGTATCTTGCGGGTTAGTATTACTGACCTTGATGGTGACTAGGAATTGCTGGCTACTTTTAGGGCAGCTGTATGTGTCAAACTATGCAGTGTTTAACCTAATGGATAAAGGCCTTGTATTACTCGGTGGTATTGTGGGGTTGGGCCTGCTAGTGTACAGTCTGGAAATGTACACCAGTGCAGAGACACCCATTGCCCTTTCGCACCAATTCTTGCGGCTTACGGCCCCGGTGATTTGGGTCTTGGGAACCTGCCACGCCATTATGGCTTTGGCTACATTCAGATTAGGCCCCGGCAACGCATCGGCCTTTCTGTTGCCCACCGCCGAACTCCTCTTAGGAACAGCTTTATACTGCTTGGACCGCAAGTATGTAAATACAGCGGCCCTGATAGAGGCTCGTGGCTTGAACTAAAGCCAACGGCTGCATATCAGGGCAGATTTCATACAAACATGTTTCATTGTCTGCTGCTCAACGCCTTGTCCCTGTTTAGGACATTTGCTCCACCACTCAAGTGTACTACTATTATGCTACTACGCCCGATTCCTCTGCCTGGAACTGAGAACTATGCAGCCTAGCATACACCCCACCGCTATCTAGAAGCTCTTCATGGCTACCCTGCTCCACGATGCGCCCTTGCTCCAAGACTACAATCTCATCGGCGTTCTTGATGGTGGAAAGCCTATGGGCTATGATCAAGGTAGTCCGCCCCTCACTGAGCTTGTCAAGGGATTCTTGAATGATGCATTCTGTGGCATTATCCAAGGATGAGGTAGCTTCATCCAGGATCAATATAGGCGGATTCTTCAGGAAAGCACGGGCAATGGAAATCCGCTGCTTTTGACCACCAGAAAGCATCACACCCCGTTCACCCACATAGGTGTCATATTGATCAGGCAAACCCATGACAAATTCGTGGATATCAGCACTTTTGGCTGCTGCCACGACATCCTCATGGGAAGCGGTGGGGTTGCCATACAAGATGTTGTCTTTAATACTGCCGGTAAACAGGAAAACATCCTGCTGGACCAAGCCGATGTTGTTTCGCAATGAATACAGTTGAGTCTTGCGGATATCCTGGCCATCGATATAGATTGCTCCCTTGGTAACATCGTAGAAACGGGGAATAAGGTGGCAGAGCGTTGTCTTACCTCCACCAGATGGACCCACCAAAGCGATGGTTTTGCCAGGTTCAATATCCAGAGTGACATCATAGAGGACAGGAGATCGTTCTAGATACTCAAAGGAAACATCCCGCAGCTCTATGTGGCCCCGCACATCTTTGAGCTCCATGGCGTCAGGAGCATCTACGATCTCTGGCTTGATCTCCATCAGCTCCACGAAACGATTAAAACCCGACATCCCCTGTTGGTATTGCTGAGTAAAGGCAGTCAATCGCCTGATGGGCTGCAAGAAGAAGCTAATGAACATTAGATATGCAGTCAAATCTGCCATGTCAATGACTCCATAATACATGTAAAAGCCTCCGGCCCCCAAGACAGCAACATTCAACAAATTGGTCAAGAAATTCAGACCGGAAGTATACTCAGCCATCCGCCTGTAAGCCGTTACTCTGGCATCTCGGAAATGAGTGTTGGCAGAATCAAATCTGTTCATCTCGTAATCTTCGTTGGTATAGCTCTTAGCCACTCGCATGCCAGACAGGCTGTTTTCCAGATCAGCGTTCACTTCGGCTATTTTCTCCCGTTCGTTGCGAAACGCCTCACTCATCCTGTGGCGCATGGAAATAGCATACCAACCAATAAAGGGAACGAACACGAAGACGATCAAAGTGAGCTGAACATTGATGTTTACCAAATACAGAAACGAGCCAGCGAGCATCAAGGAAGCGATAAACAGATCCTCGGGCCCGTGATGGGCTAGTTCCGAGACATCACGGAGATCATTGACAATCCGTGACATCAAATGGCCCACCCGTGTGTTATCGAAGAACCGAAAATCCATTGTCTGTAGGTGGGAAAAAAGATCTTTCCGCATGCGGTACTCCATCCTCACACCCACCACATGACCCCAATAATCAACTATATACTGCAGAACTAGACGTACGCCATACATCAAGATCAGTGCCCCGATATAAATCACCATCAGGCGAAGCTGAAGGTTGGGTATCAGTTCCTTCATGAATACCCTGGTGACTATGGGGAATACCAGATCCATGCCAGCGATCAAGCAGGCACACACCATATCCAGCAAAAAGAGCTTCCATTCATAGCGATAGTAACCAACGAACCTCTTTAAAGTCGACACCCAAGCGCCCCCCTACTAGCCCATGTTACTTGATGGTAATCTCGTGTTATTGACACTACTTTAAAGTTATTCCAGAGTAGCGCCGCTATTTCCTGCTCACATATTGCGCTGCTAGCCGGCCCCACAATGGCTCCACTAGGCAACTTAACCTATTCTTGCATTAGTATACATGCTATAATGATAGCGGTCCTAATCTGGACCAATGGAGGCTAGACAACACCCATGACGGGTATACCCTAAGTGTTGAGCATTCCATAGAAGAGGGGGGATCCAAGGTGCAAGATATGATTGAAGACTTGAGAGCTGCACTATCTGCACCCGATAATCTGGAGTTGGTGATGGACAATATAGCACACTTGCAGCCGTATGATATAGCTCAAGTGTTGCTAGAGCTAGATCGCAACGAGCAGCAGCAGTTCATGGATGTACTGCCCCTGGATCTGGCCACTGAAGTACTGGAATATTTGGAACCTGAAGCCCAATATGGACTCTTGCATCACTGTGATGAAGAACGAGCCAAGGCTCTCTTGAGAACCTTGCCTAGTGATACCGCTGTTGACTTGCTCTTAGCTATTCACCCACGCCAGGCAGAAGTACTCTTGACCTGGCTGCCAGAGGAATATCGAGAGCGCATTGACACGCTGATGACCTTCCCGGAGGATACCGCAGGGAGCTTGGCTACTGTGGACTATATCGCGGCCCGGGAAGGCTGGACTGTAGAGAAAACACTGGCCCACATCCGCAAGGTGGGCCGGAAAGCTGAAATTGTATCCTATATTTACGTGATTAATGCACGGGGACAACTGATTGATGTTGTATCCTTGAAGGAAATGATCATGGCCTCCCCGCAAACGAAGCTTTCGGAAATTGTGGGCAATAACCCCATCGTAGTCGACGCCCATAGCGATCAGGAGAGAGCTGCTCGCATCCTGTCTCAGTACGACTTTCTAGCTCTTCCCGTAGTAGATGCTACCCATCGCTTGGTGGGAGTTATCAGTGTCGATGATTTGGTCGATGTCATACAGGATGAAGCGACAGAAGATATCCAGAAACTAGGTGGTAGTGAACCTCTTTTGGACTCCTACCTGAAGACTCCGGTGATCACCCTGTTTCAGAAGCGAGTATGGTGGCTCTTAATCCTATTTTTCGCAGAGGCCATCACTGGTAGCATCATGCGGCACTTTGAAGATGCCTTAACAGAAGTAATAGCTCTGTCCTTCTTCATACCATTGCTCATCGACGCGGGTGGTAACTCTGGCTCTCAGACCGTAACCACCCTGGTAAGGGCATTAGCCCTAGGAGAGATTGGGGTGGATGACACTCTTAAGGCGCTGAAAAAGGAGATGGCCACTGGGCTCCTTTTGGGGGCAGTTATCGGTGGGGCAGCCTATCTACGGGCCTCAACCATGGGAGGGGTTGCCAACTTAGGAATCGTTGTGGGAATCAGTGCCTTTTTCATCATCGCCTGGGCTTCCACAGTGGCGGCAATATTGCCCATGACCTTGCACAGATTGAAAGTAGACCCTGCGATTGTGTCAGGACCATTGATCACAACTTTGGTGGACGGTGTGGGCATCTTGGTATATTTTAGTGTAGCCAAATTAGTCTTGGGCATCGGCTGAGAAGTGCCGTTGCGTACAGCGGTGTGTGCACACTTTCAATTACACATTTGGGGAACGGGAGGGAGCGACTGTGCTCAAGCGTAGTGTAGGGCCACCAGTCTATCTAAGGGGGTATGATATTCTGCCCCAAATTGGCGAAAACGCAGCCCCCCTTGGCCACCGGGTATTTATTGTCGGTGGTAAGACTGCCCTATCTGTGGCCCAAACTGCCATCGTTTCTGCTCTAAAAGCAGCTGATCTAGAGATAGTTGGGATGGAGTGGTATGGGGGCCAGTGTAGCTGGACAAACGTTCATGCCTTAAGCAGGAAAGCTCAGGCAGCTCGAGCACAGTGCATCATAGCCGTGGGCGGAGGCCGGGCATTAGACACCACCAAGGCTGCGGCCTTTGCCAGTGCTTTACCCTTAATAACAGTCCCAACTATTGCCGCAACCTGCGCCGCTTGGACACCTCTCTCTGCTGTATATAGCGATGACGGCGAGTATCTGGAGTTTTCCCGCAAGGCAGCCTTGCCCTCCGCAGTGTTGGTGGATACCAAGATTATCTCCCAAGCACCGGTTCGTTTCCTTGTCTCAGGCCTCGGTGATACTCTGGCCAAATGGTATGAGCTGGCAGCATCTACCCGGGGACGGAGTCTTTCGGCCCCGGTGCGAGCTGGTCTAGCTCTAGGCAAACTCTGCAAGGAGATCATTGTAGAGGCAGGGCCTACTGCCTACCGCTCTGCCCAATTGGGGCAACCATCAGAAGCCCTAGATCAAGTGGTGGATACAATCATCGCCATCGCCGGCAGTGTCAGTGGTTTGGGTGGTGATGAGGCTCGAACCGCGGCAGCCCATGCCATATATTCTGGCCTCACCGTCGTGGAAGCAGTACATATGATGGTCCATGGGGAGATCGT
>DAIQRD010000105.1:0-8734 GCA_036786445.1 Bacillota bacterium
TCGATATTGACTTCATTGACTCCAATTTCCCCTAGAGCATCTAGATGGTGCAACATATGGTAATCAGCGTGATAGAACCGCTTATCACGGGGATATGGGGCAAATAGATCGTATAGCTCTCTTTCTGCCTCCATAAGAAAATCACGATATAACTCGGGGGAAAGCATCCCCGCCACATCACTGAAAAAGGCAAACCCTGTCCTATCCGAAGGGTAATTGGTTATGTGACGCAGTGTTTGGATGTATCTTATTGATATCTCCAGCCAGCAATGGACAAGTTTTCGAATCTGCCCGGGATCAGTTAAGATCCACGTCAGGAAATTGGTGATACCACAAATCTGACCCAGCATAGTAGCGCAACCCTTCATGCCACCACCATATGTCAATTTGATGCCATAATCTCGCTCTAGATTCTGTCGCCACTGGAGATATTTCGGAATCAACCCCACTTCTAGGACATCAATGGTTTCCATGTGTTCCACCAAGTCATCGATTTGAGCCGGATCGTCAATAACGGGCTGCAATGTAGGGGTAGCATTAGCAGTATAGTTGACCGTGCCCCCATATATGGAGGCATCCATTACCACCCCAAAATCGATGGTAGGCAAAATCTCATAGGCCAATTCCCTTTCAGTCATCTCACTACACCTCAAGCGATTCTCCTGTTGATATCGGTAATCGGAGTAGTATCTAGCGTTATCTAGCTTTAGATAATCACAGATCCAATCGCCATCAAGCTGCATGTCTACCGGAACCCGGGGAATATCTTTGCCCAAATCCCTGCACTCTTCGTTTACATCCCAAAATCGCCGAAGATCAACACCTTGCCACATCACAGCGCCCCCCGCACAATAGTGCCACCTGTCAGTATTGTCTCTTCTTTAAGACCAAGAGTATTCCTGCCTGCCTATTCACCCGAGTGCAACTCTTCTGTCGCTACAACCGCTCTGCATCTACGCCCTGCAACACTTGAGGGGCCGGTGCTACTATGCCACCGGCCCCTCAAATCTGAGTAAGTTAGTCTTTCTTGTCTTCTATCTCGATAATTTGCATGTCGCAGCAACCCTTGCGCCGTTGCTTCTTTTGGGCGGGCTGGCCACAACTGCATCCGGTGCCTGCAGCTTCCGACTGCTTACGGTTAACTAACCTTCCCCATAAGCCCTGCCTTTGTTCCCCATCGTCTTTTCGACCCACTTGTGAGACCTCCATTCAAGTTATCGTAGACTACCCCTACAACACGATTTTTACGCCACTGTCTCATATCAACCAGCTGAACAGATAGCCTGCCACCATCGCTGAAAGCAGCACTGTGATCACAAAGGCTGCTACCAAGCGCCGACGAAATATAGCGCCTAGAAGCAGTATCTCAGGAATGCTGGCACCAGCCCCTCCTAGAATCAGTGCCATTGTTGCACCCAGACTCATACCCTTCTCCATCAGTACCCCACTGATGGGAATTAGAGTCTCTGTCCGCACATACATTGGAACACCAATAACAGCGGCCAGGGGAATGGCCAGCCGATTGCCTGGCCCTGCTATTCTGATGATCCACTCCTCCGGCACCAAACCGTAGACTAGAGCACCTATGCCTGCTCCCAGCAAGAGGTAGGGAGCCATTTGCAGGAAAAGTCCTATAGAACCATGGAGAGCTTCTTTCGCTTTGCCTGAAAAACTACTCGGACAAGATACTACCCCTTCTTCTGGTGATGAAGTCCCTCCCACAATCTTTACGTTCTTGACCTCCCGGGCCAGCCCCAGTTGCTCCCAGATGATGCTACCAACCACTGCTACGACGAAAGCAAATACTGCATAGATAACTGTTACCTTTGCCCCGAATACCGTCCAGAACAGCCCTAAAATGACTGGGTTTAGGAGGGGTGAGGCTAGAAGAAAGGCCATGGAAGTCCCGAAGGAAACTCCTCCGTTTATCAGACCTACTAGGACTGGTATAGTGGAGCACGAACAGAAAGGGGTCAGGGCACCAAAGAAAGCACCAATTACATTCCCCCAGCCTTTTCCCACTCTCCCCAACACCCTGTGGATCGTTTCTACGCTGATCAACTGCTGAAGCAAAGATACCAAAAAGCTTATTCCGACGAAAAGCACCAGGAGCTCGCCAGCTATTACTAGGAAAAACCTGATGACATCGTTTATCTCGTTAAGATGCAACCCTAAATCATCCTCCCCTCATCTTCATGTAGCACCGCTAGTCGCTTTCCATTGTGGCCATATGGTCAGGTTGAAAAGCCGCACAGCATCCCGGACTCAGGATCTGACGGAATACATTCTCGTTGAGGCCATAGTACGACCATACCCCTTCTGTACGACGATAGATTAGACCAGCATCACGTAGGATCCTCAAGTGATAGGAAATACGTGATTGATCTCCGCCCAAATATTCTGTCAGATCACAGACACATAGTTCGCCTCTTTCTCTGAGCAGACAGATGATCTCTACTCGGGTCAAATCAGCAAGTGCCCTGAATTTCTCCACATAATCAGCCAATTGGGTGGATACGTCTGACCTAATCGACATTTACACCTACCGCCTTCCTTACATCAAATATTTTTGATGTAGTGCTCCTAGGAATCCCCCCCTAGACATAAGGGGGGGCACCTACAATTCTAGCTATCTCATCTTCCCCAGTCAATGCCTTCCTGCAGACCCTTGGGGTAAGGAACCGCGATCAACTCACCTCTCCGTCACGTTATTCAGGCCATCAAAGAACACTCGAAGATTATCGGGCATCCGGTACTCTTCCTTCTTCACGGGCCCTATCTTGCGCTCTCCATAAACCTCTTTGAGAATGGCGTTAACAATCAGTGCTTTGGGTGGTTCGGTATATTCGATACCATCATGGACCCAAACTCGGCAATCAACGTCCTCCCCGCACAGATCACCACAGTCGACACAGGAGGACTCCTTGACTTCAAGTGCGATATCGTTGCCATTGATACGTATGGTAGGGGAACTCATGAATTGGTGCTTAATCGCCAGCTCCTTGGATGTGATATTGACCTTATTCACGACTACCCCGAACCCAGCAGCCTTCAATACCCCTGATACCTCATGAATTGCGGCATCAAGATTTGTTTCCGCGCCCTGGCACCTCTGGCAAACGTTCAAATCGAGGTACAGGAAGTCAATCGTGATCTGTTCTTCCTGTGGTTTGGGTGCACAACACCCACTAGTGCAGGAACAGCAACTCAGAGAATCACTACCCATGAACTATCACCCAACCTTTCCCAATTGGACGGACAGCCTTCTGCCTCTACATTCTTTCCTGGATCCATCCCTTGATTTCCTCAATGCCTGGCACTTTGCCAGATGCCACTACAGTCTCGTCTATGACGAGAGCCGGTGTCATAAAAACGTCGTATTCCATGATCCCGTTAATATCAGTCACTTTTGCTATTTCTGCTTCTACTCCGAGTTCAGTTACAGCGGCCCGGACATTAGCCTCTGTTTTCTTGCATTTTGGACAGCCAGTTCCCAACACTTTGATTACCATAGGACCACTCCTTCTACAACCTTCAAGTTATGCAAATCTATACTGCCAATGAGCCGAAAAGTACTCCGCTGATGGTGGCCATGAGCACAACTAGCAAGACAAAGGTTATTGTCTTGCGGGTACCCAAGACACTTCGGATCACCAGCATACTGGGCAAGCTAAGAGCTGGGCCCGCTAGTAGCAATGCTAGGGCTGGCCCTTGACCCATGCCTGAACCCATGAGCCCCTGCAGGATGGGTACTTCAGTTAGGGTGGCGAAATACATAAAAGCTCCCAGAAATGATGCTATGAAGTTAGCTCCAAGGGAGTTACCACCCACCAAGCTCGCTACATACCTAGATGGGATCAGGCCTGCATCAGTCTCGGGCCTCCCCATGAGCATACCGGCGACGAGTACACCTCCAAATAGCAGTGGCAGTATCTGCTTGGCAAAATCCCAAGTAGCAACTACCCAATCCAGTCTTTCCTGTCTGTCAAACCACTGCTTGAGGATATACGCAAGGATCACGACTAACCCAGTCGTTAGGTACCATTTGATGGAAAACACGGCACTCCAAAAGCCCACTGGTTGACTTGGTTTGCCCCAGGCAGCAAAGATAAGAATCAGAACTAGATTGCCCAGGAAGGCTAGGGTCTGACCACCGCTCCGCCCTGCTTCCGTAGTAGATTCTCCGTGCGAGGCCCCACCACCTCGGGCTGCATCTTCTTTGCCGTATAAAGCACCCATAATGAGGCCGATAACGATGGAGAATACCACCGCACCGATGGCCCGGGCTAAACCCAACTGCCAACCAAGAATGCGCCCGGTTAGAATAATAGCGAGAATATTAATGGCTGGACCTGAATAGAGAAACGCTGTCGCCGGCCCAATTCCTGCTCCCCGACGGTAGATACCTGAAAACAGAGGCAGAATGGTACAAGAACACACTGCCAGTACGGCACCAGAAACTGATGCCACAGAATATGCCAGCCATTTCGGTGCTTCAGCTCCCAGGTAGCGAATTACCGTTCCCTGAGAAATAAAGTTGGCAATGGCGCCAGCAATGAATAGGGCTGGGATCAGACATAGGAGCACATGCTCCCGAGCGTATTCCTGTAGCATGTAAAAACCCTCTAGGATAGAGCTTCCTACCCGGGGATTGCCAAAGGGAATATAGTACGCTCCTAAAAAAACGCCAACAAATAGAACTAACCGCCTAAGCTCCGGTTGCTGCCACATCTCATTTTGACTTCTCTTTTTTGCTACTGCCTCCGGTTGATTATTCACCAGAGATCGCCTCCTCCAAGTGAGCCTGCCGCCTGCTCAAGTCCTCCTCTAGGACTCGATCTAGACAATGGAAAAAACCCTGGATACACGGCATGCGCACTCGATAAAACACCATCAAACCGTCCTTTCGAGAGTCCAAAATGCCAGCATCCCGCAAAATACCAAGGTGTTTCGATACCGCCGGCTGTCTAGCCTGCACCTTTTCTGCAATATCGCAGACACATTCCTCCCCTTCAGCCAACAGCATATCGAGGATTTCTAATCTCAGCGGATGGGCAAGGGCTTTAGCCAAATCAGCTCTCATTTCATAGATTCCCATGAGCTTACCTCCCCTCGTGGACTATATTACTATATTGGAATATAGGTGTCAATGGGATGTGAAGTAGCACATAGCGCTCTGCTGGATTGCCAGGTGGCGCTCAGCGGGATACTCTTATGTCTATGCGTTGACACCGGATGCAGTTTATGGCACTATATTCCTATAGAAGAATATAATCATGATGGAGCCCCATGAAGTCGCTGTCCCCGAGCTTTTGGATCATCTATGGATTCATCGAAAGCGCTATCAAATTACGGGAGTGATCATTAGTGAAACAAGACAAAACGCAAGGCATTAGCCTCTTCCAACAGTACTTGACACTTTGGGTGGCCATCTGCATGGCTGCGGGAGTGCTCATTGGCAGGTTCCTTCCCGCGATTCCTGCGTTCCTCGATCAGTTCGAATACGCCAATGTATCCATTCCTGTTGCAGTCCTGATTTGGTTGATGATTTACCCGATGATGATGAAGGTCGACTTTCAGAGCATAAAGAACGTGGGTAAGAATCCGAAGGGACTGTACGTCACCTGGATAACAAACTGGCTGATCAAACCCTTCACAATGTACGGCATAGCAGTGTTGTTTTTCTTCGGGATATTCAAAGACCTCATCTCTCCTGATCTAGCAAGAGAGTATCTCGCAGGTGCTGTATTGCTGGGAGCAGCCCCCTGTACCGCTATGGTCTTTGTGTGGAGTCATCTGACCAAAGGCGACCCGGCCTACACTGTTGTGCAGGTAGCCACTAATGACCTGATTATTCTCATCGGCTTTGTGCCCATCGTCAAATTCCTGTTGGGTGTCAGTAACGTCTCCGTCCCATGGGATACGCTAGTTCTGTCGGTAGTTCTATTTGTGGTCATCCCGCTGACGGGCGGTGTTTTGACAAGAATACTAGTCACCAGACGGAGAGGACTTAACTACTTCGAAAACCAGTTCCTACCGCGATTCGATAATATCACAGCAATTGGTCTACTGCTAACTCTGATTTTGCTGTTCTCCTTCCAAGGCGATATCATTGTCAACAACCCTCTGCATATCATCCTGATCGCCGTGCCACTGATACTGCAGACTTTCCTAATTTTCTTCATTGCCTATTTTGCTAGCAAGTGGTTGAGACTTCCCCACAATGTGGCTGCACCTGCAGGAATGATTGGAGCATCCAACTTCTTTGAGTTGGCAGTTGCCGTAGCAATTGCCCTCTTTGGCACAACTTCTCCAGCTGCACTGGCCACTGTGGTAGGTGTACTTGTTGAGGTTCCTGTTATGCTCATGCTGGTCAGAATAGCAAACAGAACGCCACACTGGTTCCCTGCACCACGTAAGGATTATGCCTAGACAGGATGGAGACAGATGACTGGGCTCAGGGCACCGTGTAGGCGGAAAGGGTGGTTAATATCATGAAGGTAGCGTTCATCTGTGTGCACAACTCCTGCCGTTCTCAGATAGCGGAGGCCCTGGGAAAACACTTGGCAAGTGATGTATTTGAGAGCTACTCGGCTGGTACCGAAACCAAGGACGCCATTAACCAAGATGCTGTGCGGCTAATAAAGAAGCTTTATGATATCGACATGGAGCGAACCCAGCGGCCCAAGCTAATATCTGACATTCCACCAGTTGACGTTGTAATCACCATGGGTTGTAATGTGGATTGCCCTGTTCTCCCCTGCAAACACAGGGAGGACTGGGGGCTTGATGATCCGACAGGAAAAGGCGATGGAGAGTTCATTGCGGTGATTAAGGAAATCGAGCATAGGGTAAAGCAGCTTGCTAAGGAGCTCCCTTGTTAATCTGCCGGGCGCCGGAGGGTTTCGATGCTGATCGCTGCCGCAAATTGGGTGAGAACTTGGCCCGCAAGGGGCATGAGCTGAAAAGGCATTCTTAGTACCAAAATAGAGAAGCCCGGCGGACGTTTCTAACAAACCGTTCACCGGGCAAAGCTCAAACATGGACGTCTTCACTGTCTAATCCTCGCGATTCTCACCTTCGAGGTCAGCTAATCTTTTTTTCACTTGGTCTAGTTGAGACTGCAATGCACTAGCCGCCTCCGTGAGCATGGCACCTTCGGTTTCTGGATTGGCTCCATAAGGCTCTACAGGCCCATAAAATCCTGGCCCCCAACCCGGCCCCGGTCCTCCCCATGCACTCTGCCTAGAACGCCAGCCGCCTCCAAAGCCTCGGCCTAAACCAAAGCCACGGCCCCCGACGTTGGCAAATCCCGGCCTAGGATAACCACCACAATAGCCGGCACCTCCACCAGTCATCGGTCCTCTACCCCACGGTCCAGTCATATCACCACGTGGCATATTTCCACCTCCTCTCGGTTTCGGGCATATGCCCACTATCATTATACGATCGTTTTGGGCATATGTCAATAATACGATGGTGAATGGAACGTAGGCCAATTTCGATTTCTATGGCTGTTTGCCCAACCCCCGCCCATGTTCATCTATGCGCTGCACCCCCTGGGCATCGCACTTAGGACACTGAGTCTCACTTCCCCGCTGACCGGTTCCAAATGGCAGGGCGAATTCATGGGCACAGGCTCGACAACGAAACTTGCGTTTGGCTAATCGATAGTTGCCTCCTTCCACCCTAAGCAGCTTCCCACCAACGAGAGCATCTGCCACCTTAGCTCGGCTAGATGTTAGAACCCGTTGAAAAGTCGGACGGGAAACATTCATGCGGAGCGCGCAATCTTCTTGTTCCAGACCTTCCAGATCCTTTAGTCGCAAGGCCTCTAGTTCTTCCACGGTAAGCACAACTTCCTCCAAATCCCGCATGGGTACACCCGCCGGTTTGAACAGTGAGATCTCTGGCATGACTTCTACTCGACGAGGTTTCAGGGGTCTGGCCATATTACCACTCCTCTTTGTCCGTCCTTCAACACGATTTATGACACCGGTCTCTAGCCTACTGGCTAGCTTGCAGACCACTTTCTACGCTTCTTTCCTAATCCAATTATACTTGACTTTACAGTTCATGTAAGGATAGATTAGGAAGTAGCCCCGTGCTAATTCATCTGACTGGCCAAAGCCAGGAGGCCATTTACATTGGAAACGAATACACAAGAAAACAACCCGCGCCTACGGTTTTCGCCAAGAAAGCTAGCCGCCAAACAACTGCACAGCTGCCGAGCCATGTTTCAAGCACCTGGCCCCAATGCCCGGGCTTTGATCATTTCCGAGCCGTTTTGGGGAACTGTTGTCTCGTGGTACAACCTCTATGGGCCCTTGTACATGGTGGCATTGGGGGTAAGCAAAACCCAAGTCGGTTTCATCACCGCCGTGGGCCTTACAGTACAGGTAGTCTCGGCCCTGTTAGGCGGACATCTCTCTGATCGTTGGGGACGCAAGCGAACCATGCAGTTAGCCGATGCCATGGGCTGGGTAATCCCAAGCATCATCTGGCTCACCGCCCGCAATACTTCCCATTTTCTCATGGCCGCAGCCATCAACGGTCTCTTCCATGCAGCCATTCCCGCGTGGGGCTGTCTGTTGGTTGAAGACACTCTTCCCCAAAAGAGACAATCTATCTACGCCATGGTACAACTGATGTTCGTCGGGTCTGGGCTATTGGTGCCCATTGGTGGGCTGATGGTTCGGCGCTGGGGCATGGTCACTGGTGGCAGGATTATCTA
>DAIQRD010000003.1:0-15045 GCA_036786445.1 Bacillota bacterium
AAAGGGCAGCGCTCAGTTGGATTACCTAGCGCTGCCCCACGATATTTAGGAATCAAGGGCAAATAAGCTCCTCTTTCACCGCTCTTACATCCCCAAATATGCCTTCCTAACCATCTCACTATCTATAAGCTCACTACCCAAGCCTTCTGCCACCATGCGGCCATTCTGAATCACATAGCCCCGGTCACATAGTTCCAATGCTTCAAGCACTCTCTGCTCTATGAGTAGCATGGTTACACCGGTACGGCTAATGGTGTGGATAGCCTCAAACAGCTCCTCTACTAACTTTGGCATCAGCCCTAGAGAGGGCTCATCTAGGATAAGCAGCTTGGGGTGAGCCATAAGGCCCCGGCCGATGGCCAGCATTTGCTGTTGACCTCCACTGAGACTACCAGCCTTCTGGCTGCTGCGCTCTCTGAGTAGGGGGAACAGATCACGGACGTACTCCATACGCTCCCGCATTTCAGTATCGGAAGTCAGGGTATAGGCACCGAGCATTAGGTTTTCCGTGACTGTGAGCTTGCCGAAGACGTGTCGCCCCTCAGGCACATGGGTAAGGCCTAGCGCCACTATATCGTGGGTTGGCAAATGACCTATGGGTTGCCCATCGAACATGATGGATCCTGAGGTGGGTTTGACTAGTCCTGTGATGGCCCGTGCCAGTGTTGACTTCCCGGCTCCATTGGAACCTACGATGGTGACTATCTCACCTTTCTTGATGTGCAGAGATACATCGTGTAGTGCCGGGACTCCGCTGTAACCTGCACTAATATTTGACACGTTTAGCATATTTATCACCTAGGTACGCCGATATCACCCTTGGGTTTTTGACGATGTCCGTGGGTGCTCCCTCAGCGATTTTTACTCCAGAATCAAGTACAATGACGTTATCTGCTATGGGCATGATGGCTTCCATGACGTGCTCGACAACGATGAGGGCTAAGCCTTCATCTCTGAGTGAGCGGATCATCTTCGATGATTCACCGATTTCAGTAGGGGTCAGGCCAGCCATGGATTCATCGAGCATTAGGACTTCTGGTTTTGTGGCAAGGGACATGGCCACCTCTAGGCGTTTTTTCTCGGGTAGTGTTAGATTAACCGCCAAATCATTGGCTCTCTTGGCCATTCCTACCCGGTCCAACACTCCCATGGCATTTTGCTCTGCTGCGGCAGTGTTTGCATCACGAAGATATGCCCCTACCAGCACGTTCTCAAGAACCGTCATGCCTTGCAGTACCTGCACCACCTGGAAGGTTCTGGAGATACCCAGGGCACAGATCCGATTAGGGGCCCAATTGGTGATGTCCGTCCCGTTAAACTTCACTGAGCCGCCATCTGTCTTGTGGAATCCTGTAAGACAGTTAAACAGAGTAGTCTTGCCAGCACCGTTAGGCCCGATTAGGGCCAGGATTTCGCCACTTTCTAGGGAGAAGGATACGTCATTTACGGCGATCAAGCCGCCAAAACGTTTAGTAAGGCCACTAACTACAAGCTTAGGCACGGACCCCACTCCTTTCCCGCCATGCCAGGGTTTTCTGGGCAATTGAGCGGACAATGCCCATGAGCCCCTCTGGTTGGTAGACGCAAATTAGTACGATGAATGCGCCATAGATCATCAAGTCTATACCTGTACCGCCAGAGCCCATCCAAGCCCGAGTCAATTCTGAAACAGGCACCAAGATGGCGGCTCCCAGTATGGGGCCGGCGATATTGCCTGTACCCCCGAAGACGGCGATTAAGGCTATGGTTACAGAAATATTGTGGTTGAACATATACTCCGGCTCTACATACAAGCTGTATTGAGCAAGAAAGGTTCCACACATACCGGTGATTCCCGCGCTGATGGCAATGGCGATCAACTTATATGCTGTCCTGTTCACGCCTAGGGCACTGGCCACGTCTTCATTTTCCCGAATGGCTTTGAAGTAGTAACCCAGGCGGGAGCGCTCCATATAGCGCATGAAAGCTATTACTGCGAACAGCATAGCCAAACCGATATAGTAGTAGGGGAGCTTTGTTGTATGGAATTGGAAATGAATGAGCCCCTCGTCTCCTAGGGGTAACATCAAGCCGGTAGCGGCTCCCACTCGTTGCCAATTTTCGAAGACTACTTTCATCATTTGACTTAGGGCAATGGTGGCAATGGCAAAATATCTACCCCGCAAGCGGGAGACCGGTAGCCCCACTAAGATTCCAAAAATTGCTGTAATCAGGCCAGCAGCAATGAATCCGATCCAAGGATTAATCTTGTATTGGACTAGGAGAAATGATGATACATATGAACCCAATCCAAAGAAGGCCGCCTGTCCAATGGACACTAGACCTACATACCCACCCATGATATTCCAAGCCTCTCCCAAGACAGCGTAAAGGATGACCATGATCAAGATATGCTGGGTGAAGCGAGCTCGGGTGAGTAGAGGTAAGAAAATGCTGGCAGCTACAAAGGTCCATAGGGCCAGTTTGCTCCACTGTTTATTCTGCATCAGTCAGACCCCCATCCCATGAGACCCCGTGGCCTTACGATGACGACGAGCAGGTAGGTCAAGAAAATCAGGGCGTACTTGAACTCTGAGCCCACGATGAAGCCACCTACAGTCTCTATGATGCCGATTAGGATTGCCCCTATGAGAGCCCCTTCGGTGCTGCCAAAACCTCCTAAGGCTACTGCAACCAGAGCAACGAGGCCAAACATAGTGCCTACATCGGGGAAGATGTAGTAGAAGCTGGCCAGGAATGCTCCTGCCGCTCCTGCACAGGCACAGCCTAGCCCGAAGGCGAAGGCATTCAGGCGCTCAATATCAATACCCATTAATGCTGCCGCCGAGCGATCAACGGATATAGCCTGTATAGCTAGGCCTGTCTTTGTCTTACGGACAAACCAGTAAACCAGCCCTGCCACCAATAAGCTGCCCGCGCTAGCAACCAGTTTGGGCAACTCGACGAAAATGGGCCCCAGCATAAAGATTCCGTGGGCGATGGATTTCTGCACCATACGGTAGTCGGGACTCCAGAGGAACTGAGCCAAGTTGACAAAGAAAATGCCTAATCCAAAGGTGACAAGGAGTCTGGCTAGGAAGGGGCCCTGCAGCACTTTCCCGATAATGGTGCGATAGATCACTATACCAAACGCGAACATAAGTAGAGCAATTAAGGGAGCCGCTAGTACTGGGTCAAGGCCCAGCAGTTTATAGAGCCAAAAACTCGCGTACATGGCCAGCATCACAAAGGCTCCATGGGCGAAATTCACAATGCCCATGACTCCATATATGAGGCTGAGCCCCATGGCAACTAAGCCATATATACAGCCAAGTAATAGGCCCCCAGTGGCAAGTTGGAGGAACATGGAGAACCACCCCTGTCGTAGTGTGTATATACTGGAAATCACCTTGCTGTGCAAGAACAAGCAAGGGGCCCCGAGACGGACTTGGAAAGGATCGATATCAATCCGCCCGGGGCCAGGGTAAGTTAGATGTTATTTATTCCACTCAGGGAACGGAAATACGTAAGGGACTGCGGCCAAATCGAAGGGCCAGACTACCCGGAACCGCCCTTCCTGTACCTGGAGATACAGGGACCTTCCCAGGATATTATCATGGGTTGTGGGATGGAACCTGACTCCCTCATAAGGTGAGATCAAGCTCTCACCAGGTATGTTGGTCTCCAACAGGGCCTTGCGAATGTCATCTGGGTTGGTGGACCCAGCCCGGTTAATTGCATCTGCCACCACAAAGGGAGCAGTAAAGCTCCTGGCAGCGTTGGGGCTCATGTCACGACCATACTTCGCTTTGTAGAGCTCGTTGATCTTGGCCACCATGGGCTTCCGTGTTGCCAAGTCCAGTCCATAGACAGCTCGCACAAAGAAGTATTCTCCATCTTTGCCCACAGTGCCTAGGAAGTTGGGATCTAGGTGTCCTGCCATCCCGATCATGACCTTGGGACGCACATCCATGGCCTTGAATGTCTGGGTAAACAAAATGGCATCTGAGACATAAGCGGCATGAATGATCACATCGGGCTTGGCTGCCTTTAGCTTCAGTACTTCGCTGGTCACGTCGGTAGCCCTGTAAGCATAGGGTACGTCAGCTACGAGCTTGAATCCGTACTCCTCGGCCCAGGTTTTGATCTCTTTGGCTACGTTGGCGCCCCACTCAGTGTTTTCCCAGAGCACGGCAACGTTGGGCAAGGTTGTATCTTCTTTGGCCTCAATGTCTTTCACTAGCTCCAATGCGTTTTTGGCTTGGATGCCGTCATGGGGAATCACTCGGAAAAACCATTTGAATCCTCGCTCTGTTAGGGCAGGTGAGGTGGCATCAGATAGTACGTAGGGAACCTGTAGTCTTTCCGCTGCCATACTGGCAGTTTTCACAACACCACTCTGGTATCCACCTACGACAGTGACTACATCTTGTTCCGTAATCAGACGCTCAGTCTCTGCCATACCCTGGGTTGGGTCCCCACGGGTGTCACCGAATACTACTTCGATTTTGGCACCACCGAGGCTGGGGATGCCGGCAGTTCTAGAAAAGGGAAATTCCAGATCATATACTCCGTTGATGATGTCTACAGCTAGTTCTACTCCACTACGACAGTCGGCCCCGGTAGTGGCAACTGCGCCTGTGAGAGGGTAGACAGCACCGATTTTGACTGTTTCTTGGGCTGTGGCACTGGCGAATGCCCCCAGAGCTAGTGTTAGCATGAGTGCAAATAGCACGTGCCGACTCAATCTGCTGCGTTTGCTTAAGTACATTAGATTACCTCCCTCAAATAGTTCGGTCTTCGATGGTTGCATCGGCCAAATTCTTCGACTATGTGCTGTATCACCGCCTTTTTGCATAATGCCTGACGTCGTTGCCTGTTTCAAATCATGTCAGACGTGTTAATAATGGTCTACTTCTATATTTAAGTAAGATTCCCTTTCGGCAGTTAGGCAAAAGGGTCAATTACGGAAATTCGCAAACGGAAGTAGAATAATGGGATGTTTCTAGGGAGCAAGGGAAATCCTGGGAAATGGGGAAGGTTTTGTCTATCCCCCAAGGAATGTATTAGAGATTCCCAATAGTGAAGGAGCGATCCGATGTGCAGCTATCATTCATGACCAAGAGTCTCAGTAGCCGAACAATAGCAGTTATAGTTGTCACGATCCTGGTTTTGCTAGGTGCTTCCACATGGATAACCTACACTCAGTATCGGAAGGTCACGGAAACCAATGCATTTGATTCTGCAACTAGGGAAGCCATCAATAATGCTCAGATAATCAACAACTGGTTGCAGGCTCAAGGGGACAAGCTGTTGGCTCTAGCCAATACATCCGATATGAAGAGGATGACCTTGGCAGTCCAGATCCCCATACTGGAGCGGTTATCAGCAGATAACCCAGATCTAGAGCTGATGTTTATTGCTGATCGGACGGGGATATCTGTAGATTCCACTGGCGGGAGTCAAGACGTTAGTGATCGCCAGTACTTCCAGGAAGCCATGTCTACTGGGAAAATCCACTATTCTGAGCCCATTGTCAGCCGGGCCAGCGGTGAGCTAGTGGTGGCGATTGCCCAACCAGTGCTGAGGGATGGGATAGAGACTCCCGTGGGGGTAATCGGTGCCACCGTCAGACTGGGTTACTTACAGGCACTAACCGAGAGCATGAACATCAACGGTCATGGTCATGGATGGATAATGGATAAGAACATGATCACCCTAGCTCACCCCAATGCTGCCTATATGGGGAACCAGGACATATTTAGCGGCAATGATGAGCTGAGGGATGCGGCTAGCCACATGGTTGATGGCGAGATCGGAATAGATAGGCATAGCCTGCAAGGAGTGACTCAGCTAGTGGCCCACGCTCCGGTAGCCATGACGGGCTGGGTAGTAGCCATGGTGGCTGCTGAAAAGGATGTCTTGGGGCAGGTTATCAGCTTGCGGAATATCAGCTTGCTGGTAGCAGCTATCGGTATGGCCATAGGAGCGTTGGTAGCCTATTTTATTGCCAGATATGTGGCGAAGCCCATTGCCAACCTGAGAGATATGGCCCAGCAAGTAGCCACCGGTGATCTAAGCGTCACAGCAGATGCCCGTAGTCAGGACGAACTAGGCCAGCTCTCCGGGGCTTTTAACTCCATGGTGGAAGATTTGAGGAATATGGTCCTCTGAGTTCACCAATCTTCTCGTTCCATTGCGGCCTCTAGCCACCAGCTTTCTGCTTCCACGCAGGAGACCGGAGCCTCCATAGAGGAAGTTGCCGCTACAACCAATCAGTTTGCCTCCACCGTTGAAACCATGGGTAAGAAAGCTCAACAGATGACTTCTGCAGCTGATGAGATCTCAGCTATGGCTTTAGGTGGAGGTAAATCAGCAGAGCAGGCCATGGTGCAAATGCGGGGACTGCAGACTAGCATAGAGGAGCTGGTTGGGGTAATTGGTAGCCTAGATCATCGCTCCGAGGAAATAGGCCGCATTGTGGATGTGATCACTGATATAGCTGAACAGACCAACTTGTTGGCTCTGAATGCTGCTATCGAAGCTGCCCGAGCCGGTGAACACGGTCGGGGTTTTGCAGTGGTGGCCGATGAAGTACGCAAGCTGGCAGAGCAATCCGCCCGGGCGACTGCCGAGATTACAACTTTGATCAACGAAATCCGTAAAGAGACTGATGGTGCCGTTGTGGGTATGAACAAGGGTGCCGAGGAAGTCAGGGCTACATTTACGGTGGTGGACGAAAGCAGCAAACTGCTGCGCCGTATACTGGAAGCTGTTGAGGATATTGTCGAGCAGATTCAGGATGTGGCAGCCGGAATCCAGCAGATTGGCAATGGCAGCCAACAGATGGCAGCAGCCACTGAAGAGCAGTCAGCATCCATTGAGCAAATAGCCTCGGCGGCCCAGCACCTAAACAACATGGCTGAGGAACTCAATGGTCTCATCGCCGGTTTCAAGGTGGAGTAGTCGGCGCTAACACAAGATGATTCCGAGATAACTCCAATATTTGCAATGAACTACTTGCCTCTAGAGGGTGAGTAGTTCTTTTTTGCCGACCATCTCAATATCCCGCAACAAATAGTTCACAAGCAGGTAGGAGCCCTTGTTGGAGGTCATGCTGTAGACATAGCTCGCCGACAAGGCTATGGGGTCTATTGCGCTGGACTCCAGATTGGAACACCATATTAGTCATCGCTGATGAGGCCGTATTGGCTCTGGACGTATCGGTGAGGGCGCAGATTATCAACTTATTGGATGACTTACAGCAAGAATTGGGGCTCACCTATATCTTCATTGCCCACGATTTGAGTGTAGTTGAGTATATCTGTGACCGGGTAGTGGTTGAGCTTCCTGCGTAGGCAGGTTTAGTGGTTCCACCGGAGTTCGGTGTAGCCAGTAATTTTCAGTTAAGAGCCGGAGGCGAACTATCTCTGGCTTCTTTACGTTGTGAAGAATTCGCTGAAGGGACAGTTCCTTGTCTAGAAGAATAATAGAAGGATTGTCTTCAGAAGTCGGTAGCGATGGAGGAGGGAGTCAATGGCTCACATTACTGTTCGGAACCTTGTGAAGACGTTTCGAGTCAGTAAACGGCAGGCAGGATTGGGGAATGCCTTTCGGGGATTAATGAAGCGGGAGTATACTACGGTTCGTGCCCTGGATGGGGTTTCCTTTGAGATCGAGGACGGAGAGCTAGTAGGTTATCTTGGTCCTAACGGTGCAGGTAAATCCACGACAGTAAAGATCCTGAGTGGCATCTTAGTTCCAGATGGAGGAGTCTGTCAGGTTATGGGTCGCATCCCTTGGCAAGAGCGTGTTGCTCATGTAAGGGAGATCGGGGTTGTGTTCGGCCAGCGCTCTCAGTTGTGGTGGGATCTGCCGGTGATCGATTCCTTTGACTTATTACGAGACATCTATAAATTGTCTTCCGCCGATTACCGGTTGACCCAACAGGAGCTCATAGACACCCTGCAACTAGCTGATCTACTAGAGATTCCAGTTCGTCAGTTGAGCCTAGGGCAGCGAATGCGGTGTGAGTTAGCAGCCTCACTACTCCACAAACCTCGGCTTTTGTTTCTAGACGAGCCTACAATAGGCCTGGATGCTGTATCGAAACTAGCTGTCAGGGACTTCATCAGAAAGCTGAATAAGGAACAAGGGACCACAGTGGTTCTGACAACACATGATATGGATGATGTGGAAGCTCTTTGCCACCGTGTAATGATCATTGGGCGAGGTAAGATCTTGGCCCAGGGGAGTTTGAAAGATCTGCGCCATCAGGTAGCCCATGAGAGACGGCTGATTGTGGACCTGGCTCCCGATTATACGGAGGAATACATAGCCAGCCATGTGTCTGGGGCCAAGCTCGTCAAGTGGGAGGGAAACAGGGCACATTTCAACTTTGATCCAGATTACATTACACCGGCCGAACTCATTGCCGGGATCTCCAGTCATTTTCAGGTACGGGATTTGCTGATTGAAGATCCGCCCATTGATGAAGTAATCGCTCGGCTATATGGGGAGCTGCATATATGAACATAGCAAGTTATATGGCCATCATAAGGCTTCGATTCATGTTGCTGGTTCAGTACCGCGTGGCTGCTCTGGCTGGAATTGCTACTCAGTTCCTATTTGGTTTTGTCAAAGTCATGATTCTCGAGGCTTTTTACCTCTCAACTACAGCACCCCAACCCCTATCTCTTAAGCAAGCTATAGGCTATGTTTGGCTAGGGCAGGCCATGCTTGGTATGCTACCGTGGAATGGAGACGGAGATGTGCAAGCTTTGATTAGAAACGGAAATGTGGCGTATGAATTGTGCCGTCCACTGGATCTATACAATCAGTGGTATGCCCGAGCAATGGCACAACGTACAGCCCCCACTCTGCTACGGGCAATTCCATTGTTCCTGGTGACATTATTTGTCTTGCCTGAGAGGTATTCTTTACCAATACCGCCCTCGGTAGGTGCTCTCGCCGCCTGGGTTCTTGCCATATTTGGGGCTTTGCTCTTGGGATGTGCTATTACTAATCTGATGAATATCTCTATGTTGTGGACCATATCCGGAGAAGGGGCCAGCCGTCTGATCCCTGCAGTGGTGTTGGCATTCTCTGGGATGGTTGTCCCATTGCCCCTATTCCCGGACTGGGCCCAAGGGGTATTGCGGGTACTCCCTTTTGCAGGACTCGTAGATACACCTTCACGGTTTTTCATTGGTCATCTTGCTCCTGACCAAATCTGGATGTTTTTGTCTCGACAACTGATTTGGACAGCAATCCTGGTCGCCTGTGGCCGGTGGATTCTAGCTAGAGGTCTCAAGCGTGTAGTCATCCAAGGAGGGTAGATATGAGAGACGGAATCGGTTTGTATTTGCACTATGTGAGCATCTCCTTGCGGAGCCAGCTTCAATATCCTGCATCTTTTGTGATGATGGCCGTGGGGAATTTAGTGATAAATGGTCTTGAGTTTCTCGGGATCTGGGCCTTATTTTCTCGATTTGGTACCTTAAGAGATTGGACTCTTCCCGAGGTGGCTCTGTTTTATGGTATCGTCCATATAGCCTTCGCTATTTCGGAAGCAGCGGCCCGGGGATTTGATATCCTACATCGGCAGATAAAGTCAGGGGAATTTGATCGAATACTCCTGCGACCTAGGAGCACAGTGCTGCAAGTGATGGGCCTGGAGTTTCAGCTGCTTAGGATAGGCAGAATAACCCAAGCCCTGGTAGTGCTGTGTTGGGGTATCAGCAACCTGGAAATAGCACTAATCTTCCCCCAGATACTCTTGATTCTAGCTGCTATATTAGGTGGAAGTCTATTGTTTTCAGGACTGTTTGTTTTGCAGGCAACCCTGTCTTTTTGGTCTGTGGAGAGTCTAGAACTGGTAAATCTGGTAACCTACGGTGGAGTGGAGACTGCACAAGTACCCATGGCCATCTACCGCAAATGGTTCCAGAGCTTCTTTACTTGGATTATTCCCTTAGCAACCATTAACTACTTCCCATTGATGGCCATCCTTAAGCGTCCCGATCCTCTAGGTACTCCATGGTGGTTATCGTGGTTTTCACCTTTGGCAGGGCTACTATTCTTTGTGGGGTGCTTACAGATATGGAACTTCGGAGTCCAGCACTATCATTCCACCGGAAGCTGATAACAATATAACAAAGAGGGGTGCGTGTGAGTGTATACAACGAAGAAGGAGATCATGCTGCAATACGAAGCACTGGAGAAAACCTATGAGTATCTCTTGTCACAGAAGAGCCGTATTCTTCAAACAGTTGATTTTGATAAGACAAAGCGTCTGGTGTTCATCGGCTGTGGTTCAGGATATAGCTTGTGTCAATCCGCTGCCATGAGCGGGCAATTGCGGCTTCCTGTCCATGGGATAGCCATGGCTGCCGGTGATTTGATGATCAACTCTTTCCGATATGATCGAATTCTAGAGAACGCCGTCTTGGTGGCCCCTTCGCGCTCTGGGAGTACCAGTGAGGTACTGGAAGCGGTCAAGTATGCAAAGAGTAAGGGAGTACCTACAATCGGTATTGTGGCCAAATCAGGGAGCCCACTTGAAGATCTAGCTGACGAGTGTTTTGCTCTGCCTTGGGCCTTCGATGAGGCTGTTTGCCAAACAAGGACTGTGACTAATCTATATGCCGCAAACCTGATGATCATCGGTATATTGGCTCGTGATGATGGGTTACTATCTGAGATCAGGCAAGCTATTGATGAAGGCTCGGGTTATATGGACAAATGGGCGGCAACCACAGAGGCCATTGGGCAAAGTGAATGGTCTAGGGTGGTAGTTCTAGCAGACGGTGAGTTAGAGGGTATTGCTGCGGAGGGAGCATTGGCCTTCACTGAGATCTGTCAGACCCCTGCAAATTATCACCATGTGCTAGATGTGCGCCATGGCCCAATGGTCTTAATCCGTAGCGATACCTTGGTAGTGATGGCTACCACAAAGCAAGAAAATACACTGCAAAAGCAGTTGGTTATTGACCTACGAGGTCGGGGCGCCAAAGTAGTCTTGGTGGGGCCTGGGGGAGAAGGTTTGGGGGCCAACTGGTATGTCGCCACTCCTTCATATGAAAATTATGGAGTGACAGGCATACCATTTATCTACGTTCCACAGACTGTGGGCCTTGCTAAGGCAATAGCTTTGGGCATCAATCCGGATGAGCCTGATGGACTTGATTCATGGATTGAACTACCTAGCACAGCTTACTAGGCCCATTGAGATGGTCAGGCGATCGGCCTAGCCAGGTAATTGGTCGGTCGCCTGCTTTGATAATATTTATTCTTGACCCATGTTGAGCCTCAATAAACCTGTGCAAGCCCGCACAAATCTGCATGGGCTAGCTCGATAGATGGTGCGTCAGGGCACAAATTTTGCATAGTACCCTTTTTACAGGAAGGAGATCCATGTAGTAACGCCAATTATACATCTTGGGACTTAATTAGTCGAAAAAAGATTGCAACACTCATGGGGAAGGAGGTTTGTAGGGAACTGTCGTTTTGCACCACTGTTAGCACTAGAGGAGGCAGAAACTAATGAAACGATGGCTTTCAATGGTCACTATTTGTCTGTTGATTGGTCTACTAGCTGTACCAACCTTTGCAGCTAGCGACAAGGTTTTCAAAATTGGGGGCATCTCCTCCCTACAGACGGGTTATGGACGCTCTATGGTTAGTGGCGCGGGGCTAGCTGTTGAAGAGATCAACGCGGCCGGTGGAATTGACGGTGTTAAATTGGAAATCGAGTGGCAGGATGGCATGCTATCTCCGGCCATTGGCAGAACTGGCGTACAGAAGCTACTTCATGCTAGCAACGTTGACGCCCTTTTAGGGGACCACTCCAGTGCGACAATCCTCGCAACCGATGATCTGGTTCGGGAGTATGGCTTGCTGCAGATGGGCATGGGTAGTGCTGTTCAGGTAACTGCGCTCAACAACCCCTGGATTGCCCGTGTGCGGGAAAATGACGATCTAACAGCAAGAGTATTGGTCAACTACATCAACGATATTCTAGGCTATGACAAAGTTGGCGTATTCTACGTCAGTGACCAGTTTGGCTTTGGCGGAAGAGACGTTACTTTAGAAACTCTAGAAGCCAAGGGTATCCCTGCTGTGTCAGTTCAGGCTCACAACCCCAACGATAAGGACTTCTCCGCCCAGCTACTCGCATTTAAAAATGCTGGAGCCCAGGCCATTATCGCTTACTCCGCCCCGGTGGAGGTGGGTGTATTCCTTCGTCAAGCCAAGCAGTTGATTCCAGAAGTAAAGATCTTCCAGAGCAGTGTTGGCGCTACCAAGACATCAATGGACGTAGCGGGCGACGCGGCCAATGGCACATACGCAGTTGTTACGTACACCGAAGATAACCCGGATCCAAAAGTTCAGGCCTTCGTTGAGGCACACAAGAAGCGCTGGAAGAACGTCCCCTACGACTTCTTCGATCCGTTAGCTTACGACGCAATCTATATGCTAGCTGAAGCCATCCGGATTGCAGGGACTACCGATCGCGCAGCCGTTCGTGACGCCTTCTTTACCATCAAGGGCTTCAAGGGTGTTACTGGCTTAGAGTATAACGTAATGCCCAACGGTGAAACCGTTAATGAGCTACTCTTGATTGAAATTCAAGATGGCAGACACAGAGTGGTACAGAGAGTACAGGGATAAATATGTTTCCCAGGGCTAGGGAGCAATCCCGGGCCCTGGGCTTATCGACTGTGATATGCAGGTTGAAAGGAAGACTCAACTAGATGAGTACATTAATCCAGCAATTGTTAAATGGCATTGCTTTAGGATGCATTTACGGTCTGATTGCCCTGGGATATAGCTTTATCTACAATGCCATCGGACTTGTCAACTTGGCTCAGGGTAGCTTTGTGATGGTGGGCGCGTTCCTATATGGTGTAACCCTAACAAATACCATGAAACTCCCTTTCTTTGCTTCATTTTTCGTACTAGCAGTGGCTATGGCCATATTTGGAGTCATCTGTGAGATGATTTTCTACCGCCCGCTGAAAAATGCCCACATCAGGACAATTCTAGTGGGGCTAGTCGCGTTAGAGATGCTAGTGGGTAACGTAGCTATGATGGTGTGGGGTCCATATCCAAGGGGCACGTCTGGGCCTTTCGGGCACGGCCTTCTAAGGATCGGTGGAGTATCCATCTCCTACCAGAATATATTCATTATCACTGTAACCGTCTTACTACTAGTTGTGCAGGCCATTTTCTTTCGCAAGACTACCTTGGGGAAAGTGATGCGGGCTGTTGCTCAAGATAGAGATACAGCACGCCTCATGGGTATCGAGTCAGATTTTATTATCTCGGCTACCTTTGCTTATAGCTCCATCCTAGGCGGGATTGCCGGCTTGATGGTGGCGCCCCTCTTCGCCATTGAAACGGGTCTTGCAAGCATTGGGTTTAAAGGATTTGGCGCCTGCGTTATTGGAGCATTTTCCAATATTCTCGGTGCCTTTGCCGGCGGGATTTTGTTGGGAGTTACGGAGATTATGGGGGCTAGTTACGTTTCCTCTGTGTACAAAGACAGCATTGTCTATCTTCTCATTATAGCCTTTCTGCTCTTTAGACCTCAGGGTCTGTTTGGTAAGAAAAAAGAGCACGGCGGTTTGTAGGTGAGCATGAAAGTGATAGCTAATCGAAAACGAAACATTATCCTTGCCGTCAGTTTGGCACTGTTAGCCATAGCACCCCTTGTGTTTGATAACAACTATCAGCGGTTTGTCCTGGTAACAGTGCTGATCAATGTGATTTTGGTCATAGCGCTGAACTTCATCCTGGGATTTGCCGGGCAAGTGTTTTTGGGGACCGTTGGGTTCTTTGCCATCGGCTCTTATGTGACTGCACTGCTTACAACGAGGCTAGGATTGACATTCTGGGGGGCGTTACCGGGGGCGGTCTTGGTAACTGCAGCTTTCGCCTTTGTATTGGGGCTCCCGACGTTGAAACTTAGCGGCTTTTATTTGGCCTTGATGTCCACGGGGTTCATTGTAGTAACCACCGACGTCTTGAAGAACTGGAGCTCATTGACTAATGGAGTGTGGGGTATCGCCAATATACCTCGCCCAGTGATCTTTGGTCATGTTATTTCCACAGATATTCAATTCTACTATCTGTGCTTTATCTTGACTGTTGTACTAGCGGTTTTGGCAGTGATCATAGAAGACTCCCGATTCGGTAGAGCATTTAAGGTAGTTCGAGATGACCAGCTCGCTGGTGAGATCATTGGCATTAACGCCATGTGGGCAAAGCTCCTCGCGTTTTTGCTATCCGGCGTGTACGCGGGGGTAGCAGGTGCTTTGTACTCTAGCTTTCAAGGGTTTATTGCCCCTGATATTTTTAACGCCCAGCAGAACTCACTCTACATGTGTATGCTTGTGATCGGGGGGCTTGGCTCAGTGCCAGGTTCAGTGATTGGTGCTACACTGCTTACTACCTTAACTGAGATTCTGCGCTTTATGAGAGAGAAATATCTAACAGTATATGCCGTAGTGATTATCATCACCTTGATCTATCAGCCCGGTGGCTTGGTCGTTCTTCTAGGTAGCATATCCGATTGGCTAAGGAGCAAGTTTGGTAGGGCTAGACGGGTGGAGAGAGGAGATGCGGTATGATGCAGCCTATGTTAGAAGTCTCAAATCTCCATAAAAACTTCGGTGGAGTTAAGGCCATAGATGACCTCTCTTTTAGTGTGGAGCCCGGTGAGATATGCGCGATTATCGGGCCGAATGGTTCAGGCAAGACTACTTCTATCAACCTAATTACCGGTGTACTTGAGCCCGATTCCGGTGATATACGGCTAAAGGGAACTAGCCTGAAGGGTGTGCCTCGGTACAAAAGGGCAAGGCTCGGTATCACTAGGACCTTCCAAAACCTAAGGTTGTTCAATACACTTTCAGTACTAGATCATGTGATGGCAGGGCGGTTTTGCCGAAGTGACGCATCTTTTATGTCTTGTTCTTTGCTCACCAAGGCCGCCCGGGTGGAAAACGAGGCTAATATAGTAAGGAGCATAGAGCTCTTAGAGTTAGTGGGACTTAAGGGTAA
>DAIQRD010000003.1:15055-49397 GCA_036786445.1 Bacillota bacterium
ACCCTATGGGCAAAGGCGACAGCTAGAGATCGCCAGGGCGTTAGCTACTGATCCCTGTCTGCTCCTCTTAGATGAGCCCGCGGCGGGCATGTCTTCTGGAGAGATCAATGATCTCATCGATTTGATATTCAAGATTCGAGGCATGGGTATTACCGTCGTTTTTATCGAGCATAGAATGCCGGTGGTTATGACTGCAGCCGATAAGATTGTAGTATTGAACTATGGGAGAAGTATTGCCCAGGGCAATGCAGAAGAGATACAAGCCAATACCCAGGTCATAGAAGCCTACTTGGGTTCTGCTTATAAACGGGAGCTTAAATAGATCCGCAAATCGATCTGCGAGTGATTTCTAGCGCGTAGGGTTTGGCGCATTAAGGAGTAGGTGTCTATGGCTATGCTTGAACTTAAAGATGTTTCTGCATCATACGGGGTGATTCAGGCTCTCTTTGGTGTTTCACTTACCGTAAACGAGGGAGAGATTGTGTGCTTGATTGGTGCTAATGGCGCCGGCAAGACAACGACGGTAAAGGCCATTACCGGCACACTCCCGATTACCAGCGGAGAGATTCATTTTCTAGGTGACCCCATTCACACCCGGCGCACGTCCGCCATCGTTCGCTCAGGTATAGCCTGTGTACCTGAAGGACGGCGGGTTTTCCCCGAGATGACCATTCAGGAGAATTTGGAAATTGGGGGATATGTCACCAGAAAGGATAAGGAAAAAGCCCAAAGCACCCTAGATTATATTTTTGAGAGGTTTCCTCGCCTAAAGGAGAGAAGAAACCAGGCCGCTGGTACACTTAGTGGTGGAGAGCAGGCCATGCTGGTTCTGGGCAGGGCCATGATGTGCCATCCGAAACTGATGGTGCTAGATGAGCCGTCCATGGGGTTAGCCCCTGTTATTGTTGAGACGGCCTTCGAGGTGATTCAGCAGGTCAATGAAGCAGGTTGCTCCATTCTACTAGTGGAGCAAAATGCTAACATGGCCCTATCCATTTCTGACCGAGGGTATGTGCTCGAAGGTGGAGAAGTGAAGCTTGAGGCGTCGGCAGAAGAGCTACAAAATAGTGAGTTGGTTCAAAAACTCTATCTCGGGGCGGTGTAGATATCGGTATCGGTCTAGAAGATGCCAAGGGATCTAGATGATCGAGATCGGCCCATCTAGCTAGCCCACGAAGCCATATGGAAAGGATGCATGTAAGTAGATGAAGACCGGAGTTGTTAGCTTAAGCCTAGGTTTCATGGACTTTCTGGATACGCTCCGCTTTGTTAAAGAAATAGGCGGGGAGACTATTGAGATTAGCACTGCCGATGGAGTGCACAACAAGACTCTAGATTGGTCCGATGACGGCCGCATCTCCATTAAGGATGCAGTCAAGAATATGGGACTATCCATTGTCTCCGTTGCGGGATATAGCGATTTTACCCTTCCTGATGCCGATTTGCTCAAAAAGCAAGCTGACGGCCTAGAGTGGTACTGCCAATTGGCTGCGGATTTGGGAGTTAGATTTGTGCGGGTCATGGGTGGTAATGCCAAAGAGGGCGTCAGCCAAGCGGAAATGGTAAATAATATTATCGCCGGATTCAAGCAGGTCACACATATCGCGGAAAAACATGGGGTAATCATGGCCCTGGAAAATCACGGTACTGTAGTCAATGATGGGCCTACATTAGTCAAGATCATTGAATCAGTGGGATCACCTAACCTGCGCATTACCATGGATACTGGCAACTTCTGCTGGGCCGGTCATAGCCTAGATGAAGCATATGACTACTTTAGGCAAGTAGCCCCATATACCTCCAATGTTCACTTGAAGGATTTTGTGTTTGAGGCTAACAACGAGGTAAAGTTCGTGCCTCTAGGTGAAGGTGTGCTGGATCTAGGAAAAGTAAAGAATATCCTTGTGGAAGCTGGATATGATGGGGCAATGCTTTGTGAGTATGAGGGCATGGGTGATCCAAGGGTGTTAATTGCCGAGGGTATATTTACCCAGGATCAGTTTGTATCTGAGATTAAGTCCGGGACAGAGCGTAGCCTAGTCCACCTTCGTGATGTTATGGGGGCAGGAGCATGACCAAGAGAGCACGTCTGGCAGTTGTTGGTTGTGGAGCAATCGGTAGGGTGCATACTAGAGCCATTTCCGGTCTTGATGAAGCGGAATTAGTGGCGGTGTGTGATGTTTTTGAGGAGTCGGCGGCGAAGCTAGCCAATGAATTTGGATGCAAGCACTATACAGATTACCGGAAGATGTTTGACGAAGAAGAGATCGATCTAGTGTCAATCTGTACTCCAAGTGGTACTCGCTTAGATATATGTGAAGCTGCATCTTCCCGTAAGGTAAATATCTTGGTGGAAAAGCCTTTGGACATTACGGCGGAACGCTGTGCGAAAATCGTGGAGATGTGCGATGCCGCAGGTGTAAAGCTCGGTACGGTGTTCCAGTTAAGGTTTACACCTGCATTCAAGAAGCTCAAAGAAGCTGAAAGCCATGGCCGGTTTGGCAAAATGATTTTAGGTAACTCACAGACCATCTGCTTTAGATCCCAAGAGTATTATGATGGGGGCGGTTGGCGGGGCACCAAAGCCGGTGATGGTGGTGGAGCTTTGATGAATCAGGGGATTCATAGCGTTGATCTCTTACTGTGGGTCATGGGTGATGTCAAGGCGGTATCAGCATATAAGGGTAGTCTCACCCATGATATTGAGGTGGAGGATACAGTTTCAGCCACCATCGAGTTCGTGAGTGGTGCCATGGGTAGCATTCAGGCTACGACTTCTGTTAAGCATGGCATCGATAAGCGGCTAGAGATCTTCGGGGAAAATGGGACTGTAATCATCGATGGCGAAAATGTTGTCAAGTGGGATTTCGAAGAGGGATCGTCCCAGGCTGCCCATGAGATTGAAAGCCGAGAGGGAATTAGTGCCCAAAGTCCACTTATTGAAGATGTCTGGGGTCATCAGCAGCAGATCAGCGATATGATCAAAGCTATCCGCGAGGATAAAGAACCATTGGTATCAGGGCGAGATGGCATGAAGGCAGTAGAGCTGGTACTAGCCATATATGAATCTGCCCGGACTGGTAAGAGAGTGGTGCTTGCAGGGGCAGATAAATAGTAACGCACATAGTAGGAGGCAAGGCCTCACTGCAGGAGCAATAAAGGAAACAAAATCGATTTGGCTTGTACGCCCTTTTCCGCTGTACTGGAGGAGGGCTTTTGCTATATACACCTAGTATCTGGACTTTAGTGCGGGCTATCTCATCAAGTGTCTTGGTGTGCGCCGGTTTTGTCAGAATTAGCTATCCTGCTGTGTCAGTTTTGCGGAGCCTTCCGGAGGATTTGGCCAACGCCGCTAGAATTGATGGGTATAGAGGTAGATATTTGGTGGCTCGTGATGTTGCCGCTGCCCAAGCCTGCCTTAGCGGTTACTATCATTTTCAGCTTCCAAGCAAACTGGAATGATTTTGTCCATCCGCTGACTTACTTCATCCATGGGAAACTGCGCGCTCTAGCTCTGGGGCTGTATGCTTTTTGGGCTATCCCAGACCAGCTATGGATGTGCTACTTGCTCATGGCAGCGTCTTTGATCAGGGTTTTGTATTGACCGGAATCAAAGGATAAGGAGTTGGTTCTATGCAATTGAACTACGATGTAATTGTCTGTGGTGGTGGACCCGGCGGTATTGCCGCCGCTGTAGGGGCTGCCCGCACGGGGGCCGAAGTCTTGTTAATCGAACGCTACGGATTCTTGGGTGGCGGTGCCACTGCCATGCTGGTCAACCCCTTCATGACCTATTTTGCTGGTGAGCGCCAGATCATCCGTGGTATTCTCCAAGAAATCATTGATGGACTAAGGGAAATGGATGCATATGGCAATCCCCGCACTCCATGGGCGTTTGACACAGAGGCAATCAAGATTGTCAGTGAACGGTTTTGTCTAGATAGTGGCGTGGATTTGCTCTACCATAGCTTCCTGGCCGGTAGTACCGTAGAGAATGGCCGGATCACCGCCATTCAAGTGGCCACTAAGGATGGCCTAAAGGACTTCACTGCCCAGATTTTTGTTGATTCCACTGGAGATGGTGATCTTGCCTTCTTCTCGGGAGCCCAAACGGAGAAGGGGCGTAAAGAAGATGGATTAGCTCAGCCCATGACTTTGAACTTCCGCATGGCGGATGTGGATATCGAGCGCATGCCTACAAGACAAGAGATGACGGCTGCCTATGTTGCAGCTAAGGGCCGGGGTGAGATTCAGTGCCCGAGGGAGGATATTCTCATCTTTTTTGCCACTCAGTCCAATGTGGTGCATTTCAACCAGACTAGAGTGATCAAGCATGATGCCACAGACCCTGTTTCCTATACAAACGCCGAAGTAGAAGGTAGGAGGCAAGCTTGGCAGATCTCCCGCTGGCTGATTGAGCGGATCCCCGGTTTTGAGGATGCCTATCTGCAGCAGACTGCACCTCAGCTTGGTGTGCGGGAGTCACGGCGAGTGATGGGTGAGTATCTGCTAACAGTTGAGGATCTACTCAGTGCCCGCAAGTTCCCAGATGTCATAGGCTGTGGCAGTTATCCGGTGGATATTCACAATCCCAATGGTGAAGGGACTGTTCTAAGGCACCTTGAGCCTGGAGAATGGTATGATATCCCATATCGGTCACTGGTTCCGTTGGGATTAGATAATCTCTTGATCGGTGGTCGCTGTATTTCGTCTACCCATGAAGCTCATTCGGCCATTAGAGTAATGCCCATCGTGTTCGGGATTGGCCAAGCTGCTGGTATAGCTGCTGGGCAATGTGTTATGGGCAGTATCAAGCCTAAGGATGCCGATGTTGCCGTGATCCAGCGTGAGCTGTTAAGGCAGGGAGCCACTTTGGGGGATTTCGAGCCTGAAGCCTAATTCATGGATTTCTGAGGAGGGACTCATTTGACCGGGTACAAGGTGGATATTGCGATTATTGGGGGTGGCGTGGGAGGGTGTGCTGCGGCGTTAGCTGCGGCTCGCCTAGGGCGAAGGGTGGTTCTGACTGAGGAGACGGACTGGATCGGTGGTCAGCTGACCTCTCAAGCGGTCCCACCCGATGAGCATCCCTGGATAGAGCAGTTTGGTTGCACTGCACTTTATCGGCAATTCCGCGAGGGAGTGCGGGATTACTACCGGCAGCATTTTCCTATTACCCCGGCGGCTCGGAGCCATCCCAGGCTCAACCCTGGTAACGGCCGAGTCAGTAGGCTGTGTCATGAACCGAGGGCAGCTTTTGCTGTTTTGAATCAGATGCTGGCCCCCTACATCCATAGTGGCCGTGTCGTGTTACTGCTAAATCATAAGGCTGTGGACTGTGAGGTAGATGGGAATCGGTTGGAAAGCGTGCTAGCCCGCAATCTGATTACTGGCAACGATGTGATGCTAGAAGCCCGTTATTTCCTAGATGCAACGGAGCTTGGTGATCTGCTGCCTCTGTCTGGCACCGAATATGTTGTGGGAGCTGAATCCCAAAGAGACACTGGTGAACCCCACGCAGTGCTGGGCCCGGCTGAGCCCCATAACCAACAAGCCTTTACCTATTGCTTTGCTATGGATTATTTGCCAGAAAGCGATAACACCATTGCCAAGCCCGATGACTATGACTTCTGGCGAGATTACCAAGCGGATTTCTGGCCAGATAAGCACCTGAGCTGGGTGACTAGCAATCCCATCACGCTAAAGCCACATTATCATTCGCTTTTTCCAGAGCCTGATCGCCATTCGCTCTGGAATTACCGACAGATCCTGGATAAGGACAACTTCGCTCCTGGTGCCTTTGAAACCAGTGTCACACTAGTCAACTGGCCGCAGAACGATTATTGGTTGGGGGCTATCTGTGATGTATCTGAGGAGGAAGCTGAGAAACACAAAAGAGCAGCGAAAAACTTAAGCTTATCACTGCTCTACTGGATGCAAACAGAGGCTCCTCGATTCGATGGTGGTGTTGGTTACCCTGAGTTGCGCCTACGGAAGGATGTCGTCGATACCGAGGATGGTCTAGCTAAGTATGCATATGTGAGAGAGTCCCGGCGGATCAAGGCAGAATTCACTGTCGTAGAGCAACATGTGGCCTCAGCTATCCGGGGAGATCTTGGAGCAGAGAAGTTCCCTGATTCTGTAGGTGTGGGCTGCTACCGCATTGACTTGCACCCTAGCACCAACAATGTCGATTACATCGATGTGGGCAGTTGGCCTTTCCAAATTCCCCTTGGCGGCCTGATTCCCGTGAGGATGGAAAACCTGTTGCCAGCCTGTAAGAACTTGGGAGTAACTCATATAACTAATGGTTGCTACCGCCTGCATCCAGTGGAGTGGAATATCGGGGAGGCGGCTGGGTATCTCGCAGCCTACTCATTGACTAAAGGCCTTAGGCCTAGGGCTGTGTGGGATAGCCCGGACCATCTTGCGGATTTTCAAGATGTGTTGATTAGACAAGGTGTGGAACTCGATTGGCCTAGACTGAGATCTCTATAGAATGTGGAAATAGAATGCCGCCAGTGGTTGCCGAGGGTACTATCGGAGCACTGGCGGTTTTCTATGCATGGAAGTAAGGTTCTAGTACCTAAGGGAGCAGAATCTGTAGGCGGCGAGTTCCATGCATGATTGGCCGGGAAACCCAATATATAGAGAGCGCGTTAGGGAACATGGTAGTATGAGGCTTGGAAACTGGTGTTCTTTGTCGCCGGAGATTGGGCCTACGCGCTTTGATCATCGGGCTGATTACCGATGGTCGCAATACCTATAGGCAGATCAGGTGTTCCCCCGACGGTTACAATGCGCTCTCCCCTAAAGCCAAATGTCCCTTCGGAAATGGGTATTCCCAAACGGCCATTGACAACGTGTAACTCAAAACCCAATCTGTTCTTGCAGAAATAATTTCCTGCCTAAGAAGGATGTTACGTTTCTGTGAAGAAGTATATTTCTAGATTCTTTTTAAACGGGATTTAAATAGTGATTTGAAAGGAGGGTAGAAAAGCGGGGTTTCCTGCATGGTTTCAAAAAAGAGCGGATTGATCTGCGATGGAGGGTTTGATAGTGGCCGAAAAAATCAGGGTCGGAGTTATCGGATGTGGCATGGTCTTCACTAGCTCTCATATGCCTGCTTTTCTGGACATGCATGACGTTGAGCTTGTAGCTTTCTATGACCTATTTCCAGAACGAGCCCAGTGGATAAAAGAACGTTTTGCTTCTATGTTGGAAGAGAAAATCGCGCAATTGGAAAGACCATTCGAAGACGGAGAGCGATGGGTAGATTCATGGTATTGGTCTGAAGAGAATACTCCCGCCAAGCTTGCAAAGCAGCATAAAGATACTTTGAAGAATTTGAAGGTATACGGTACGGCAGAAGAGCTACTGGACAATGTCGATATAGTTAGTGTGTGCACACCGGTTCGCTACCATGTTCACTACAGTGTGATGGCATTGGAGCGAGGCGTGCACGTGATGAGTGAGAAAGCCATGGGCCGCACTTGGTGGGAGACCAAAGCGGTTGCTGAAGCAGCCAAGAAGACAGGGGCTCTTTACCAGCTAAATGACGATAACCTATTTCTGCCGCGGTACGATACTATCCGCAACATCATAGAGAGTGGGCAGATAGGAGACGTGCAGTCCATGTGGATTGCTCGGGGTGGCCACGGGCCCGAGAGTCGATCCTGGTTCTGGAACCCCGAGATAAGTGGGGGAGGTAGCCTAATGGACTACGGCTGCCATGCTATTACTTCGCTTTGGTTCTTGATCGGCTTCGATAGCGTCCCCACAAAGATCAAGTCTTTGAGAATCGAATCCCGCATGAAGACTCGTCCCCTAGACGGACAGGTGCAGACAATCCACGTGGAAGATGATGCTCACTTTAAGATCCAATTTGAACAGCCCAATGGGAACTGGTGTGACGCGATTATCGAGGCCACTTGGTCCTATCCTGAGTTGGGGACAAAGAGTAGCTCTGTTTCAAGTTTCATAAGGATCCAGGGTAGTGAGGGCCAAGCTACAGGCTACACTGACGAAAATGGTGAGGAGTTCATTAGGGTGGAGCGTTACGGTTTCGGAGAGAAGCTTGTTCCCATCAATTGTCCGTCTGATGAGATTGCCTATGCCAATGAGATTAAGAACTTCATTGAATGCGTGAGAAATAACGAGGCTTCAATTATCGATGAGCAAGTCGGCTTAGGAATTATGGAGATTATCGGTTCTGCGTATCTGTCTGAGCTCAAAGGCAGAGCAGCTGTAACTACCGAGGAATTCAAGGGGTTCTGTAAAGATCTGGCTGCAGGGGCTCCCGATCAGGAGACAGCAATACTCACGATTGTTAAGGCGTTAATGGAGCCATACAGAAACTAATGCCGAGGGGCTGAGCTCGGCTATCGCAGGCCAGCCGAGCCCAGCTCCTACTTCTGCAGCTGTAAACCTCATGATAAGGGCCGTGATATTTAGTGAAGGACATAAATGTAATAGGAATCGATATAGGGGGCACGAAGACTCTAGCGGCGTTAGTGAGGATTGGGGATGGCCAGATCCTTCATAGGCTACTGAAGCCAACCAATTCGGATTCCCCAGATCTATTCGTGCAGGGACTAATTGACATTATTAAGGAAGTTCTTAGTATAGCCTGTTTTGCGAGGCCAGTAGCCATCGGCATAGGCACTGCAGGGCACGTTGATCTGGCATTGGGGGCTGTTAGCAGCTTGAATCTGGGTGTGTCTAGGCTGCCTTTAAGAAGATTGTTAGAGGAAGCGTCAGGTCTCCCCGTTTTCATAGACAATGACTGCAACGCGGGGGCCGTAGGGGAGATGCATTACGGCGCAGCCAAAGGTAAGAACCATTTTGGTTTCCTAACAGTTGGGACTGGGGTTGGAGTGGGTCTTGTTTTGAATGGTGGGATCTACCACGGCAAGTATAACTATGCTGGCGAGATTGGCCATGTAGGAATTGACTTCAATGGAGCCAAGTGCAAATGTGGCGGTTGGGGATGCTTGGAGAACATAGCTTCGGGCCCAGGTATGGTGGAACTGGTCAAAGAGGAGCTGGCTAAAGGTACGCGATCTATGTTGAGCGGACTGGAAAACATCACTGCTAAGGAAGTCTTTGCCGCAGCTGAACAGCAAGACCCTCTTTCGGTCAGCATAGTGCAACAGGCAGCTAGGGCCTTGGGCTACAGCATCAGGAACCTAAACAATTTGCTGGATCTGGAATTAGTAGTCTTGGGGGGCGGCATTCCTCAGGCTATGCCGGAAGTGTTCGTTGACTATCTTAAGGAGTATCTGGCAGATATTAGCAATCGTGTCAATCTCGCCGCGTGCCCAGTTGCGATTTCAGAATTGTATCCAGATTCCATTGTCTTGGGAGCTGCTAGGCTTGTGCCGAAGGATTTGGGTAGTTGGTGTCTCAGTGATGAAGGCGATCGCGACTGTGGTACTTAGCTAGAGCCTAGCTCCATGTGACAGACGATGTTGAGAGGAGGCGATAGGCATATTGCCTAGGTGTATGCAGAGCCAAGATAAGAAGAGGTGATAAAATGGCATTGAATGCCGATGACAGAGTGCAAGAGATCAAAGAGCATAGTCCTATTCTAATTGGCCATTTGGACAACTTCGAACTAATGCGTCGCCTACGATTGGGTGAAAAGTGGCCTATGAAAGACAGGATTATACCACGGATGCAGAAGGCTGGAGTGGATTACGCCATCATTGCCCTGGGAGGTGACGGGGCTCACCAGCGAGGCGGTAGCGAACGACCCTTGTGGGGTAGCCTGCAGGTTATGGGAGCGTTCTCAGAGCAATTGTGTGGAGTAGATTCGGTTGAGATAGTGACTCAGGCCTGCGATGTAGCGGATTGGACAAAGGATGGGAAAGTGCGCTTCATCATTGAGCTCGAAGGAGGTTCGCCCCTGGAAGGCTCAATATATAACCTTTCCCATTTTTATGGGCTTGGGGTTAGGTACATGCAAATGACTCACAATGAGCGCAATGAACTCGGCGACGGGTATTTTGATGACGTCACGGGTGGAAGGCTATCGCGCTTTGGTATGCAGGTTGTAAGAGAGATGAACCGATTAGGCATGGTGATCGGAGTGTCCCATTTGAATGAGTCCGGTTTCTGGCATGTTTTGGAACTAAGTGAGACACCTGTTCTTGCAACCCATTCAAATGCACGCTCAGTCTTTGACCTACCCAGGAATCTATCAGACCGCCAGCTTAAGGCGTTGGCGGAAAAGGGTGGAGTTGTGGGTATCCATGCCTGTCAGTTCATGGTCTGTGAAAAACCTATGACATTCGAGAAATATCTGGAGCATCTGGATTACGTAGTAGAGCTTATTGGCCCTCGTCATGTGGGGATTGGTCTGCTCAGTCCCGACGTCGATTGGCGACAAGCTTTTGAGAAAGCGGAGGTCGGTGCAGGGTATCTTGACTCGAGCCAAGTGCTGAACACCAGTGAGCATCCAGATGGTCTCACTATGGAGCAGCAGTACGTGATGTTGATTAGCGCTCTCATGGAGCGAGGATATTCGGATGAGGACATATCATGGATACTTGGACGAAGCTTCCTTCGTGTATTTGAGCAAGTGCTGGGTGGCAAATAGGGATTATTTGGCGGGACATTTGGAACCAGATGGAACAATGTAGACAGATGGAGCGAGCATTGAAGATCCAAAAAATCACTAGAGGAGTGACGTTGATGAGATTAGGGTTAGTTCGTGCTCAGGTAGCTATGGTTCTGATTTTCTGTGTGTTACTGGGAGCCCAGATCGCAAGTGCGTCGGTGAAGATCACCCACTGGCAACAGCATTCCGACTATTGGGTCGACGTGGTAGCGTCCTTGGCAAGAGACTTCGAGAAAGATAATCCTGGCGTAAAGATTGACTTCAATCCAATGCCCTATGCCAACTACTGGGAGAAACTCATGATATCTCTAGAGGCTGGCACCGGGCCAGATATAATGCAAATACCATATGGTGTAGCTAGAGAATTTTACATCCAAGGGCACATCCAGCCAGTACCGGCTTCAGTGATGACAAAAAGTGAGATCGAGAATGACTTTCTAGCTTGGACCATTGAAGATTTCAAGTTTGACGACGAGTATTACGGTATTCCGGTGGATTGTCAGACAATGCTATTGTACGTGAATAGAGGGATGTTTGATGCCGCGGGAATTGAAGTGAAACAACCAGAGAGTTGGGATGAAGTTGTCGAGTGGGCCAAGAAACTAACAATCCGCGATTCGCGTAACAGGGTCACCCAGATCGGCTTTGACACATCGGCAAGACGAGGGATCTACAAGACTATCATGATGCAGTGGCTTTACCCAAATGGTCTTGTTGATTCCGAAAACATGAAAGTCAACTATGATAGTCCCGACGGTATAGCCGCTTGGCAATTTATGTCGGATCTGGTCTACAAGCACAAGGCAGCGGATCCGACTTTCATGGGCACTGGAGGGAACTTCGAGCAGCAACGTTCCGCCATCAAGCTCGATGGTACTTGGTACAGAGCGACCCTTGATAACGACTACACCGAAGTAGACTATGTTACACTGCTAGTACCACCGCCAGCCCATAAGCCAGAGGCAAAAGTGAATAGAGCGGTCAAGTGGGGCTGGTTTGTCGCTTCGACATGCAAAAACCCAGAAGTAGCGTGGGAGTGGATCAAATATGCCTCAAACGACGATGCCCAGACTTATTGGCAGGAGAATAAGCTCGGATTTCTACCGAGTCGCAAAAACGTCATCTATGACGCGAGATGGCATAGCGATCCCAATTGGCAGACCATATTAGATGCCATGGATCGGTCAAGTTCGACGGACACCATAGTTGGTTGGGCGGATGTCAATAGGATAAGAGGACAACTGTGGGAAGCCGTGGTCAATAACACAATGCCCGTGGATGATGCGGTAAGGAAATTCGCGGACGAAGAGAATCTACTGCTTCAGGAAAAGAAAGCACTGTTTGAATCAGCTCTGCAATAGCCCGTCTTAAGGCGATGGGGCGCAATGGGGCGCCCCGTTGCCTTAGAATCTACGTGTAGGAAGGATGGGACCATTGGCCACCATGAGTCGTAGTGCTAAGCGCAACCTTTGGGGTTACTTGTTCCTTTTGCCGGCACTGGTATTTCTCGTAGTCGTGTTTGCTTATCCTATCATAGAGACGTTTAGGATTAGTTTATATAACTGGAGACTACTTGCGCCAAGTCGTCCATTCGTTGGACTGGACAATTATAGGAATCTCCTCAATGATACGCGGTTTCTCAAATCACTTGCTAATACGTTTCTATACACCATGGGCGTAGTTCCTATGGAGCTGTTATTTGGATTCTGCTTGGCTCTTGTTCTAAATCGTAAAGATGTTCCATTTACTGAGCAATTCACAACGGTGTATTTCCTGCCCGTTGTCACATCCATGGTAGCGGTCTCTTTCGTCTGGAGGTGGCTTTACGAACCAAGTTTTGGGCTGATCAACTACGTACTTGGGAATCTTGGACTGCCGGAGCCGAGGTGGCTTATGGACCCATCAACAGCGCTTATTTCCATAATGATCACTAGCGTCTGGAAGAGTATGGGGAACTCCATGGTGATCTTCCTTGCGGGGCTTAGAAATATCCCGCGTGAATTCTATGAAGCGGCTCAGATAGATGGCGCGAATCGGACACAGATGATGCGATTCATTACATTGCCTCTTATCAACTCAACGCTGGTCTTCTTGACGATAACTTCAGTCATTAGCTCATTTCAGGTATTCTCTCAAGTAGTGGTGATGACTACCCAGTATTACGAGGCAGGCGGCCCCCTAGATTCCACTAGAGTCTTGGTATACCACATCTACGAGGTTGCATTTAAGGCACTAAAGATGGGAGAGGCAGCAGCAGCGGCATATGTTTTGTTTGCCATCATATTGCTTGCAACAGTTCTGCAGCTTAAGTTTACACAGCGCAAGGTCGAGTACTGAAAGGGTGGCTGGATATGAAGCATTCTTCTCAGAGCGTTGGATTTACAAGATGGGGATGGTGGGAGCCTAAGCTAATCTTTGTCGGCTTAGCATTGGGCTCGATTCTGATGTTGGGCCCACTGGTATGGATGGTTTTGTCATCTTTCAAGCCCCTAGCCGAGATAACTCTGTTCCCGCCCACGTGGATTCCAAGAAACCCGACGTGGAGGAATTACACGGAAGTCTTGACCCGGATCCGTTTTTTTGACTACTACATCAACAGCACATTAATAACTCTGGCTACTGTCGGTTGCACCATTATTACTAGTACTTTGGCGGGTTTTGCCTTCGCAAAGTATGATCTGCCCGGTGGAGAATTGCTGTTTGTTCTCGTATTGAGCATGATGATGCTTCCGTTCCATATCAGGCTGTTGCCTATGTATATCCTAATGCGCGATCTTAGCCTAGTTGATACCTTTACCGGCATTGCACTTCCTTCCTTGGTGTCACCATTTGGCATCTTTCTATTGAGGCAATTCATTATGGGCGTCCCGGACTCTCTGTTGGAAGCGGCAGAGCTAGATGGGTGCTCGGAGGTAGGTAAGTATTGGCGGGTAGTGCTGCCATTAGTCAAACCGGCTATTGCTGCGCTTACCATTTTTACGTTTCGCTGGAGTTGGAACGATCTCTTGTGGCCAATGGTGATAAGCAACTCACCAGCGACGCGAACACTACCAGTGGGCATGGCGATGTTTACCCAAGAGCATGTTACGGCCTATCACTTGCAGATGGCAGGCGCTACTCTAGTCATTTTGCCTATTGTTGTCGTTTTTATGTTGATGAAAAGACAGTTTATTGAAGGAATCGCTTTGACTGGCATGAAGGGTTAGGTGCGAGAGGGCATATTGAAGTTTCATATGCCACTTGCAGCTATGGGGGAATCGCTGGCAGAGCCATTTGGAAAGGCTGATATTTGTGAATGTGTGGGGAATGGTCAACGAAAACACCGCCAATAGCAACCTAGTTAGGCGAGTTAATGAAAACCTGGTTTTTGGCATCATGCGCAAGCATAGGGAGCTGTCCCGATCCGATATCGAACGGCTCACTTCATTGACCTATCCTACAGTAGCTAAAGCCATTGCTAATCTGCTGGATCAGGGGCTCTTAATCGAATCCGGGGAAGGGGAGTCTCGGGGGGGGCGACGGCCACGGCTAGTCAGGTTCGATAGCGATGCCGGTCTCTTAGTCGGAGTAGAGATCGACAAGTCCAGGATCCGATTCGGTGGTTTCTCTTTGGATTATCGGCTGATTGCCAGATGTACTCTGCCCTTACCGGATACATCTCCCGAGAGCATTAAATCTTGCATTGTTGAGGGTGTTACTCGCATCAAAGGTGAGCCTGGGGGTAATCGCACGCTATATGGGGTTGGAATTGGCTGTCCGGGAATGATTCACCCTGAGACAGGGGCGGTGACTAGCCGTTCCACTCTGCGGTGGTCAGATCCGGTCCGTATTGTTGAAGAGGTGTCTGAACGTTTGCAGGTCCCGGTCTACATCGACAATGACATAAACGTAGCAGCTTTGGGCGAAATGTTTAGTACCAGCCGCGAGAGGCTCGAGTCCTGGGCCTATATTAGTGTGGCCACAGGGGTAGGCTCGGGGATCATTCTTAATGGACAGATCCTGAGGGGTTTTGCCGGTGGCGCTGGAGAGTTGGGTCATGTCAGTGTTAATCATCAAGGCATTGTCTGCTCATGTGGCAGTAGAGGATGTTTGGAGAACTATATTTCATCCCCGGCTGTAAGCCAAAGACTGGGAGACGTGGGAGACTACTCAGATTGTTTTCGCATCCTTAGTTCTAGAGTCAAAGCTCAGGAACCAGTGGCTTTGCGGGTGTATGAGGAGACAGTCGACTATTTGGCGACAGCTATCATCAGCATACTCAATCTCCTTAATCCGTTTGCTGTGATTATTGGTGGCGACATTCTTGAACTTGGTGATGCGTTCTTAGAAGACCTACGAGACGAGGTAGGCAAAGGTTGTGGCAATGTGCAATTTGACTGCCAGCAGCTAGTGTTTTCGGCGCTAGGTGCTGATGCGGGCCTTTATGGTGGAGCAATCCTTACGGATCAGCATGTCTTTGGCTTGCCGCAGGTGGGAGTAGAGGTAAAGTAGATCTACGAGAAGGGATTGAATCGATAAATGGATTGTGGCCTTGTGCTAGATTACATCTTGGAACAACCCAGCATCGTGAATGGAATCGTACAGGAAGTCCAAGAGCCGGGGTTTGCCCAGTCTATAGCAGGTCTCATAGAGTTGGCCCCAAAACTGCCCCATACACTTATGGTTGGTTCCGGCAGTTCTTTGAATGCTGCCTACGCCGCCAAGTCTGGCTGGAGGGCTGTGACCGAGTCTTTGGAGATATGTGATCCGGTCAACTTTAGCCTTGACCTGGACAAAGGCCTAATCCGGCCAGGCAGCATTGTTATTGGCATCTCCCAATCGGGTCAGAGCCTAGCCACAGTGGAAGCTCTGAAGAAAGCGCGCAACATCGGAGCTAGAACCTGGGCAGTGACAGCCGGAGAAGAGAGCCCCATAGGTAAAGCCGCTGATAGGACCATATTGGTTAATTGCGGCGAAGAGCGGGTTGGTCCCAAGACTAAGGGATATAGTGCCACAGTCGCTGTTCTGATTGGCCTCGCTCAACTCTTGCGAGGAGATTCCTCAGATTCCGAATTTGTCAAGAGGATTCAGTCCTACCTAGACAAGCAGAACGTCATTAGGGATTTTGCGGATCAGAACTCTGGTACGGATCTTTGTTTTGTCGTCGGTTCCAGTGACAATCTCGGTACTGCCCGGGAAGGTGCGCTAAAGATCATGGAAATCGCCAAGATCCCATCGATGTATTTCGATGTGGAAGATTCCATGCATGGCGCCTTTAACACTGTGACTGAGAATTCCTTTGTCGTTGTGTTGGGGCTTGATGGGGTGGCTAGAGAACGGATGGAGGGTCTTGTCAAGATCTTGCAGCGCATTGGCGCCAAAGGTTGTTTTGTCTCTGCTGGGCGAATCCAATCGTTGGCAGGCGAAGTGGATCTCCAGCACCTGATTTGTGATCCCGTAGCTGATATTGTGCCAGTGCAGCTATTATCATATTACTTTGCTTTAGCTCGAGGTGTCGATCCCATTGAGATGAGCTATGACCGAAGCTTTGTCCACAGTATCACAAAACTAGCCTTGTAGTACTGCAAAACAGTGACCTAGCTTTGATCGCCTGCTCCAGAGAGGCAACTGTTCAAGATCGCCTCATGCCGATGAGAGCAGGGCATGAATTGGTGAGACCGTTGATAAACTGGGTCGTTTGGATGAGACTGTGTTTATCATAACCAGCGATCATGGTCATGCCAATAGCTCTAGGGCAATCAACGAAGTATTCATCCCCTGCATTGAGGAGGGCCGAATCGTCATCCCAAATTTGAGGGCTGTGGCCTTACATAATCCATCCGATAGGATGCTAGCTGATTTAGCCCTTCGGGAGGAGACTGAATGCATCTTGAGCCCCATGGAGCTAGCCATGCTGGGATATAGTGCCTTGGAATCGGAATATGTTGCTTGCCTAAAACCTGGCTATAGCTGGCATGGCGAAGGTGCATCAAATCTACGTAATCAGGGTGGTATCACAATGGATGACCGCCCCGAGCCCCTCATTATTGGCTCACCAAGTTTCAAGGCGGGGCGTATTGACAGGATAGTTGATACCGTAGATATTGCCCCAGTGCCCAAGAGCCTGTAGTGCTTAAGTACATGACCTGGGCCTCGGGTGATGCCGAGACATGGGTTCGGGGAAGATATCATCGCGCCGTTTTTAGCTGAGCATCCCGCATTTTCTAGGCCAAAGTTCTTTTTGATGGCGCAGAAGCATTTCGAAAGTGGGATTATGATGGGGTCCACCAAGGGATAAGGGGGAGCATAGTGATTTAACTGGTGGCTACAAATCCCCGGGTACGCTGGGAGTAGCCATTATCAATGGAATACTCAAGATGGGAGCGGCTTGTCTCTAGACGCTTGATCATTTCATAACCCAAAGAAAGTAACCCCACCTCTTCGCTGAAGGCAGCCCTGATTGTGCTCTTCCCACCGCCTATAACAGAATATGGCGGGGGGAGTGCCATAGACACAGCTAAGCCAGGCCCCCATCAACAGGTAAGGAGTTATAGATCTAGGAATGGCTCGGGAGCAGGCAGAACTGCTCACAACGGTCCTTTTCTCCACAGAACCTCGAGCTCGATGGTGAGTCTCGGATAACTGGGATGAGTAAAGACCTCAGCCCCCGTAGCCGAGCTAGCGATAACGTATTGTCGTGATCCAGACAGTATAAAGGCTTCTAGAGTCTGTGCCAAGGGATCAACTATCCAGTAGTGGGGTACGCCTTGCCGGGAGTAGATCCTTAGTTTGTCAACGCGATCCTTCTTTAGTGTAGACGGCGATATGATCTCGACTACCAACTCCGGGATTACGTTTATCCTCTGCTCGTCGACATCACTATCATCGGGTGCATATACCAAGTCAGGCTGAATCACATTGGTATCTGAGAGTGTTAGGTCGATGGGAGCATTGAATATCTCGGCTTCCGGATCCCTTTCCCAGAAATAGTCCTGTAATAATCGCTGCAGTCTCGCTGATACCCGTTGATGCAACTTGGTAGGGGCAGGTTCTCGGATCAGCACACCATCGAGGATCTCATAATAGTAGTTTTCTTCTTCAGGTAACTGACAATAATCGCTGTAGGTATAGATCCTGTCCGTACTGTAGCTGTGGGCTGCTTCTTCACTGACTACCACATCCTTGCCACCAAGACTACTGATTACATCATCTAACATGTACCGGTATTGCCGGTTACCGAGATCAATATGGGGTATCTTGTTTTCTCGCGTATACCGACATACGGTCTCCACCGGTAGATTAAGCTGTTGAGCTAGCTCCCTCGCGGTTAGCGACTTGTATTTGCTTGACAAAGTGAGCCCTCCTATCGACTTTATCTTACAGTAATGGGCAACTACTGTCAACCAAGGACAACTAAACAGAGGTGGCGTCCCAGCCAGGGATAGAATCCATGGAGATCAAATGAGACTGGTTGATGGAGTGCTAGACGTAAGCCGATGCCCGGTCCTAATCTTCAATGCATGAAAATATTTAATAAGATTCTCCGCGGATAGAAGGAGAATCACCCCGCACCTGGAATGTTATACATAGTTAGTTTGTCCGGGGGACGAACTAAGTGTTGGATTGCAGTTATCAAGAACTGAGGGAAACTATGGGACTACTCGCAGCTAACAACGCATCAGTCAAGGATCAAAATCTGAAAGTCATTCTCAATCTGATCAGGACAGAGGGCCTAATCTCCCGAGCTGAGATCAGTAGACAGGCTGGACTCAGTCGGTCCACTGTCAGTGAATTGGTCGGCTTTCTCCTGCGACAAGGCATTGTCGAGGAAGCAGGGACCGGTGACTCTATAGGTGGTCGGCGTCCAATCCTACTGAAGATTAGAGCTAGAGGTAGACTGATTGGGGCCGTCCATCTAGATGACGACGGTTCTCTATACGGCCGGACCGAGGATCTGGCGGGAAACAAGCCAAGAACAGCCACTACTCAAGTCAGGGAACCAGGAGAAGTGGTCTCTGCCATCAGTCAATTGCTAAGTGATCTCACCGATGGGGATAGTCATCGCCTAGCATCTATGGCTCTAGCTCTTCCTGGTATTATCTCGTCGGAAGGTGGAATCTTGTCAGCTGTTAACCTGGGATGGAACAGCGTTCCAGTTGCGGTACCTCTAGGAAGACAACTTGGCATTCCCATCAGGGCGGAGAATGCCACTGGCCTAGCTGCTTATGGCGAAATGGCTGCTAGAGACTTTGACATACATAACTTAGTCTACCTACGGATTGGCACTGTGGTCGGTTCAGGAGTAGTGACTAACAACCAATTGCACCATGGTCTGCGGGGCAGTGCCGCTGAGATTGGACATATGGTACTAGATGTCCAAGGAGAGATCTGCAAATGTGGCCGTAAGGGATGTCTCGAAACTAAGGTCAATCGCAGAGCGGCACTGGGGCTCTTGGCAGAGCAGGATGTTGATAGCATTACATCTGTGAATCCGCGTAATATTTTTGAGTACTTAGTTGAAAGGGATAGGCTCAGATGTCCAGTTGCTCAGAAAGTGTTAGCAGATATTGCCAGCAGTACTGCCAGTGCCATCGTCAACGTTCTAAATATCTTGGGGCCTGATGCTGTAGTTATCGAAAGTGCCCTTTGTGATTCCGATACGTTTTGGTCAGTTTTGACTGAGACCACTGCTAAAGAAGCATTACCGTTTGCTGAAGGTAAGTATCAGTTGTTGCCCTCAGCCTTGGGGAAAGAAGCGGTGATCATAGGCGCCATCGCCTACGCTACAAAGCTTTTCTATGAACACAGCCAGATTTCTACCGTTGGTCTCTAGAAGGGGGTGGCATCAGAAGCAAACTGAACACTGTTGTGGCACATAACGACGGAGATCAAGAAGGGAGTTTGTGAGAATGAAGCGGAATATCGTAGCCATTGTAACGCTCCTGTTAGTATTGATGGTGCCGTGTTTAGTTAGTGCTCAGAACATGGATGAGTGGGGTAAGGATGTGAAGGCCCGGTTGGGAGGCACAGAGATCACAGCTGCCTTTGCTAGCCATCCTTCCACAGATGCATTTCAGGCCATGACAGCAGAATTTGAAGAGCTCACAGGTATCAAGGTAAGCTGGGATGTCATGGAAGAGACCTACCTAAAGAATAAGCAGCTGATGGATTATACGGGTAACAGCCGTTTGTTCGATGTATTAATGGTGGATGGTTTCTGGATCGCGGAGTATGCGCCGAAGAAGGTAATCGTCCCATTGAAGCCGTTTATCGAGGCTGATACTACTCCAGATTGGTTCGACTATGCAGATATCATGCCGGCATATCGCAACGGTATCGGTGCATATGATGGAGAGGCTTATGGGATCCCCACAGCAGGAGAGACTCGGTTTATTGGGTATCGCAAGGATCTATTTGATAAATACGGCAAGACTCCGCCTGAAACACTTGATGAATTACTGGAGTTAGCCCAGTTCTTTAACGGCAAAGAACCGGATCTGTATGGAATAGCTATGCGGGCACAACGAGGCATTCACTTCGCTTCGGGGTGGCTGACCATCGCTTACAACTTTGGGGATGGATTCCTGAATCAGACAACGTGGGAACCCCTCATGACCAGCTCCGGTACAGTCGAATCTTTGAAGTATTTCATCGAATTAATGAAATGTGCCCCTCCTGATGTAGCGACTTACACCCATGAGGAAGCAACCTCTGCTTTCATGGCTGGTAGAACCGCAATGTGGTTCGATGCAACTGCTCTAGTATCCTGGGTGATGGATCCGACCAAATCCAAGGTTCATGACCGAGTGGCATTTGCCCCTCCACCAACGGGGCCTGCCGGTGATGCAGGAGTATTTGCTGGTTGGAATATGGCCATAGCTTCTGGCTCACAGAAAAAAGACGCCGCCTGGGCTTTCATCACCTTTATGACCAGTAAGGCGAAAGCCAAGGACTATGTCCTTAATGGAGGCGTGCCCACTAGGACATCAGTCTACCAGAACCAGGAGCTAGTAGAGCGAGAGCCATCCTATCCTGTGCAGTTAGCTTCTTTCGATAAGGCCAATGCCTTGGTGGAGAGAGGACTAGCTTGGATACCGTCGACGCCGGAACTTGGCAAAGTTCTAGATAGAACAGGATATTGGGGTAACATGGCTTTAATAGGCGAAGTAACCCCGGAGGAAGCTTGTAGGCGGGCACAGGTTGAATTGGAGGAAATAATGGAGTAGGTCAAATAGTTCGTACGGATATGGAGCAGGGGGCTACACCTAGCCCCCTGCATCAGGAAAGGGGGTCATCATTATCACAGCACACATATCATCAAGGCGGAAGCAATCATGGATGGTCAAATACCCTCATCGAGCATATATCTTACCTGCTGTCATCGTTTTAGCGATACTTACCATTCTTCCAGGCATATTCCTATACTATGTCAGCATCACTGATTATGAATTAGGTGAGGTTTGGACAGAGCATAAAATCGTAGGCTTCAAGAATTACGCTCGCCTCTTTAGTGGCAGGGACTGGGAGTTCTGGCCCTCTTTTGGAATCAGCATCAAGTTCATGCTACTAGCTACTGCACTTGTTCTGGCCCTCTTTTGGAATCAGCATCAAGTTCATGCTACTAGCTACTGCACTGGAGACTCTGTTTGGTTTTATTGTCGCCTTGCTGCTAAACCAGGAATTTCGCTTCAAGAGTCTAGTCTTCGCCTGTCTCCTGTTGCCCATTACTATCACCCCCAGCATCGTGGGGCAGATGTGGAAGCTCATGTACAATGCGGAATATGGAGTGCTGAATTACTTTGCCCAGGGCCTTTTCAATACAAAAATCACATGGTTAGGGCCACAGCTAGCCTTTACATCGACTCTATTGGTTGATGTCTGGCAATGGACTCCATTTATGGCTCTCATCATATATGCGGGGTTGCGTTCTGTACCCGCTGAGCCCTATGAAGCTGCATTAGTGGATGGGGCCAATGTGGTACAATCCTTTAGGTATGTCACGTTGCCCTTACTGCGCCCGCTTTTGATGCTGGCCATTTTGTTTAGATCCATGGATTCTCTGAAGCTCTTTGATGTTCCCTTTGTATTGACACAAGGTGGCCCGGGTAGTGCCACTGAGTTGCTTAGCTTGCATGTATATCGGTTGGGTTTTGCCCAGACCGGATGGGTGGCTAGGGCTTCTGCAACGGCAGTAGTTCTGCTCGTATTGATTGTCTTTCTCAGCCAGAGATTGGTTCGCTACGTACGTGAAGGGAGCGATGCCTAATGAATCACAGAGTTCTGCAGCAAAGTAGGCGGATCCTGAGTGGTCTGGCACTTCTTTTGGTGGCGGCTATCGCGACATTTCCCTTCGTATATATGATCATAGTCAGCCTCAAACCCAGGGTCTTGACATATGATCCAAGCATCTGGGTGTTCAAGCCGACTCTAGAGAATTATATATCGATATTTCAGGCCCGCAACCTGTTGCATTTTGCCAAAAACAGTTTCATCGTTGTTATTGCTACGACCTTGGTATCACTGGCACTAGGTAGCCTAGCAGCCTATGGATTTGCCCGTTTCTCTTTCAAGAAGAAAGAGGATCTGGCCTTTTGGATTCTTAGTTTGAGAATGCTGCCTCCCATGGCTACTGTGATCCCGTTTTTCATTCTAGCGAGGCTGACTGGGATACTTGATACTCATCTAGTGCTGATCCTTTCATATATGACTTTCAATATCCCCTTCTCGATCTGGATGATGCGGGGATTTTTCGAAGAGATCCCCCGTCAGATCGAAGAGGCAGCTTTAGTAGATGGCTGCTCTCACTGGCAGGTTTTGACACAGATTCTGCTACCCTTGTCGGTCCCCGGGCTAACAGCCACAGCTATCTTCTGTGTGATCCAATCTTGGAATGAGTTTACATTTGCTCTTTTCTTAACTGGCATTAATGCTCGAACTTTGCCAACCACGGTGACGTTTTTCCTATCTGTTACGGGAGTAATCTGGGGAGAAATGGCTGCAGTCGGTGTTGTGACAGCTTTACCAGTGTTGATTTTCGCCATGCTTGTGCAGAAACACATGATCCGAGGACTTACTTTTGGAGCGGTAAAACAGTGAGGAGGAAAGAGATATGTCAAAGCTGAAGTTCGCCATTGTTGGTGCGGGAGTCTGGGGAGAAACCCATGCTTACCTGTACAAGGAGCATCCTGGAGTCGAAGTCACTGCGGTGTGTGATTTGAACATCGCTAGAGCTAGGGAACTAGCGGCCAAGTTCGATATACCCCATGTTTTTTCTGATCACAACGAGATGCTGCGGCAGGTTGAACTTGATGCCGTGGCTATAGTCACCCCTGATTTCGCCCATGGCAAGATCGCTGTGGACTGTGCCAATGCCGGAAAGCATCTCTTGGTGGAGAAGCCTCTTGCTACTACCCGGGAAGATGTCGAGGCGATTGTTGAAGCCGCGGAGAGGAACAATGTCAGGGTAATGGTGGACTTGCATAACCGGTGGAGCCCGCCCTTTGCAGTGGCCAAGCAGTCCCTAGATAGCGGTGAGCTAGGCGATCCTGTCAGTGCCTATTTTCGGCTTAATGATATCAAATGGGTAGCCACAGATATGCTTCCCTGGGCTGCCAAGTCATCGATTCTTTGGTTCTTAGGTAGTCATACAGTTGATACTTTGCGGTGGTTCTTCAGTGATGAGGTAGAACGAGTCTACTCAGTATCTAGCTCCGGTGTGCTGAGAAAGCTTGGTGTGGATACAGTGGATGTCTATCAGACTATTCTGCAGTTCAGGAATGGTGGCATTGCGTCCATTGAAAACGGATGGATTACTCCCAATACCCATCCTTGCGTAAATGACATCAAGTTTAATATCACGGGGACCAAGGGCATGATTAATCTCGATTTGACCAACAACCAAATGATCGAGCGGTTTACTGAAGATAAGAATGATCGACCTGATGTCTTGGTACGGCACTTCATCCATGGGAAAGCCAAGGGATTTGCCTATGAGAGCATTCGCCACTTTGTAGACTGCTTAGTCAGTGGTGAGGATTTCCTGGTGTCCATCCATGATGCAGCTAACACATCTTTGGTCATACTGGCCATCTTTGAATCAGCTGCAACAGGCAAGCCAGTACAAGTCAAGTACTAGGGGATCTGTCAAAGGAATGATCCCGCAGAAAGGGCTCGTGCAATGTGGAAGGCGATTACTGGATAGATATGATGTCAGACTGAATTCTCAAAAACCTCGCCTGTGGGCGGGGTTTTTTCATGAGATCTACAAATACGGGCATCTTACCGCATGTGATCTACGATGAGGATGATCCAATGCAGGGGAGTCGTGGCCATGGTCTAGGCAGGAATTCTTGCATCAGTGGGCTAACCATGGCAAGAAGGTAGGAGGGATGGGAGATAGACAAAACAGAGTCTGCCCGCAAGCGATGGAACTAATGGGATGGGTAGACTAGCCTAGTATGGGCCAGATCTTGAGTAGGAGCGAGGTAATCTATGCAGCATTTTGTCTATGGAGAGACCGAGATTGATCATTTACAGAGGCGAGACAAGAGGCTAGGCCGGGAGATCGAACGGCTGGGTATGATCAAACGTCAAGTGATACCGGATCCCTTTGAGGCACTGATTAGGAGCATTATTAGCCAACAGATTTCCCGTAAGGCGGCAGACACTGTCTCTGGCAGGATGTGCGATCTTTTGGCCAACTCTATTGCTCCACAGGCCATAATCGATGTCGGTATGCCTGCCATTAAGGGCTGTGGCATGAGTGAGCGAAAAGCAGAGTACATCATGGGCATTGCGGAGGCTGCTTTGTCCGGCGAGGTTGATTTCGGTGCGCTTCACACATTACCTGATGAGGAGATCGTGAAGATGCTGACCTCTTTAAAAGGTGTGGGGGTCTGGACTGCAGAGATGCTTCTGATCTTCTCCCTAGGCAGGCCGAACGTTGTCAGCTATGGGGATTTGGCTATCCGCCGAGGTATGATATCTTTGTATGGACTAGAAGACCTTTCCCGGGAGCAATTTGCTAGGTATGCAAAGAGATATAGCCCTTACGGGAGTGTGGCGTCTTTGTACTTGTGGGCCTTGGCAGGGCAATAGGTGGTCCTAGTAGCCGGGTCTGGAGCAAGATTCACGAGACCGATATGCAGAGTGTGCTGTTGGGCAAGATGGAACTAGATGATGCGCTGCAGAAGTGGGAAGACTACTGGCACAAATAACAGGAAACCGTAGTGAACTGCTATTAGGTAGTAAAAGGCCCTTGAGTCTATTGTGAGATGATCAAGGGCCTTCACTCTGTTTACTCTAATGCGTTGGCAAGGTGGTTTGTGTTAGATTACTTCCAAGTAGTCTTTGTCGGGCAAGGTCGGGAAAGGTGCATGGGGTTCTGCTTGGTACCAATAGGCCACTGATGCGATATCATCTTGTAGGGGCAAATAGGGGCCACCATGTCGCCATGCTAGAGCCTGGATCGTTACCCTTAGATCTTTCTCAAAACGGATGGGATCCATGATGTGCCAGCGATACATGCCAAAGCGTTGCTGACTCTTATACAAACCATCCGGCTTAATTACCTGGGATAGCCCTAGAAAAGGGGTGGAATAGATGCCATATTCTCCTTTAGGGTGTTCAAAATTCCACGCCCCACCAAAGTAGTCTTCTGTTCCGGTGCCACAGATAGTGGGGAATTCTTTATCGCCATCCATGTAGAACTTGATCTCGCCTTCACCCCACCAGCCGTTGTTATTTACTCCCCAGGCCAGATAAGTTCCCACATAGTGGCCCCAGCCCTGAATTCCGTCGACAATGGTATGGACATCTTTATACTTAAGTGGATTGCTACGCCGCCACTGTGCATGAAAATAAGCTGCATCACTGGCCACTTCAGTGAGGGCGTATGTGATCTGGTAATATAAAGTCACATCGGCATCGCCACGGTTTTCTATAGTGACTCGGGCAGATTTTCTAAAGGGCATCTCCCAATAGGAGTTCATGCCACCGGCAGGGTTGACTGCAATAGGCAAAGAGTTGACATTTGAACGCTCACACCAACCATTACAGAAGAAATCGCCGTAGGGTACTTCCACCGATGGCTGCTCTTCTCCGTCCCAGTAAATCCTTAGGATGAGGTTACGCCAATGTCCGGGGAAACAGGTCATCCACACATGTTGGATGGCACCCGGCCCTTCAATCTCAGCTAAGGTGAAGGTATTATTGCCGGGGATCTCTATGGAAGGGGATACCTTCCAGCCTTGCCCAAGATACCGGGCGGGTTCTGCGCCAGTTCCTTCGGTGGCCATACCACCTTTGCCTTTCTCACCTGTGAAATTCTCTGCACTTATGGACCGTGTTTTTGCCCGTGATAGGCGGGCTAGTCCACCGAGCCCTGACGTCAAACCATTAAACTCTCTCATATTGTTCCCTCCGCTGTATTTTTGGTGGCAGATTGCCTCTATCGGCTATGGCGTATATTCGCTGAGAAGCGTTGTGATCCTTTCGTTTCCAGACCGCAGTCACTTGGTTTTGCCCCGGGCATCCACCCAAGAGTGAACCTTAATACGGTCTGCAAAGCTCTTTACTATTCCTTGGACATCCAGCAATCTGGCTAGATCAAAGGCTTCCAGTCGATGATCCCTTAGGTGAAATCGCTCATCGATGATAGAGGAAACATCATCTAAGAGACGGTCAAATTCCAGCTGCTGCAGCGCCAACTCTTCCTTGAGGACTGCTGCTGCAGTGAGTCCCACTAATCCTAGCCAGCCTTCTGCGTATAGCGAAGGAGCCTGATTAGTGACACCTTGCACATAGGACAATGCCAGAACTGCATCATACGCCCGCATCCAGAGCAGACTGTCCTCTAACATCATGGCATTGTAGTTCAACACAAATTCAGTGCCGTATGTTGCATTGGGGCGATATCTGTTGATGGGACGCTGTTTGACAGCACCAACTCCTCGTACATCAAAGAGGAAGATCTGACCCTTTTCCTCGGCTAGCCTTCTAACTAACTCAGGACGTTTCTGGACTGCATCGCTGCCTTCCTCCAGCAAGACCACCCAGGGAGAGGCCTGGGGATCAGCAGTAATCCAGATCCCTGTCACCGCAATATCTAGATCTGTAAAGAAGAAGAGCTTTCTCCAGGCAAGATCACGGTCCTTACCGGAATCGATGCACCTAGCCCAAAGGTGGGCCGGCTCCCTGCCACCGTAAACGACATGTTGCAGTTCCTCTAGGGAGGCAGGGGTCTTGAATCGATCTGCCCATGCTCTTTGGTTCAGATCAAAAACCGTGACACTCTCGGGAAAGTCTAGTGCCACTTGGCCAGACGGGGTACACCAAAGCTCTTCTTTTGGTAGAGTCGCAAAACTCTCAGCACAGCTACAACTCTCTTCAAATACCGCCTCTGGCCCTGGATGCTCCCAGGGGCTAGGAGCACCGATATCCTCCAATCTGGGTCCTTTCTTGCCCTGCAGATGATACTGGAACCACTTCACTGTTTCTTGTCGCAAGAGATCGGCATACTGATGTGTACCACTGGCCACCACTAGTCGGAAATTCTCTGGCTTGTCATAGAACTGGTAGGCCAGTTGGGCCCTATAGGCGCTCTGCATAGCACCTTCAATGGTGAAGAAATCAGAAGCAACCATACCAAGTTGTACGGGCCTAGGGGCAATGGATGTCAAGAGATCATCATAGTTGATGCCGTTGGTGAAGGCACCGAAGAGATTTTGCTCAGCATCATGGGCCTGACCTGTCCAGAGATAGTGCTCCCGGGCGGTTATGTATGTACAGGGGACTGCCGCTTTGATTCTCTCATCCACCATCATGAGGTAGCTTGTTTGAGTTCCTCCACCAGAGTTACCCGTGACTCCGATCCTATCTGGGTCTACTTCTGGGCGACTACACAGATAATCCAGGCTCCGAACTGCATCGTGGATGAAGTACCGAGCAATGTTGAAGCCAGCGAGGGTGCATTGCAGCCCGGCATGGGAGTGCTCATAGGTACCCCATTCGATGTCGAGTTTGCGTGTTTTGGGATTCACATAGCCCATGCGTTCCCCCTGGCCCAAAGGGTCTACAGCCAGCACCACAAACCCTGCTCTCACCAGAGCTAGACACACTTTTTGGTAAACTGGATAGGCTTTTGCTTCCTTGGCATGGCCACAAAAAAATAGGATGGCTGGCGCAGAATCTGTTCGTTGGGGAAGGTAAAGGTTGGCTGTGACATAGAACTGGGGCAGACTTTCAAAGATCACTTTCTCTATGAAATGATCTCCCGCCTGAATGATGCCGGTGGTCTCAGCGTTAAGCGGGGCATCAGTAGTGGGCAGTCCACCTAAGGCGGCATCAAAAGCTTGTTTGACCTTGTAGCGCCGCTGCTCGAAGCCATAGGCGGTGGTCACCGCAGACTTTGCCTGAGCTTCGAGGGTGGCAGCAGCCATTGCTCTTACCTGAATATGCTGAGCTAGCTGATTTTCCACGTCCCAATAACCATCAACAAATGGAGCAAATGGACGCATAAGCTCGCCTCCCAAGTGATATTATCCAACAGATCCCAAGCAGTCACGCATCATCTGCAGAAACTTCTCTATTTCTTGCCGAAATCCCCTATACACCACGGGGGTTTTGTCTAGAAGGTGGTTCAGCCGTTCTGGGGATAAGTGAGACCCGTAGTTTGCCTCATAAATATCCCCTCACTGGATATTAGTTCCACAGCACATCACCTATATCTTATCGTGGAATAGCGCCTCTCTCAATACCAAGGGCTATTCAGTTAGTTGCTTTGTATCCATCCCAGTGTTTGCCTAGCTCTAATCTAGGTGACAGCTGTTCTGCTGATGTGAAAAACACGCCTAGTGCTCCAAATGCTGCGGTCATGGCGGTTATGGCGGTGGCGGCAGCGATCATGAGCATCACTACTATTTGGTAGCGTACTGCCTCTAGTGGGCTGACGCCGGAGATGATCTGGCCTGTCATCATACCTGGCAATTGCACAAGCCCTACCGTCATCATGGAGTTAATGGTGGGCATCATGGCAGCCCGCAGCGATTCCCGCAGGGATTCCGCTGCTGCTACCCGGGCTGAAGCCCCTAGCGCCCAAGCAGCCTCAATGGCATTGCGCCTCAAAGTAAGCTCAGAATGTAATCTATTGACAACGAGAGTTGCGCCATTCATAGAATTCCCGATGATCATACCAGCGATGGGAATCACATATTGGGGCTGATACCAGGGACGGACCCGTAGCACAACTCCTATGACCAAAATCAGTGTGATGGCTCCGCCGGTAGCTATGGCTGCAGTCATCACTGTGAGTAGGCCTTGTTTGGCCCCGGTTTGCCGCTGCATCGCGTTATAGGCTGCAACGGTAGTCATGATAGCTAGGGCTAAGATCACCCAATACCAACGGGCGGCATTGAACAATTGCTGCAAGATGAAGCCTACTGCCAGAAGCTGTACGAAGGTCCTGACGGTGCCCACGGCTACATCTCGTTCTAGGCCTAAACTCTGCCAATAGGAAACCAATGCCACAATGGCTACGAACAGCAGTGCTATGAGCAGGTCCAAGCCGGTTATTTGTATATAACTAGATTCCATCATCGGTCAACTCCCCTCGCAGGAATTTGCGACCCACTTCTGTCTGCGGGTCTTGGAAAAATTCAGGGGCGGGGCCTTCCTCCACCAATTGCCCCTTGGCCAGTAAAGCAACCTGGGAAGCTATGATCTGGGCGTGTTCCATCAAATGTGTCACCAGGATGACGGTGAGACTAAGCTCTTTGTTCAGACGACCAATTAGGTTCATGATGGTGTTGGCAGCCGTTTGATCTAGAGCAGAGGTGGGCTCGTCTAGGAGCAGTACTTCAGGATCATTGGCTAGGGTCCGGGCTATGCACATCCTTTGCTGCTGTCCGATGGATAGGGCAGAAGCTGGTCTTGTGAGCAGGTCATGCTCCAGATTCACTAACCTCAGGTATTTGCCCGGATCGCATGTTTCGCCCCTTAGTCTGGGTCCATACGCGATGTTGTCCCCTACAGTACCAGGCAAGAGAGCAGGAGTTTGGGAGACCATCCCTACCCGGCGCCTAAGCTCTCTCACATCAAGTTTCGATATGTTGGAGTTGCCCAGCAAGATGGAGCCAGAGGATGGATCCTCTAGACGATTGATCATTCGCAGCAGAGTAGATTTCCCTGAGCCCGATGGACCGAGTAGTGCCAGCACACTACCTTGTTGCACCGAGAAGGAAACATCCTTGATCACTTCGATCTGAGTCAGGGTGTCGCCGAGGATTACAGGCTTGATCTTACAGATTTGCACAAGCTCGATTCCTGGCATGTCGTCTGTCCCGTTCATATACATCCCCTCGCATTACAGCAGTATAATGTCTAGCTCTTGCTAGACATTATAGGTTCTGTGGGTATTTTTCAAGATACCGGGATAAAGTCCTGCTGCCGCTGGAAAACGACAGGATTCCATGGCGTGGTGGACGAACTATGGATATAGACAGGCCTGTAGTCTCACAGGTTTTCATTCCCAAGGGTGTAACCCCAGAACACTGGCAATTCGAAATTCGAGAGGTTGAGATGCGGCTTGCGCCCTCACCAACGCTACCCCATAGCCTACTTTATTCCTCTATTTATCACGGCCCTGCTTTTGGTGGGTTCAGTGCTTTTTTCGGAACATAACAATGCCATGGTGGCACCTCGAGTAGAGCAAGGGGCAATCAATCTAGAGGCATGGGATTTTGCCGAATGGGGAACTGTTCCTCTAGCAGGGGATTGGGAGTTCTATCCTTCGGTTTTTCTAGAGCCTGAGGAGTTCCATGAGATTAGGGGTGCCGATCCCCGTTTCATCGTAGCCCCTGCCTTGTGGAATGTCTTTGATACAGGTGACGGGCTCATGGGCCCCTATGGGTATGGCACTTATCGCCTAACAGCTTACATAAGAGATACCTCCACAAAGTATGGTTTGAAGATCCCGGATTTTGCTACATCCTATAGAATGTTTGTCAACGGTCAGGAACTTGCTGCCAATGGCGAGCCTAGTATCTCCAGGGAGTCAACCCGACCCCAGTGGCGACGCCAAGTGGCTACTTTTCGGACAGACTCCCGGCAGGTGGAGATCCTGGTGCATGTAGCCAATTTTTCTCACATCAAGGGAGGTATGTGGGAGCCGGTTAGTCTGGGTCCTGCAGACCAGATTCTACGGAAACGGGACTTAGCCATAGGTGCCAATCTTTTCATCTTTGGGAGTCTCTTTGTTATGGGATTCTATCATCTGTCCATATTTTCCTTACAGAGAAATGATCTATCGGGTCTGTTTCTCGGGCTATTCTGTATGGTGATCGCCTTCCGGACACTCCTCACTGGGGAAGCCTTTGTGGCAACCCTGGCACCTCAGCTGAGCCTTGAGCTATTGGCCAAACTTGAATATGGATCAGGCTCTCTAGCCATGGCGAGTTTTCTGGCCTTCATGACTGCTCTCTTCCCGGATGATTTTCCCCGTCCATTGCGGGGCTTCGTCTATGCCTGCACCATCTTCTCGATACTGACCATTGCCGGTCTCCCCCTTAGATATTACGCGCGCCTACTGCCTCCTTTTCAGGTACTCCTAGCCTTTGTGTGCGTATGGTCCTTCATGGTTGTTATCAAGAGAGCTTACCGCAGGCAGCCAGGGGCCGGTCGACTGCTAATAGGCAGTGCTATCTTGGCAGCTACCGTGCTAAACGACATCGCCTATGCTAATCGGATGCATACCATCAGTGGCTTATCCAATACAGTGCCTTTTGGACTCCTGGCATTTGTACTCAGCCAAACCCTGGTAGTGGCAGAGCGATTCTCGTCGGCCCTGAGCACTGCCGAGGCTTTGACAGTGGAACTGGAAGACAAGGTGTATCAGCGTACTTTGGAGCTAGAGGAGGTGAACCAGAAACTCCAGATAGCTGCCACCAAGGATGCTCTGACCATGCTCAACAACCGCTACAATTTACAGCACACCATGGAGCAGGACAATCTAGCTTACAGGCGTCTGGCCGACAGTGCTGCCTACTCACTGATCTATCTTGATCTAGACAATTTCAAGCAGTTTAATGATGCCTTTGGCCACGATGTAGGTGACTTCATCCTCCAGCAATTTGCCCATGTGCTTATGGAGGTGTTGGGAGGGGGGGAGCACGTGTATCGGCTGGGTGGCGATGAATTCGCTATTCTGCTACCCGACCAGGATAGTGAGGCGGCTCAGCAATTGGCTATGGCACTAGTCAGGGCCCTGGATGAGCGCCGATTCCCCCTAGATATCCTGGAACAGGCTCTCGGTATCTCCGGAACAGGGTATGCACCGGTAACTTGCTCCATGGGCATAGCCACCCACGTACCTGGCACGGTCTTTGACCTGGGCAGAATGCTCCAAGCCGCGGATAGGATGATGCTGGAGGGAAAGAAAAGTCGCAGGCACTAAGTCTGCCGGGCGCAGTAACCATCAGGGAATTGGTACCTTGGAAAAGCCAAATCTATAAGGAGGTCGGAAATGAAAGCCTTGAAGCATTCAGTGGTCTTATCTATGTCTATTGCCATCGTTTTTCTGTGTTTGATCTGTGGAGGTACTGCCTGGGCTGAGCATCCCAATGTGTCACTCCCTGAGGGGTATCCTGATGAGTTGGTGCCCATTAGGGATGATGCCATTTCAGGATGGGGTATACGCACTGACGGCAATTACAAAATTGTCTACACTACGCCAGCTCCAGTGGAGCAGGTATTAGACTTCTACGTTGACCATTTCGTGAAATGTGGGGGACACGTGACTGTAGCGGACAACAACCTGGAGCTGCACTTTGAAATCCAGGGGCGAAGGGTAGATATTTATTTTGATCCCACCGGGGGAAAAACAAGCCTAGATATCGGGATCTTTGATACTACTGCCAGTAGTTACGGTCAAGACTTAAGCGAACCCAGTATTGGTGACGATTATGATCTCTCCCAAGCAGTAGAATTCCCTGCTGACATCGTTCCCTTGGTTAACGGAGCCTACATAATGGATGAATACGGTGAGCAGACGTCGGAAGGCCTGGAGTATTCCGCCACCGTGCTAATAGACCAGCCCTTCACGGATGTAGCAGAGTTCTATACACAGGTGGTCAAGGAAATGCTCAATCCCAATATATCCATGGACGATTGTGAGTTTTGGGGCCGCGCCACAACTGGCAACAGTTCCATCGAGATCCAAGTTGTGGGAAACGGTCCGGAAGATAGCATTATGGTGGTAAATATCTATCCACGTTAAGCGATACCATAGGGTCGCTTCGAGACTATTATCCCCATCCTACAAGGCCCCCATGGGGGCCTTGTGCGCGAGGGGATAGGGGCGCTGGTCATTGGTAGGTAGTATGAACTTCCCACGGTGAAAGTGGTAGTATCTGTACCTCAAGGCTAGGCGGGGTGGGATGGCAGGAGACTGGCTTATGCGTGTGGAATCCGATGCATTAGTAATCCAAGTCTCAAGGTCAGCGGCAATGCAAGTCCGTTGATGATATGATCCATGACAGATGAGGTTGTTGCTATGATTCACCAGAACATTGATGAGAGGTTGCTCAGGCCTCTTCCCGAAGCGACATATTTGACAACAGAGAATGCATGGCGTTATCGGGCCATATTACGGTATTTCTACATCCAACATGAGAGGTTGCGCCATTTTCTCATGCCGGAGGAAGTCTTTGACTACCTCAAGGACAGCCCGTACTTTGCCAACTATACTGAAGAACAGCTGCAGCAAGATCTCAATCAGCTGGTGAATTGGAGAAACCTTATCCCTCGCCAAGAAACCGGTAGGGTGACCACCATCGAGGAGTTCAAACGCAGAAGGTTTCGCTATCAGTGTACTCCCTACACTGTGGAGATTGAACGAATGGTGCAGAGCCTGGAGAATATGGGGGAATCCTTCGGTGGTTCTCTGGAAAAATCCCTATTTGATCGCTTGCTGGATGGATTGCTCCGGCTAACCCGCACTTTCCCCCTGGATGAGGGGAGAGCGTCTGCCATGGGCCATGCCTCCCTGGAGCCAGTTTCTCCCTATGCCATTGCCCAGTTGTCTCCAGAAGACGTCAATCTGCTTTGGGGGGAGATCTATACTGATTTCCGCAAACTGACCGAAAATGCCACTGACTACCTAGCCCATCTGGAAAGTGAAAAAGTAGAGGAATTAATGCGTACGGAGGCTTTCTTGGCTTATAAAGATACTTTGACCGAATATCTGCGGCAGTTTATCATGGCACTGCAGCAGACTTCACTGAAGATCGAGGCTGTTTTAGCAGAAAGCCCATCAGCATTAATCCAATTGGTGGCCGACCAAGTGGCTAAACACCAGCAGAGTATTCCTCGCCTCGATGGACAACCAGATAGGGCTACTCTGGAGCAAAAGGTGCTAGATCAATGGCAGGGCCTCAAGAGCTGGTTTTTGGGTATTGATGGCAAGGAAAGCGACTTGGAGTACCTCCAGAAACGCACCAATGAATCCATTCGGCGTATCACTAGACTGGTGCAGCGTTTGGGAGAACGCCACCACATTCTGCGCAGTCGCCGCCAGGAATATCTGGATTTGGCCCTTTGGTTTGACAATATGCCCCAACTGAGTGACGCCCACTTGTTGTCGGCTTGTGTATTTGGAGTTGCCCATACCCGACACCTTTACGGGGACACGAGATTTAGTGAAGACATCGACATGGAGATCTGGGATGAGATCCCTACCGTACTGATTAC
>DAIQRD010000106.1:0-8182 GCA_036786445.1 Bacillota bacterium
TTCATCCCTGGATAGTCTACCTCCACTGTCGTCCACAGTATCCCACCACCCTCTTGACGCTTCATGACAACAAAAAAGAGACCATCACTATTCTTTCGGAGGTCTCCGGATGCCCGATAGCAGATTCGGGGGCCTCCTTACTCGTCGAGCTTCGGCACAATACACCTAGAGCAGAGGGCTCAGCCACGTTAGGTTACACCTTAACTCGGTGGAACCTGTTTACCCGTTGGAGTCTCTAGACTTTTCTGGGCAGGGGATTATGTGCGTATTGGAGCCTCACCTAACAAGGAGTCATATACGAGCTGGAATCACAACCAATTATCAACTCCAGGATTATTGTAGGCCCATGTCATTTGGTTTGTCAAGCCTTGCAGTCAGTGATGCTAGGATTTTTCTTGCGGTGGGAGGGCAACCTGGCACATGGTTCCGACAGCTAGCGGCGGTACACTGTCCAATGCCTAGCTCATTTCTTTCGGTCCCGGATTTAGTAGCTTTGCTTGTCATGGGATGGGCGAAACCCTGTCCGATGGATAGTTTTAGGTCCTGGGGTAGGGCTCCATGCAGCTCCTCATATCTCTGGAGAGCGTAGATAAGACTCCCATAGCAAGCGGAACATGCCTCCCGTTCATCTATGTATCGGACATATTTCTGGGCTACAGGGTTGGCTGGCTGAGCAACAACGGGTGGTCGATCCCCTGATAGATGCTCTATGATCTCCGCATTGTCCAAATCTGTGGAGCCCACTCCTAAGTCCGCGGCCATGGATACATAGGGGACATCGCTTAGGTCATAGCCAAGGAGCTGCAGGACATAGGTATCGATGAGCACGGGATCTTCACCGGCGATGATTCTGCCCATGTTAATTGGCGTACCACCCTCCTCGAAGGTGAGATCACCGATAATCCCATCGACTATGGTCCACTGAGTCTTGATGGCATGGCTGAGGGCAGCTATGGGCTTATGCAACCCCAATGCGTGGAAACGCCTTTTTTCCTTGTCCGGGATACAGCCTTTGAGATTCTTTAAGGCACAGGTTATCCGGGTTTGGCAGTGGGCTTTGAGGACCGGCAGATTGATCAGAAAGTCGGTATCTAGAGCCTCCCGGCAGACATCAATCTCCAGATCATGGATGGATACTCTGACAGCCTGATCCCCCTTGAGGTCAACCAAGGGCACACCATAGGTGTGGCTAATAGACTCATAACCACAGATTTGAAAAGCCCGCTGGGTACTTTCGCCTATGACAGAGCCTTCTATTATGCGAATGTCTTCATGCCCTTTTTCCCGCAAGTAGGCTATGATACACTCTACCAGAGCTGGATCTGTCGTAGCCCCAGAAGTCGATGGTTTGGGTACAACGAGATTGGGCTTGATTGCTATACGGGCATGTTTCGATGGTTGGGGTAGCTCCTCCAAGATGGGCCTCAAGCGATCTAAGGACACGGCATCAGTATAGAGTACATGTAATTTGGACTGCACAATCCTACCTCCCAGTGGCACTTGTTGGCATTATAAGCAGTTGAGCGCCGCTTGATGGTGATTTCGCCACAGGGCGTTGAAACCCTTGTTACTATGGGCGGTGCCGGGAAGCTAATGGCAGGGATCCACCTACCTGTCGGGAAAAGTATATTCATGGTCACGCTAGAGGAGGGGCTACATGCTGCGAATTATGATAGGTAGGGCGGGGGCTGGCAAGACTCACTACTGCCTTGGGGAGATCAGTCAAGAGCTACATAGAGACCCATCCGGTCCTCCGCTGCTTTTCGTGGTGCCGCAAGAATCAACTTTCGCCATGGAGCAGGCGCTTCTCCAAGAATCTGGTCTTCGGGCAATATCCCGGGCCCAAGTTCTAGGGTTTCGCCGCCTCCGCTGGCGGATTTTGCAGAGTGCCGGTGGCATATCTGAGCCACCCTTGAGTGATATGGGACGCAGATTTCTCTTGGCGGGGTTGGCACGAACCCACCAGCATGAGCTGACTGTTTTCCAGGATGTGGCCCATCATCCGGGTTTTGTGGACAAGCTCAGTGGTGTTATTTCAGAATTGCAGCAAGCAGGTTGGGGAAATCCCAGGTCTTCGGTGGAATCGCCCGTTGAATTTACTGATCAGGGTGATGGTGTAGTTGACGCCAAAGCCCATGATTTAGCCCTGCTTTTGCAGGCTTACCAAGGGGAGCTCTGCAGGCGGGGCCTAGCCGATGATAGTTGGTGTTGGGCAAGGGCTAAGGCAGGGATATCGGGATCGAGTTTCCTAGAAGAGGCTGATATCTGGATCGATGGTTTTCAAGGTTTTGAGGCGCCGGAGCTAGGCTTGATTGCCGGTCTGCTACAGAAAGTGAAGCGGGTATCCATTACCCTGAGGTTGGATCCTGCCATGGCTGGAGAGAGAAGTGCAGGCGTTTTCGCTTATAGCGCTACTACCCTTCAAAGGCTCATAGGACTGGCAGAGGATCTATCTGTGCCCTATACTGTGGAACCCCTTCCCCCTAAGCTACATCGATTTAGGGATTCTCAAGAGTTGGCTCATTTGGAGGATCAGTTACGGCATTCCGACGGGAATCCCACCCCTTTCTTGGGGGAAGTTGATGGTATTGTAATAGCATCAGCGCCTAACTATCGTAGTGAGGCTATGGATGTGGCCCGTTTTCTCATAGGACAGGCTCGAGATCACGGTGTCAGATGGCGGGACATGGCGGTAGCAGCGTCTGATCTTGCCCTATATGGGGAACTGTTGGCAGACATATTCACAGATTGGCAAGTGCCGTTCTTCCTGGACCAACCTCAAGCTGTCCATTGGCACCCTTTGCTGGTTTTCCTCACTAGCCTACTGGAGATTGTGTCGGGAGAGTGGCAAACAGCAGCAGTTATGCAGCTACTCAAGTCAGATTTGGTCCAAGGTGATCGTTCTGGAGTGGATGCTTTGGAGAACTATGCTCTAGCTAGAGGCATCAATGGTCGCCTTTGGCTAGAAGGTGGCACGTGGGCCAAAATGCAAGACGATTTGGGACCAGGATTCTCCGGAGAGAATGCGCTGCGACTGGTGATGGGTTTCTACGGCAAGATTGCTGACTCTCTGCATGAGCCCATGCTGGGCAGGCAATTGATGCTGCATCTATGGTCCTTGCTGGAGGATCTAGGCGTACCGGAGAGGCTTGATTACTGGGAGAATGAAGAGCAGACGGCCAATGCCGGCCCTCTCATCGATCATGTGGGGATCTGGGATTTGTGGGTGGATTTAGTTGACAACTTTATGCAAGGTCTGGGAGACATGGCCCTCGTATGGGACCAGTTCGCCGGCTTACTGCAGGCTGGCCTAGATGGTCTTGGGCTCAGTGGAATTCCTTTGGGACTTGACCAAATCCTCATCACCACCCCGGCTCGATTGATCAATAGTGAGGTGAGGGTCATAGTTGTGGTGGGGGCAGATGAGCAGCATCTACGAGTAGCCGGTGGAGAAGATACCATTGTCAACGATGGCGAGCGGGCAGCGCTGCGGGAACGCAACTGGCCCCTGGAACCCCGGGGGCGCATTCAGATGCTCAAGGAACCTCTATTTTGGTATTCTCTCTTCACTCGGGCAAAGGATAGCCTTTATATAACTCATTCACTGGCCGATACAGAAGGGAGAGCTTTGGAGCTTGCCCCTATCGTCAAGGATTTGTGCAGGTTCTTCCCTCAACTAAGTCATGAGGCTGCTGCAACGCCGCAGTATACCCGGGACACGCTGCCATCCCCCTGCACTATACCCGATGCTACTAGTGTAGTTGCCCGGGCGCTCAGTACTTGGAGAGAGGGCCTAGCCGGGGAGATGAGTCGAGCTTGGCAAAGCGACGTGCTGGCTTTGTACAATTGGCTCATCGGCCAGGAGCAGGGACTAGTTGCTCTCAGGCAGTGCCTTGCAGGGCTGACTTACACAAATAAGGCCGCACGACTGGGCCGGGCCACAGTCAAACGGCTTTTTGGAGAAGAACTGCACACTAACATCCACCACTTGGAAGCAGCCGCCCGTTGTCCTTTTGAATTCTTCGCCAGTGCAGTACTGCGTTTGCAGGAGCGTGACCTACTTACCTGGGATGCTCGCCTGGAAGGAATATTGTGGCACGAATCTTTAGCGAGATTTACCCGACATCTTTGGGAGGTTGGGCAGGACATAGCAGAGCTAGGGGAAGCCCAGCTGCAAGCTGTGGCTGATCAAGTCTGGCAGGATACAGTATGCCAACTAACAGATGGTTTTGCCCACGTCCTAGAGAGCTATGACTATCGGGTCAACCGGCTCAGACGGGCTTTCCAAAGGGTAGTTGCGGTTCTAGCTGAGCATTCCCGCCGAGGGCAGTTTAGGCCCATGGCGGTGGAAGTTGCCTTCGGTTCGCAGCAGGGGCTGCCAGCTTGGCACATACCTCTAGCTGATGCTGGTGCTGTATATCTGCGGGGGCGGATCGATCGCATCGAAGCCACCTATGCAGATGGTGTTTTGTATGTGCGTGTTTTGGATTTTAAGCGGGGAACAAGAAAGCTTAGACTGGCCGATGTCTATCAGGGCTTTTCCTTACAGCTCTTGGCTTACTTGGGCTCTCTATTGGACAAAGGACATGATCTACTGGCCCACCCCATGGGCGCCCATGGCCAGGAAGTGGTGCTGGCTGGGGCATTGTATCTGCCTTTGCACGAGCCTTTGGTGAGTTTAGAACAACCCATGGAGCCAGAGGCCTTAGCCAAGGAACTCCTAGGTCAGTACAAAATGCATGGTATTGTTTTGGCTGAAGATGAGGTTATAGATCTCATGGAAGGCGAGCTTAGCGGTTGGTCGAGTCTGCTACCGGTGGGTAAGAAGAAAGACGGGACCCTCTACAAAAGCTCCTCCGCTTATTCTAGAGAAGGTATGAAGACACTAGTTGGCTATGTCAAGCAGCGCATCAGGGAACTGGGGGAACAGATTCTCCTTGGTAACATTGAGATTGCACCTTACCGACGGACAAGAGAGAGGGCCTGTACCTATTGCCAGTATATGGCTCTTTGTCGGTTTGAACTAGGTGTGCCCGGATGTGGCTATCGGTACATTCCGGAGATGTCCAATGCTGATGCCCTGGGATCTATGGAGCGAGCTGTGGCTAGGAGCCAGGAAGTAGTGCAGGAAAGGGGGAGCTCTTGATCATGGGTAGTGTGATGTGGACACCAGAGCAAAGAGATGCCATCTATACTAGAGGGTGCGACATTCTGGTGGCGGCGGGAGCAGGTGCTGGCAAGACCGCTGTGCTGGTGGAGCGGGTAATCCAGGGGTTACTAAGTGAAACCGACAGCCTGGATATGGAGCGCCTTTTGGTAGTGACCTTTACCGAAGCTGCCGCGGCGGAAATGCGGCAGCGGATTCGAGATGCCCTAGAGAATAAGCTGGGGCAAGAGCCAGAGAACCGACGGTTGCAGCAGCAGTTGGAGCGGCTGCCTTTGGCCTCCATCTCCACTATCCACGCCTTCTGCTCCCGGATGTTGAGGCAATATTTTTACCATCTGGGCCTAGATCCAGGGTTTCGGATCATGACCGAACCAGAGGCCAATTTGCTTAGATATGAGACCATTGATGCAGTATTGGCTGATTACTATGTCCAGGCCCATTCTGAGATGCTGGGGTTTTTCGACGCCTATGGTGGCAATGATGGCGACGGGATTGTAAGAGAGCTGATCTTACGGCTGTATGCATTTCAGATGAGTTTGCCCGAACCCGAAGCTTGGCAGAAGGCAGTTCTGGAGGCTTATTCACCGGACTCTACCGAAAAACTCCATCATCTCCCCCTAATGCAGGAGGCCCAGCTGCAAGTCATGCTTGAACTTGGCCAAGTTCTGTCCATGCTGGAGCAGGCTCTAGCCTTGTGCTATCTACCTTCCGGGCCGGAATCATATGCAGATCGACTGGAAAGAGAGATTGGAGCAGTGCGGGATCTTCGCCAGATGACCGGAAATCGTCAGCGGGAGGATATCAGGGATTGGGTGGCCCCCTTTGACCGGCTCCCAGCCATCAAAAAAACTATGGGCGTGGATGATGAGCTAAAGAGCCGCTGCCAAGTTTTGAGAAATGCGGCGAAGGACAAGTTGAACAAGTTAATGACGACCTTTTTTGCTCGACGAGATGAGGAAATCATCCAAGAGCTAGAGCATCAGAAGCCCATCCTCGAGATGATTTTTGAACTAGTTAACCAGTTTGGTGCCACATACGGTAAGACCAAAGCTAAACAAGGAATCTTGGATTTTGCCGATTTGGAGCAGCTTGCCCTGAAGCTATTGACGGTTCCCCGCATTGGAGGGGGGCTGGGGCCATCGTCGGTGGCTTTAGATCTCCAGGAGCAGTTCGATGAAGTACTCATCGACGAGTACCAAGATACCAATGGAGTGCAAGATTGCATTTTGGCCATGATCGCCGGTGCCCATGGAGAGAGCCCAGGCTGTACTCCTCGTTTCATGGTGGGAGATATTAAGCAGAGCATTTATGGGTTTCGTTTGACGGAACCAAGGCTTTTTCTAGATAAATATGCACGATTCTCCCCAGGGAGAGGGGCCGAGCAAAGACGGATTGATCTGGCAACCAATTTTCGCTGTCGCCAGGAGATTATCCATGGGGTGAATTATATCTTTCGGCAGCTGATGGATGCAGGCATTGCCGGTATGGACTATGATGAAGAGGCCGAGCTCAAACATGGGGCTTTCTACCCAGAGCCGGGGGCAGAGATGGGGGAATTGGCAGAGGTGGCCGCTGCCGGTGAGATACCCACCGATACACTGCCCCTAGAAGGAACCCAGCAGCAAACCCGGCTGGAGGTCTACTTGCTGGAATCTAAAGCAGATGCCGGGCCTGCAGGTGACCAGGGAGAGAGCTACGGAGCGGAACAGATTGATGGCGTACCAGGCGTACCAGATGCGGAGCCCGATGAGTTGGAGCGGCTAGAACGGGAGGCTTGGCTCATCGCTTGTCGTATTCGGCAATTAGTAGGTGGTTCCCAGGATGGTGGAGCAGAACAGGTTTCCCGGGGATCCAGTGTGGTGTGGGACAAGTCCCTCAAGATGTACAGACCTATAGAACACCGAGATATTGTGGTTCTACTGCGTTCTGTAAAAAACCGCGCCAACCAAGTCATGGAGGTCTTTCGGCAGGCCGGTATTCCCGCCTATGCAGACTTAGGAACCGGGTATTTTGGTGCTATTGAGATCAAGCTAATGATTTCGCTCTTACAGGTGCTGGACAATCCCCAGCAAGATATCCCTCTGGCAGCTGTTTTGCGGGCACCCTGGGTTGCCCTGTCACCAGAAGAATTGGTTTCTCTTCGCTTAGCTGCGCCCCGGGCAAGTTTCCATGGAGCCGTGATGGCCGCAGCAGAGGAGCAGAACAGCCTCGGTGAGAGACTGCGTGGTGTACTCCTTTCTTTGGATACGTGGCGGACCGCTGCCCGGAGGTTGCCCTTAGGTCAACTGATTTGCTATCTGTACAGGGAGACAGGCTTTTACGATTATGCAGGTTCCATGCCCAAAGGCGAGCAGAGGCAGGCCAACCTAAGGGGTTTGCATGATCGGGCTCGGGAGTTTGACGAGTTTGCCGGGCAAGGCCTATCGCGTTTTGTGGGATTCTTGGAACGGCTGCAGGCAGATGATGATTTGGGAGAGGTCAAGCCCTTAGGTGAGGGTGAAAATGTGGTCCGAGTTATGAGTATGCATAAGAGCAAGGGGTTGGAGTTTCCTGTAGTGTTCTTGGCCGATTTGGGTAAGGGCTTTAATCTACGGGATCAAGAGCAGGATATCCTACTCCATAAAGAGCTGGGCCCGGGTCTTAAGATCATAGATCCGGAGCAGCGCATTAAGTGTGGCTCTTTGTCCCACCATGTGGTCAAAGGGCGCATGCACCGAGATGCCTTGGCGGAAGAGATGCGTATCCTGTATGTAGCTATGACACGGGCTAGGGAGATGCTCATTTTGGTGGGGAGTCAAGGGCCTTTGGATGGGATATGTGCCAGATGGGCAAATGCTGCTAGAGTAGATGGCTGGCCTTTACCCGATGATCTATTAGTTTCTGCCAAAAACTGCCTTGATTGGCTGGGACCCGCACTTGCCCGTCATAGAGATGGCTCCCTAGTCTTAGCTGTCGGTGGCATGGAGCCAGATTCGCTGCAAGATAGGGCAGTGGCCAGCGATGCATCTAGATGGT
>DAIQRD010000107.1:0-6994 GCA_036786445.1 Bacillota bacterium
ACTCCCATTCGCATTTTCCGGGCCAGTACCCGTAAGTGGGAAGAAATTACCGATGCTGTTAATGACTCTGCGGTAGCGGAGATGCATCATTTTGTAGAGTGTGTCAAATCTGGGAAGCAGCCTCTAACCAGTGGCGAAGATGGACTGATCTCTGTAAAACTAGCAGCAGCAGTATATGAGTCGGCTAAGTCCGGCTGTGCAATCTGTTTGGACTGATCCTATAGATAAGCAGCTCAGCAGGAGGTGTATTGGATGCAGATAGCAGTAAGCATGTGGAGTCTGCATAGAGAGTTTTATTCCAGGCGGCTGGATGTGGTAGATTTTGTCAAATGGGCAGCAGATGCCAAAGCAGATGGTGTGGAGCTGTTGGATGTCTTCTGGAAGGACTTCGACACAGAGGGCCCCAAGGTTCTGGACGTCCTAGAGAAGACCAACCTCAAGGTGGGGGCCTATGCTGTAGGCAACAACTTTGTTATCCCCGACCCAGAGGCTCGAGCCCAGCAGGTGAAGATCATTACACGGGGAGTAGATATGGCCAAGTATCTGAATACCAAGGTAGTAAGGGTGTTTGCTGGTGATCTAGCGGAAGGAATAGCCTTTGATGCAGCCCGTGGCTGGATCGTCGCAGGTCTCCGGGAAGCAGCAGCCTATGCCAAGGAGCATGATATCATATTGGCGCTGGAAAACCACGGTTTGCTTGCAGGCAAAGGGGATCAGGTACAAGGGTTGATCGCTGATGTGGGCTCTACCGCTCTCAAGGCGACTATAGATACCGGCAACTTCCTGCTCGTTGATGAAGAGCCCACAGATGCCGTGAAGATACTGGCTCCTCTTGCCGGTCACGTGCATTTCAAGGACTTTCGCCCAGCCAAGGCAGAGGAGGCTCCCTCCTATCCTGCCCTATCCGGCAAGCGGTTTGTCGGAACCATCATAGACGAAGGCGTAGTCGATACGCGGGAGATCCTAAGGCTCCTTCAGGATTCGGGCTATCGTGGTTGGCTATCAGTAGAGTTTGAGGGACTAGAGGAAGAGAAAATCGGGGCATCCCGTAGTATAGCAAATCTGGCGGCAACCTTGGCCGATCTGTAACGTATGCGGCATATAGGACATATGCACCGCTACCAAGGGGTTCTGGAAGTGGCAGGAGTTCTCAGTGCTCTTATCATTGACTGCACCTGCTCCTGCCACTAGGTGCGACCGGAGTTGCACACGGGGGGGGAAATCATGAACGCCCAAGAGAGAGTGGCACTAGCTATGGCTAGGCAGATTCCCGATCGCGTGCCGGTATTTCCCGTGATCACAGCTTATCATGCCTCCCGTGTTCTGGGGATCAGCTATCGTGAAATCGTGCTCGACCCTCTCCTGACCTATGAGGTGCTATTGGCCGCGTGGCGAAAGTACCGATTCGACGGCTTTGAAGTTGGATTGGGACCTGAACTCGGGTACAAAGATCGAATCATGGTGCAGACCATCTCTGGCGTGGATTATCTAGTTGATCCAGTCTCCGGTGTGCCCTATGCCCGGCTGGAAGATGATGAAGCTCCCATTCCTCTAAATAGTGACCCACCCGTCCAGGAACCTGCAGATCTAGACAAGATCACTGTGCCCACCGTGGAGGAACTCAAGGCCAGCGGCAGGTTAGCTCCAGTGGAGCGGGTGATGGCGGAAGTCGGAGATGATGCTTACATAGCCGGAACAGCGGCCAGTCAATCCATGAACTTCCTGGTCTATGCCCGGGGTTCAAAGCAAGCGATGCTGGACTTGGTAGAAAACCCGGAACTGGTGCACAGGATAATGCAAAAGGGCACTGACATCAGCATCAATATTGGATTGGCTTTGATCGAGACCGGTGTTGACGGGATCTATATCGGTGATGCTTGGGCTTCGGCTAGCATTATCTCCCCGGCACACTACCGGGAGTTCTGTCTACCTTACCACCGACAAGCAGTGGAGGCCTTTCATCGCCATGGGGCCCAGGTCTACCTGCATGTCTGTGGCAATGTTGTGCCAATCTTGGAGCTAATGGCAGATACGGGGGTCGACGCCATTGAGCCATTGGACCCCTTAGGTGGGATCACGGTGGCGGAAGCTAAAAGGCGAGTGGGTCGACGGGTGGCACTGAAGGGCGGACTCGATACGATACTTCTGCTCCGTGGTTCCCCGGCAGAAATAGTAGAAGCGGCAAGAGAGTGTATTAGAGCTGGTGCCTCAGGTGGTGGCTATCTCTTGGGTTCAGGTGACGATATCCCCCGCGATGCACCTATGGAAAACGTAGCCGCCATGGTAGAAGCAGCTCATACTTACGGCTGGTACTAAAGAGAGTCAGAACAGGTGATACTGATGCGAGTTACATTGTCCGATGTGGCTAGAGAAGCTGGTGTCTCCGTAGTCACTGTATCTCGGGTGATCAACGATACATATCCAGAGAAAGTCAGTGAGAAAACCCGGCAAAAGGTACTGGAGACAGTTGCCCGGATGAACTACAAGCCCAACGTCATGGCCAGAGGACTGCAAAAGGGAAGGACTTTTCTCATCGGGGTAGCCATAGTCAGGGTGGCAGACTCCTTTTTCGGGGAGATCTTGCAGGGCATCCACGATGCTGCCGCCGCAGCTGATTTGGGAGTTTTGCTAGGTACTCGTAGGCTAGATATCGGCAAAGACGAGTCTGCCCTACGGGAGCTGCAGAGCCGGGGAGTGGAAGGGATTATCTACTATGGCACAACTCAGGACCCGCAGACAGCTAAGTACCTGGTGGCAGAAGGGTTGCCTCTGGTTCAGCTATGCAACTCCCATACAAAGCTCGATGCACCCTATGTAGTGGTAGATCACTTCCGTGGGGCGTATCAGGCCACAGAATACCTGCTGACGCTAGGTCATAAGCGCATAGCTCATATTGGCGCCTATCAGGAGCGAGACCCACAGGGACTGATGCGTCTCGCCGGTTACCGAGCTGCATTACAAGACCATGGGATAGAGGTCAATGAGAGTCTTGTGGTACCCGGTGGTTGGACATGGGAAAGCGGCTATCGGGCGATGCACCAGCTCTACCGACAATGCCAAGGCAAGGTAACAGCTATTTTCGCCTCCAGCGATTTTGAGGCAGTGGGAGCCATGCGGGCCTGTCAAGAAATGGGAATCAAGGTGCCAGATGACATAGCATTGATCGGATTTGATGATCTGCCTTTCAGTGCTTGGTTAGATATACCGTTGACAACGGTTGCTCAACCCAAGGAAGCGATGGGACAAGCGGCGGTCAAGAGTCTAATCGATCTGATCGAGGGCCGCTCTACTCCCAACGTAATGTTTGAGCCTGAGCTCATCGTGCGTAGGAGTTGTGGATGTAAATCACATAGCCAGAAATCGGAGGTTGGCAATCTGCTGTCGACCTAGTCTCGCCTTTCGCTGAACGGTATAAACACTAATCCCCAGGGTGACATACCAGTGAAATTGTCTGAACACGGCGAACAGGCTGGTAAATCAGAAAGGGGGCGAATGTAACAAAAGACAATAGCATGATTAGTGGATGTGGGTGTCGCTATCGTGTGGGTACACATTAGAAAGACTGACAGGAGGTTTGACATCGATGAATAGGAGATGGAATCTGCTTATAGTTGGGCTCCTCATCTGCCTACTCACCTCCAGCACCGCGCTGGCTAAGGTGAAAATCACCTACTGGACCGGCTGGGGTGGTGATGAACTGGAAGATCTAAAAGTAGTCATCGAGGAGTTCAATCAGGCCAATCCGGATATCGAGGTCGAGACTACGACGATCTTTGGTGCCTATGAGAAACTACTCACCGCCATCGCCGGAGGGCGTGGCCCAGATGTTGTATCTGCCATCTGGGGTAGTCAGCTAGCGGCTTTGGCTCATCATGGAGCATTGCAGCCTCTAGATAAGTACATTGCAGCTTCTAGTGTAGTTAGTCCAGACGACTTCTTCCCAGCTATCTGGAAGTCTTATAACTACAAAGGCCACATCTGGGCCCTAGGTGCAACCACCAATACCAACTTCGAGGCCTACAATAAGGATTTCTTCCGTGAAGCTGGGTTGGATGCTGAGAGACCGCCCAAGACCATCATTGAGCTGGAAGAAGTGACTAGAAAGCTAACCAAGTGGGATGCCAATGGGGAGCTGACTCGCCTGGGATTCCTGCCTGGTGGCTTGTGGAAGATGGGTCTCGTTTTTGGTGGTAACTGGATGAATGAAGATACCGGTGAGATCACAGCTGGCGATCCAGGCAACATCGCTGCCTTGCAGTGGTTAGGAGACTTCTGGAAGGAGTACGGTGTAGAGAATCTCCAGAACTTCACCGCCGGGTTTGGCAACTACTGGAGCCCAAATAACCCGTTCATGGTAGGCAAGCTAGCCATGCAAAGCTATGGCGAATGGCTAGAACAATTCCAGATCCGCTATAACCCTGACCTCGATTACGGTGTATTCCCTACTCCCGCTCCTGAAGGCGGACGGGAGAATGTCACTACCTTCGGTGGCAGTGTTTTTGCCATTCCCGTCGGGACTGAACATGCCGATGCCGCGTGGCAGTTTATCGAGTGGATTACCGGTCCCGTAGGGCAGAAAAAGCTGGCTAAGGTTTTTGCCAATATGCCGCCCCGTGTAGCAGTAGCTAAGGATCCTGAAGTGCTAGAAGCTGTACCGATTCTTAAATTCGGGCTAAATCTCCTTGAGGGTCCCAATGCTTTTGGCGATCTGCCCATACCAGTCTGGGAGCAGTACCAGGCGGAAATGGGTCGCGCAGAGGAGGCTGTGACCAGAGGAGGAGCCGAGGCTGCTGAGACCTTGAAGCAGGTCAAAGCTACTATTGAAAAAGAATACAAGAAACTTCAGTAGCTGGTGACACATAGTCAGATAGTCCCCGGTGCCTCTGGCTCCGGGGACATCACTCCTAGGGGGAAAGGGTGATTTCCTAAGTGCTGCGACTGCGGAAAAAACACAGCGATCTGGCTACCGGGTTGGCCTTCATTAGTCCGTGGATCATCGGTTTTCTGGCCTTCGTGCTCTATCCACTCCTTGCATCCTTCTATTACAGCTTAACCCGGTTCAACATCATCCAATCACCTCGGTGGATTGGGATAGAAGGATATGCCGAGTTATTCTTCGATGATCCTCTCTTTTGGATATCGATTCAGAACACCCTATATATGTTGGTCTTCGGTCTGCCATTATCTCTTGTAGTCAGCTTACTACTAGCAGTGCTGCTTAACCAGAATATACGCTTTAAGGCCTTCTTTAGGACTCTGTTTTATCTTCCCACCATTATCCCCGCCGTAGCCTCTGCTATGCTTTGGCTGTGGATCTTCAACCCTCAGTATGGGCTGATCAACAGCGTCTTGGCCCTGGTGGGCATCCGTGGCCCTGGATGGTTGGTGGATCCTAGATGGTCAAAGCCAGCATTTATCATTATGGATCTATGGGGTGTAGGAGGGGCCATGGTTATCTACCTGGCCGGTCTGCAGGGAATTCCAGAGCAGCTCTATGAAGCGGCAGAGATTGATGGAGCCAATTGGATGCAGAAATTCTGGAAAATCACAATTCCGATGCTGACCCCCACCATTCTCTTCAATCTGATCTTAGGGGCAATATCTAAGTTGCAGTACTTTACCGCTCCTTACATAATGACTAGAGGGGTGGGCACCAATGTACCACCAGGCAGCCCCCTCAACTCCACGCTGTTTTACTCACTTTTGCTATTCCAAAACGCTTTCGCCTATTTTAAGATGGGCTATGCTTCTGCGATGGCCTGGATCTTGTTTGTCTTGATCCTAGTGATTACTCTTGCTTTGTTCCGCAGTTCTGCCCGCTGGGTGTACTACGAGGGCCAATAGGAGGAGTTCATATGGCAAATAACGTGTATAATCAGTCCTTGAAACGACAGTGGCTGTTCCAGCAGGTTGCCATCTATGGGCTGCTTGTTGCCTTGGGAGCTCTCTTTGCTCTGCCTTTTGTTTGGCTAGTTTCGACGTCACTGAAAATCGACAGCCAGCTATTCGTCATGCCACCTATCTGGATCCCTGATCCCATCAAATGGAACAACTATCGTAAGGCTCTTGGCTACATTCCTTTCTGGTTGTACTTCAAGAACACCTTGACCATTGCTGTGCCGTCTACCATCGGGATGCTGGTCTCCTCATCTTTGGTGGCCTACGGCTTTGCTCGCATTCAATGGCCTGGTAGGGATGTGGTGTTTATTCTGGTGTTAGCCACAATGATGCTCCCCTACCAGGTGACCATGATTCCGCTCTTCATCGTTTTCCGCAACCTAGGGTGGATCGGCACCTTTAAGCCATTGATTCTCCCTTCGTTCTTTGGCGGACCCTTCTATATCTTTCTCTTGCGCCAGTTCTACTTAACTCTTCCCATGGAGCTATCTGATGCAGCCAAGATCGATGGCTGCTCCGAGCTTGGGATCTATCGACGAATCATCTTGCCACTGTCCAAACCAGCCCTTTCCACGGTCGCACTGTTTAGTATCATGGCCTACTGGAATGATTTTCTCGCTCCTTTGATCTACCTAGAGGATGACAGCAAATACACTTTAGCTCTAGGTCTTCAGCAGTTCCAGCGTCAATTTGGGATGGAATGGGCGATGCTGATGGCCACTTCCGTCGTCATTACCTTACCTATCATAGTCCTGTTTTTCCTAACACAGAAAACCTTTGTACAGGGCATCGCTCTTACCGGTATGAAAGGTTAAGACAAGGCACCAAGACGGGGGGTAACCATCATGCCCGCAGAAAACAGGCAACCTAGTGAACTAGCGCAACACAACCATGAGGCTATGAAGCTATGGGAAGCCTATCATCAAGGTAATCCCTGGCGGGTGCCGGTCATTTTCAACTATGGTATTCGCTGTCGCCTGCTAAGCCCTGAGCTCAACACCAGAGGGTATACTTTTCAGCAATACTGTGATGGTGGATGAGCTAGGCGTGGACAGCATTGATACCGGGTTCCCTATTGACCACGGGGCCATGCGGC
>DAIQRD010000107.1:7048-8021 GCA_036786445.1 Bacillota bacterium
ACCTAATATCATGCTGCTAAAGGCTGGGCCAGTCAAAGCAGTCCGAGAGGAAACAAGACGCATACTAGAATCCGGAGTAATGACCGCAAACGCTTCATTTTGCGAGAAGGGAATAACGTAGCACCAGGCACGCCCCTGGAGCACCTGCGGTCGATGTATGAAACCGCCAAGGAATATGGTCGATACTAGGTGGAAATGCCAAAGATACAGCGACACTGGTCGATTCGATGTCGAGGAGTAGAGGAAGGGCTCCGAGCTACGATACTTGGCTTTCGAATAGCTGATTTCGGTCAAAATGACGTCTTATGAACCTTAGGAGTGCTACATCAATAGCTAAGACGATCAGCCCTCCCCACAAGAGCAGCCGAACATCTACCGCGATAGCTCCCAGAGCTTGGCCTAGAACAAGGACCAAAACTGGCAATACCACAAGTCCCCCCATCTGATATGCCTCCTGAAACCCCTTTACCCTTGCCGAAACAATCACATTGATGAAAATGCCAAAGAGAGCAATGGACGGTATAGTCCACAATATGAGAATCACCCAGTTTATGGTTGGGAAAATGAGTCTTTCAAATAAGGGATATGCCAGCACATTGACGACCACACCGTATAGCACAAAACAAAGCAGTGAAATAGTCATGGCCGGAAGAAAGGCAGAGAGGACTTTTCCGGCAAATAGAGTGGGAATATCTACAGGGGAGAAGAGCAAGCTTTCTAGGGTCTTGCGCTCTTTTTCCGCTGCGAAGCTGTTGGCCGTTATAGTGCTAGAGAGCATGAGAGGAATCAGCAAAAACAGGGGCACGCAAAAGTAGTTTACTATCAAGTACACTACCTGCTGATCAACAGAATCAAGGGCGGTGATGGCCCCACCTAAAGCATCAGTGGGCAAGGATTCCAGCATCTTGGCGAAATCGCCCGCGCCGGAGTACCTCACACCCAGAATCAACCCAGCAGGCATGACCGCGCCCAT
>DAIQRD010000108.1:0-7803 GCA_036786445.1 Bacillota bacterium
GAAAAGGGTCGAGCAAGAGATCCAGCAGAATCTACAGCGCAATGAAAGCCTTGTGAGGATCCTGCAGCATCAGACCGATTCGGTACAGGAGTTAGTTGATTACGCCCTTCAGGAATCCATCAACCTTACCGGCAGTAAAATCGGGTATGTCTTCTTCTATGATGAAAGCACCAAGAAACTGACCCTCAATGCTTGGTCAAAAATGGTCCTGGATCAGTGTCACATCACAGATAAGCAGACAGTCTATGATCTGGATCAAACAGGCATTTGGGGAGAAGCTATAAGACAGGGAAAGGCTATAATCGTCAACGACTTTGAGAAGCCAGATCCACGAAAAACAGGCTATCCCCCGGGACATGTGCAGATTAGTAGATACATGACACTACCAGTATATGATCATGGCAAGATCGTGGCAGCCATTGGGCTGGCCAATAAAGGGACCGATTATGGAGAAATGGATGTATGGCAAACGACACTTCTCATGGGTAATGTATGGAGTATGGTAGAACGGAAAAGAAACGAGATCGCCCTAAAAGAAGAAAAGGAACGCCTCAAAGCCACCTTGCTCTCAGTGGGCGATGGGGTAATAGCTACTGACCAGCATGGCCAGATAGAGATCATCAATGAAGTCGCTCAAAGACTTACCGGATGGTCAGAGGCAGAAGCTCTAGGCCGTCCGTTTGAGCAAGTATTTGTGACCGTAGATGAGCAGACCTGGGAGAAGCAAGAAGACTCGGTTGGAAGAGTACTACACTCTGGGATCACCATCGGTCTGACGAATCACACTGTGTTATTGGCTAAAGACGGCAATGCAAAGCACATTGCTGATAGTGCAGCACCAATCAAAGACGATCAAGGCCTAGTCAGCGGCGCGGTCTTAGTCTTTCGGGATGTTACTGAAGAGAAAGCCCGGGCTGCAGAGATAGAATACCTCAGCTACCATGATCAGTTAACGGGCCTTTATAACAGGAGGTTTCTTGAAAGAGCCCTCAAGAAGCTAGACACTGCCCACAACCTGCCTATATCTATCGTCATGTCAGATCTAAATGGGCTCAAACTAGTCAATGATACTCTGGGGCATGCCATCGGCGATCAGCTCCTTCGGAAGGCAGCAGAGGTCGTCACAGCCAACTGCCGAGACAGTGATATTATCGCTAGATGGGGAGGAGACGAATTCATCCTACTGCTTCCCAGGACAGATTCGGTGGAAGCTGAGATAATCGTCTCTAGGATAGAGCAATCACTGCAGATGGAAACAGTCGAATCACTCCTGGTCTCTATGTCCTTCGGTTGGGGGACGAAGACAGAGTCTAAGCAAGAGATCGGAAGTGTATTTAGACGAGCGGAAAACCACATGTATCGCTCCAAGCTATTTCAAAGTCCTGGCATCCGCAGTGAAACTATTGATGCATTGATGGCTGCTCTATTTGAGAAAAACCAACGGGAAGAGGAGCATTCCCATAGAGTGAGTGATCTATGTCAGCTAGTGGGCAAAGCCCTTGGGCTCAATGATTGGAAAGTCAAGGAACTGGGGCTCATCGGGCTATTCCATGATATCGGGAAAATCGTTGTAGATGAAAGCACCCTGAACAAATCCTCCGACCTGAGTGAGGATGAATGGAAGGAGCTACGGCGCCATCCGGAGGTAGGATATCGGCTGCTCAGTGCCGTCCAGGACATGTCTGATATAGCTTCCTATGTCTTAGCTCACCATGAAAGGTGGGATGGCACGGGATACCCCAAAGGGCTGAAGGCTGAGGAGATACCTTTGGAATCCAGGATTATCGGGATTGCCGACGCATACGATGCCATGGTCAGCTATCGTCCCTATAGGAAGAGTCTGTCCAAAATAGAAGCAATAGAAGAGCTAAGAAGACATGCTGGGACTCAGTTCGATCCAAGGATAGCAGAAATCTTCATAGCCGCCATAGAAGATTGGGAGGAACACAGTAGTTGACATACTGACATATTCCATCACCGACATTCCCAATAAAACCACTGGTGACAAAGTCTTCTTTTCCATGATACAATAGAGTCAACAATCAAATAGACGTTGCCTGCGGGTAGGGTTAACAACTGAACCTTAGGGCTAATGATTCCTGACTGTGCCTTACCAACGTTGCCGGGGAAGCAGAACTTGCGGCTCTGAAGCTAAGGGGGGTGCAGAACGAAGATCCTTTTTGGGGTTTTCACCGCGGATTTAAGGAGCATTAGCCCGTCCACAAGACGGGTTTTTTGTTTTTGTGTACCCCTACCCCAGACCATATCCAAAGAATAGGAGGCATGACGAACATGAATAATGCCAAACAAGCTAAGAAAGCGAAATCAACCAGCAACAGCAGAGTAGGTGTTGCCGCCATCATAATTCAAGACCGCCTTGCAGCTGCTCCCACGGTCAACAAAATATTAAGCGAATACGGCGAGATCATCGTAGGGCGTATGGGCCTTCCCTACAAGGACAGACAAGTCTCTGTGATCTCCCTTATTCTCGATGGCGATACTGACACCATCGGTGCCATGACGGGAAAGCTCGGCGCCATTGCTGGTGTCAGATCCCGTGTCACCTTGGTACCACTAGATGAAAAGAGCGGTGAATAGGCAGCCATTCCTGCCCATCTTGGCGGGAAGCGATCCTAACGCGGGTCAGGATCGGCGTAACTCCACCATTGACGCTAGCTATGCCCTGGCGTTGGAAAAGGCAACCGCCAACCGTGGCAGCCTGAGCTCTGCTGAGGTCGCTACACTTCTGACCCCAAATAGATCAACTGAAGAGATGATGCTGTGGCAAGCGGCCCATGGACTGCGCCTAGCCACCACCGGCAAATGCATCCACCTGAGAGCCATCATAGAGTTCTCCAACTACTGTCGCCAGGATTGTCTCTATTGTGGACTGAGACGGAGTAACGGCAGGATTGCCCGTTATCGGATGACTCCAGATGAGATGGTGCAGACAGCTATAAAGGCTCACAGATTGCACGAATTCGGGACCTTTGTGCTGCAGTCAGGGGAAGATCCAAGTTATCCCCCGGAAGATCTAGAACTGGCGGTACACGGGATCAAGAAGGCCACCGGGGCGGCAGTAACCCTCAGCATTGGGGAAATGCCCACGGAGAACTACCGGGCCCTAAGGGAAGCAGGTGCCGATAGGTTCCTTCTGAAGTTCGAGACGAGTGATGCCGAGCTTTTTCGGAAGTTGAAACCCTCCACTACCCTAGCCCATCGCCTAGGATGCCTGAACTCTTTGAGGAAAATGGGCTATCAGATTGGTTCAGGTATCATCCTCGGCCTGCCGGGGCAGAACTTGGGTTCCATCGCCAGCGATCTCCTACTGTGTCGGGATGAGGATTACGAGATGGTAAGCATAGGGCCCTTTATTCCCCATCCAGATACCCCCCTAGGCTCCGTTTCTCATGAAACAGCGCATCCCATGACACCCGATGCAGGGCCAGTATTGGCGGCAACCGCGAGTGTGCGATCAACTATTACCGCAGTAGCCGTGGCTCGTCTACTTGTCCCCCATGCCCACATGCCTGCCACTACAGCCCTCGGCGTCATCGGCAAGAGAGATGATGCATGGAGGAAGATGATCCCAAACTTGCGGGATGCCAGAAGTCTCGCACTGGTGGCAGGCGCGAATGTGGTGATGTTGGATGTGACTCCAGCAAAATACAGAGCCTGCTACAGCATTTATCCAGGGAAATCTGAAGCCGATGGAGACGTAATCTTAGAATCAATTAGACAGGCCCAAGCAGATATTCGTACTCTGAAGATGACCATCTGCCCCGGAAGGGGCGATAGTCCAAAACCACCTTGGGGAAGGGGTAACACAAATGTTGAGAGATAGAACTGCATGCACTTTTATCGATGATGAGAAGATCAGCAAAGCCCTGGAGGCAGGAGCACTTTACAGCCCCCAAGCAGTAAGGGATATACTCACTAAAGCCCGGGAACTACGGGGTCTAGAACTTGAGGAGTTGGCAGCCTTGCTCTGGGTAGATGATCCTGAGCTGGTGGAGGAGATCTATACTACTGCCAGAGATATTAAAGAGACGATCTATGGAAAGAGGCTAGTCTTCTTTGCTCCACTCTACATCAGCGACTACTGTGTAAATAACTGCAGGTACTGCGCCTACCAGAGAGATAACATTTACCCACGACGTCGGCTGACCATGGATGAATTGAGGCAAGAAGTCATGGCCATAGAAGACATGGGCCATAAGCGCATCGCCCTAGAGGCTGGTGAAGATCCGGCTAATTGCCCCATAGACTACATCACCGAAGCCATGGAGACTATTTACCAAACCCATTCTGACAATGGCAGCATCCGCCGCATCAATGTCAATATAGCCGCCACCACAGTGGAAGATTACCGCAAGCTCAAAGACGCGGATATCGGTACCTATGTGCTCTTCCAGGAGACATACCATCGTGATACTTACCGCGCGGTTCATGATGGGCCCAAGGCCGACTATGACTGGCACACCACTGCCATGGACAGAGCCATGGAAGGCGGCATTGATGATGTTGGTATCGGCGTCCTCTATGGACTATATGATTGGCGTTTTGAGACCGTCGCACTGCTTGCCCATGCCCACCACCTTGACGATACCTATGGGGTCGGCCCACACACCATCTCATTCCCCCGTCTTAGGCCTGCAGCTGGCGTATCGTTAACTAATTTTCCTTACCTTGTTTCTGATGAGAATTTCAAACTAATAGTAACTTGCCTGCGATTGGCTGTGCCCTACACCGGGATGATCCTTTCCACCAGAGAATCCCCGAGTTTCCGGGAAGAAGTCATAGCTCTGGGGATTTCCCAGATCAGTGCCGGGTCCTGTACGGGGGTAGGCGAATACAGTCGACGGGAGAATCACGATACTCCCCAATTTGAAGTCAGCGACCACCGCAACATGGACGAGATAATCAGGGACCTTCTGCCCGCAGGTTACGTTCCAAGCTTCTGTACCGCCTGTTACAGATCAGGCAGAACCGGGCAGTCTTTCATGTCACTGGCTAAAAGCAGCCATATACATGAATTCTGCCAACCCAATGCCATATTGACTTTTCAAGAATACCTGTGTGACTACGCTTCACCCGCGACTATAGAGGCTGCTACACCGGCCATTCATGCCGCACTGGCACAAGTGGAGCCGCAGCTGCGCAGTAAGTGTGAGCAAAGGCTAACACAGATCAAAAACGGTGAAAGAGACTTCTATTTCTAGTCCTGGACGGGTCGTGCCTAAAGAGCGGGAGGATTGACATGAGCTTTAACAGAGCCCCTAGATCAAGTCGTTATCACATCGCCATTTTGGGAAGGATGAATTCAGGCAAATCCAGCCTGATAAACGCTTTGGCTGATCAGGACGTTGCGGTAGTCTCTCCAGTTGCCGGAACGACCACTGATACTGTGTACAAGGCCATGGAGATACATGGAACAGGTCCCGTGGTCTTCATTGATACTCCCGGGATAGACGACGAAAGTGTGCTTTCCGAAGCCAGGGTCACTCGGGCCATGAAAACCATGGATAAGGCAGACTTGGCTATCGTGGTGGTCGATGCCCAAAAAGGTGAAGGCCAGCCCGAAATGGAGCTTTACTCAAATTTGGAGCATAAGCAACTTCCCTACATTGTCGCCGTGAACAAGACAGACCTTATCCATGGTGATTCCAGTTTGCTTGATGGTGGCGAGCCAAGTCCAAGCCCCGGAGCAAGGACGAGCGCATCTCGAGTATCGAGTGCGCCTTATGTGCAGGTAAGCGCCAAAACACACAGTGGCAAAGAGGAACTCCTGAAAGCCATTGGTAGGCTATCTGCAGAAGCCCATGGGCGGGAGGGACCTCCTATAGTAGGCGATCTCTTTAGCCCAGGCGATACAGTTGTCCTGGTGATTCCCATAGATGCACAGGCACCCAAGGGCAGACTAATCCTGCCTCAGGTTCAGGCCATCAGGGATATTCTAGACCATGATGGGATGGCGGTGGCCGTGAGAATAGCGCAGCTGCAGCAACTCTTTTGTAAAGGAGATTTCTCTCCCCAACTGGTCATAACAGATTCCCAAGCTTTCAAAGAAGTAGATCACATTGTCCCGCCATCCATCCCCCTCACCTCTTTCTCCATTCTCTTTGCACGCCACAAAGGCGATCTTGGGCTTTTGGTCAAAGGGGCTCGCTCTTTGGATTCCCTAAGACCAGGGGATATGGTGCTCATTTCCGAGGCATGCACCCATCACCCCGTGGAGGATGATATAGGGACTGTCAAGATTCCTCGGTTGCTCAATGCAAAGGTGGGGGGAGAGCTAAGATACCACTGGCAAAAAGGAGGGGACTACCCAGAAGATCTCCGATGCTACAAGCTAATCATCCACTGTGGCGGATGCATGCTTAATCGAAGGGCAATGTGCTCACGCCTTGAGGCCGCAGCCAATACCGACGTTCCCATAACAAACTATGGAATGACCATCGCTGCATGTCATGGGATTTTGCCCAGAGCACTGGGGCCCTTTCAATGAACTCCAACGTTATCTTGAGAGCCTGCAGTGATCACCCAGTGACTCCTGCGGTGCTGAGTTCTCCCAGGTCCACATCGGCTGATCCGCAATTGCTCAGATTCAAACTGGTGTCTTGAAACAACGAACCAACGCCACTATGCACACTGACTTCCCTAGAAACTAATGGAAGGTTATTCCAGATAAAGACAGAATGCTAATTGGTGGGACAAATTCACTATAGAGGTTAATGTGATAATGAATTTCATACGTTATAGGAAACACCTGATTGCTTGCATAGCTATGACTGTCTCGGCAGTAGCCCTGGGTATATTACCTGTTTGGGCAAACTCACTCTACACCGACATCTCTCTGAGTTACTACAACCGATTCTTTAGCGGGATGAATACTGAGAATTTCCAGCGGTATCATGTATTGAAGGGCGGCTATCAAACTGATACATTTGATATTAACCTCAACTTCAACATGTTTGAAGACGTCAATGGCCCACTAGCAGATCACAATATCAATCCCTTCACCCTGGAAACGGCTTGGCAGGTCACAGACCACGATGAAGTTCAAGCTAACTGCATGTATCTTACCAATGTACGTGACAAAGAGAAACCGTTTGTGGAAGTAACGGTGGAATCAAGATACAAGCGTAGTTGGGTGCAAGGCAATTGGCAATTTTCCTTGGTTCCCATCCTAAGCCTTAACAAACAGGATGAATGGTCACTGCTGGCATCGTTGGGGGCAGGAGTCTCATACCAGACGCCTAAGGCCCGGTGGAGCCTGGAACTGAACGGGCTGGATCCCAAAGACTATGCCGTCTTCAGCCGAGGCACCAATGTCCTAACTGCGCAAGTGCGGTGGCCAACGTGGGGAAATACGGAGATGAGCATCGGACTGAATGCTTTACTAGGGAGCCCCTCGGAATCGCCGCTCCCCCATGGCCTGGACAAACACCAAGAAGCGGTATGGATGAACATCAGTGTCTTCTTCGGTCACCTAGCAGAAATCTGCTTGTAGAGAAAAGCCTTCACCACACACCCTCGGCTGCCTGCCACTCCACATGCCAAGCTGATCAAAACCACTCTTATCCAGCTTGAAATTGCCCTCAAAGGCCTGCAAATCCGTATTGATCCTCGCAACGTCTTGATTCGTCGGTGTTACCATTTGAGTCGGCTGCATTCCATCTCCTCCTGTAAGTGTGAATCTGAGCTTACGCCTACGATATAGTCTGAGCATCGTCAGTGGAAATATGCGGTGACTTGAGATTGGAGGTTTACGACCATGAACAAGACGACGAAAGCACTGAA
>DAIQRD010000109.1:0-7583 GCA_036786445.1 Bacillota bacterium
GCATATCCGAAGGGCTGATACTCCCTGAACTAAGGCAAAAGTCCCTCCATTCATCGATCTTTTCCTCAGTCGTCCTTTTCTTCCCCTGCATTCTCAGCACGCCCTCCTCCCAGTTTCCCCCAACAAGCCTGTTTCCATGTTCTGTAGAAGCCCTATTGACCGTCATTATGAATGATTGACTATCGCCGCCGCAAATCCTCCCAGTACAATGTACTCCAATGGGGAGCGTTAGTTTTTGTCCTGGTTTAGAGTCGCCAGCAACTTCCTAGAAGTTAATCATCGATGGGATGCTATGCACTTTTTAACTGCCAAACTACAGAAAAGCACTTGCCAAACACACCGCCCGCAACACCACTGGATAAGGGTATTACAAGGTGTCTACACTGACGATAGCATTCTATCAAAGCGAGCAACCCATGACTAGTATCCCAGGTGCTCCTCACTCTACTGTTGCACCATAGATGGTTTCGTCAAGAGGGGAAGTCAGCGCTAGGGAGAATCTATTTGGCAGGTTCAACTATTCAGTGGAGACTTACAGGAGTGAGGGCGATGAAAAAAGGCGGCAAAACCAACGCTATTCGCTACTTGGAAAAGCTCGGTATTCCCCATGAGACACTGGAGTACGAAATGGATAGCGAAGATCTTTCGGCGCTCCATGTTGCCGAGGTCAGTGGTATCCCCATAGATATGCTCTACAAGACCATCGTCTGTCGGGGAGATAAAACAGGTGTCATGCTTGTATGTATCCCGGGAGATGCAGAAGTGGACATGAAAAAGCTAGCGCAAGTGAGCGGCGACAAGAAAGCTGAGTCCATACCTTTGAAGGAAATCCTGCCGCTAACCGGGTATGTTCGCGGCGGCGTATCTCCCATCGGCTGCAAGAAAGATTATCCGCTCTACATAAATGAGAGCGTGACGGCGAAAGAGAGGATTTCCATTTCCGCTGGTGCGAGGGGCTGTCAGATTATCCTAGAGCCTGATGACCTAGTGAGTATTAGGAATGCAATAGTTGGCCCAATAGCGAAGGAACCCCGTTAGCCGCATTTCGGCCCCATGATTGCCCGGGGCAATTCATCTCGTGTGTCTACCGGCCTTAGCTCGGTGGTGTGATTCCGAATATTCTCCTGGAAAAAGATTCAGAGAAATCGCTAGACATTGTACGATTCCGCACAAACATCTCTGTATGTCGCTGAACTTCGCCTTGTATTCCCGTATACATGGTATTTTTCCGCTGTTTACCCTTCCATCCAGGTCTAGAAGGTGGTAAAATATACAGAACTAGTACCTAAGCCTGATGTACTACTCCGTTGCGTCTCGCGATTGCATAATCAATATTCGCTACCCTACTACACTGCACCCAAGTCGTGATAGTCCAAAAAGCAAGAGGTGAGAACTAATGCTAGCTTATATTCAACGGCGGTTGTTGATGCTACTGCCAGTCCTTATCGGGATATCTATTGTAGTTTTCTTGGTAATGCATATCGCCCCTGGAGATCCAGCAGAGATCCTTGCCGGTCCTACTGCTAGCGCTTCAGACATCGCCGCATTACGGGCAAAGTTAGGACTAGATGATCCAGTGTGGGTGCAATATTGGAGATTCGTCAGCGGTATCCTTAGAGGGGACCTTGGTGAGTCAGTGCAATCGGGGGAGTCTGTTACAGAGATGCTAGGGACTCGATTTCCTAACACGTTGGCACTGTCTGTGGCAGCGATGATCGTTGCATCATTGATCGGACTCAGTGCTGGAATCGTATCTGCGGTGAAAAAAGGTTCGGTTTTTGATTCGCTCAGTATGATTGGAGCACTCTTGGGCATATCATTGCCAAGCTTTTGGTTAGGCCTTATGTTCATGCTGGTCTTTGCGGTGCGACTGCGGTGGCTACCTGTGGCCGGCTATAACGGTGAGTGGTGGACCCTTCTAGGAGTAAAGCAGCTAGTCCTACCGGCAGTGACATTGGGTATCGGGACTTCGGCCTTGATTGCTCGTATCACCAGATCCTCAATACTTGAGGTGATGAAAGAGGATTATATACGAACTGCCAGAGCCAAGGGTTTGAGTCAGTTCATAACCATTGGTAAACACGTTCTCAGGAATGCCATGGTTCCAGTTATCACAGTTATGGGTCTCAACTTTGGAGGCCTACTTGGTGGTACTGTTGTTACAGAGTCGGTATTTGCCATCAATGGTGTTGGACGAATGATGGTACGAGCTATTACTTCACGGGACTTCCCTGTCGTGCAAGGGGCGGTTCTGCTTGTAGCCACGACATTCGTACTCATCAATTTGCTGGTCGACTTAACTTACGCACTACTGGATCCGAGAATTCGTTACGATTAAGGAGGTGATCTAGCCATGTCCACACAGGGTTCGCTGCAACAAGACAATGTCGCATTTGAAAACCGAGCTGTGCAATCCCAGTGGCGTAGAGCTTGGCACCGCCTAAAGCGCAATAAACCAGCTATGTTCGGCCTTGGCGTACTCATACTTTTGCTTTTAGCTTCAGTGTCCGCCAATTGGATAGCACCCTATGATCCGTACGAACAGGATCTGATGATGCGCTTCAAACCAATTGGGACGGAGGGACATCCCCTCGGTACTGATAGTTTTGGCCGAGACATGCTAAGTCGGATCCTCTATGGGTCTCGAATTTCCCTTGTTGTAGGGTTATCTTCTGTAACTCTAGGACTTGTCTTCGGTGTGACTTTAGGACTTGTAGCTGGTTACTACCGGCGGCTGGATAATCTGATTATGCGGGTTATCGACGTAATGTTGGCTTTTCCCGGTGTGCTCCTGGCAATCGCCATTGTAGCAGCACTGGGACCTGGGATGTGGAACGTAGTAATTGCCATTGGTATATGGTCCATACCTACCTTTGCTCGCATTGTGCGGGGGCAAGTCCTGGCCATTAAGGATAGAGAGTATATCATTGCAACTCAAGCGATCGGGTGTCGGGATCACAGAATTCTGTTCAAACATATTCTCCCGAACTGTCTGGCTCCTGTGATCGTATACGCAACCATGCGGATTGCTTCATCAATTATGTCTGCTGCCACCTTGAGTTTCTTGGGGTTAGGCGCACAGCCTCCTATCCCTGAATGGGGTGCTATGATTGCCGAGGGCCGTTCATTTCTCTATAATGCTCCTCATATCGCAACTGTTCCGGGACTTGCCATCATGCTTGTGGTATTCGGCTTTAACCTATTGGGAGATGGGTTGCGGGATGCTCTTGATCCTAGTGTGAAAGACATCTAGGAGTCCGCTGCAAGAGTGTGCTTTCTAGACTAGCTCTAGGCAAAAGGGCGAAGAAATTCGCCATAATGCAATATAGTAAGCAAAAAACGAATCAGAGGGGATGAATGCAGGTGAGAATGAAGAAGTCCGTTGTGCTAGTTACTGTATTGGCCTTAGTGCTTCTGGGAACTACGGGTGGGGCTATGGCAAAAAAGGTCTTGACCTATGGCCAAGCAGCCGAAGTCGCTGGCCTTTCGCCCATCCTGACTAACGACTCAGCGTCGTCAGCCGCCATGGGGCAAATGTATGAGACCCTATTCACACGCAATCCTAAGACTAATGAGATTGAGCCGAGGTTGGCTGTGTCATATGAGACTCCAGATGATCTAACCTGGGTAATCAAACTTCGTCAAGGGGTTAAGTTTCATGATGGTACTGACTTCAACGCCGCAGCAGTGAAGTTCACTTTTGACCGCCTTGTGGATCCGGAGGTTGCTGCTCCTCGGGCCAGTCTATTGGCTTCCGTTGCCTCTGTTGAGGTTCAAGATGAATACACCCTTGTGATCAAGACCCACACACCAGACGGCCTGTTCCTTGCCAACCTGACGCATGACAACTCGGCGATTATTAGCCCAGCTGCGGTCAAGAAATATGGGAACCTGATGAAAAACCCTGTAGGTACCGGCCCATTCAAATTCAAGAACATGGTCTCCGGTGATTCACTGACCATGGTTCGTTTTGATGATTATTGGCGTGGTCCTGCAAAAATCGATGAAATCGTCTTTCGAGTAATTCCCGAAGCTGCTACCCGGGTAGCAATGTTGGAGACTGGTGAGGTTGATTTTATCGATAGTATCCCACCGGAGCAATTGCCTCGGCTGGAGTTCAATCCGGATATCAAAGTTGTCAAAAGCCCGGGTACTCCACTCCGCTACGTTAGCGTCAACTTCGATAAAGAGCCCTTTGATAACCTGCTAGTTCGTCAAGCTATTGCCCATGCTGTCAACACAGATGACATCGTTTCTACCATGGACGGGCTGGGCATCAAGTCAGCAGGTATTATCGGGCCCCAAGTATTTGGTTACAAGCCAGAGATTGAGAAGGCTGGATACCCCTATGATCCAGCTAAAGGGAAAGAGCTATTGGCGGAAGCAGGATTCCCCAATGGCTTCAAGACGGTAATCTGGACAACTAACGCGTCGGATAACTACGTAAGAGATGCCCAGATTCTACAGGCTCAAGTCAAGAAGATCGGCATTGATGCCGAGATTAAGGTGCTTGACTGGGCAGCATATTTGACAGCTACTCGCAATGGTGAGCAGGATATGTTCCTCTTAGGCTGGTCTAATCTAACCCAAGATGGTGGCGGGTTAGCTTTTCCGAACCTCCACAGTTCTAACGCTGGATCGTCTAATCGTACTTTCTATAGAAATGCTGAAGCAGACAGACTTATCTATCTGACCATGAACACCACTGATCAAGAGAAGCGCCTGGAGCTGCTCCATGCAGTCAATGAATACCTTGTCAAGGATGTGGCTTGGGTACCCCTTTGGCATCAGGTAAACGTCATAGCCATGGGTGCTAATATAGTTGGTCTAGACATGAGTCCAACTGCTGACTGGGAACTGTATCCTGTTGATATAAAGTAGAGAGCTTTCTACTCCATGAAAAAAGACCGGGCTGCCTTAACTTGGCTGCCTGGTCTTTTTACGTCCGCCCGCATGGACTGCCTTCTTAGAGTGAAAGCCTCGAACTGAGGTTGACATCAACCACTAGCTGAAGGCAAGGGTGCCTACAAAGCCAATGCCTGCCCATCCTGGCGAGGCTCTGAGCCGGCGATGTAGACCCCGGTCTCGGGATTCCGCCAGATCATCTGGCCCCCTCCAAACCCAGCCCTTTCCGCATCGATTCGGACAGCATGGCCTAACTTGGCTAGTTCTCGCACGACTTCAGGGTTAATAGTGGGCTCCATGGATACACCGCCGTCATCTAGTACTCGTATTCGGGGAGCATCCATGGCAGCCTGGGGATTTAGACCATAGTCAACAATACTGCTGATGACCTGCATATGCCCCTGAGGCTGCATATCTCCACCCATCACTCCATAAGCGGCCAGAGGAATCCCATCCTTAGTAATGAAACTAGGGATGATAGTGTGATAAGGTCGCTTGCTAGGTGCGTACACATTAGGGTGGTCTTCCTCAAGACTGAATCCACACCCTCTGTTTTGCAGGGTGATCCCGGTGCCTGGAACTACGATACCAGAACCAAATCCCATGTAATTGGACTGGATAAAGGAAACCATTCGGCCATCCCTATCAGCTGTGCAAAGATAAACAGTATCTCCTAGCGGATCGCCAGGTTCTGCACCAGGCATAGCTCGATTGGGATCAATTAGGTTGCGTCTTTCTTGGGCATATGCTTTGCTTAACAAGCCTTGGGTGGGCACCTTCGCAAGCTGCGGATCGGCGACATATCGATGGGTATCAGCAAACGCCAATTTCAAAGCCTCAATCACTAGATGCAATCTGGCGCTGCCTAGTTGGGGATACCTATCCATCTCAAATCCTTCTAAGATGTTTAGGGCGATCAGCGCTGTGATCCCCTGTCCGTTGGGGGGAATCTCCCAGACATCATACCCTCGATAATTGGTTGAAATAAGATCCACCCACTCCGGTTGGTGCTCGGCCAAGTCTGCCTTGGTTAGGTAGCCGCCGGTTTCTGACGCGTGCTTGACAATGGCATCAGCTAGATCTCCTCGGTAGAAAGCCTCACCATTGGACTCTCCGATTAACCGAAGAGTTGTGGCCTGTTCAGGACAAGCAAAGATCTCGCCTGCTCGAGGGGCCCGACCGCTGGGCATGAAAGTAGCCCAGAAATCCTCTCGGTCAGGAAAACGCTTTTCTGAGAAACTCCAATAATGGGCGGTAGTCGGCGGTACGGGATGCCCTTCCTCTGCGTACTTCGCTGCTGGCTCAACTAGCCGAGATAACGGCATGGAGCCAAACCTTTCGGTCAAAGCTGTCCAGGCAGACACAGCCCCCGGCGTGGTGACTGGCAACCAACCGGTTAATGGCACCCTCTGCTTGCCATTGCGCAGTTCAGAATGGGCCTTCAGCTCGTCTAGGCTCAATGCTTTTGGGGATCGCCCAGATGCATTCAGCCCATGGAGCTTGTCTCCGTCCCAGACGATGGCAAATGCGTCACTTCCCAGCCCATTCGATGTGGGCTCTAGCACGGTTAGGGCTGCAGCTACTGCTACGGCCGCATCGATTGCGTTGCCCCCGTCAGCAAGCACCTGAATACCTACCTGAGCAGCTAGTGGATGGCTGGTAGACACAGCTCCATTTCTTCCCATAACTGGACTTCTCCGTGATGGAAAAGGTTGTAGATAGTTGAACACCAAAATCAGCTCCTCTTATGCAGTTCCGTCAATGCATTACTCCCATTGTCTATCTACTCGGTCACAAGATACTCTTCCTGCTCAGATGGGTGTGAAGAAAACACCGCCCCAAAGGAAGGGTACATGATCCCTATGTCTGGTTGAGGGGATAGATGGCTCGGCTCAGAACCGGAAAAAACAGTTCGGAAGCGAGTTGTCGTGCAGGAGAAGTCCGCATAGGGTATAAGTAAAACTACGAATATACCTGCAGAAAGGAGGTGGGCCAGAGTGGGATGCTCTCGCTGTTTGGTTCGAGCTGAAATCGGAAATGATTGGCCCGCCGAGGATGAGTTGATGGATGGTATCCATCACTGGAGGGCTGCGCTGTAGCAGTCTAGTGGGGGCCAACGGGAAAGAACTCACAGGGGGATGTTGGCCCATGTATCTGAATGCTGAAGATGTCTTGCCACCCTGTCTCCTCCGCCAGGTTCAGGAATATGTCCAAGGACAAGAACTCTACATTCCAAAGGGATCAGAAGATCGGGCTGGATGGGGACAGCGCAATGGTACCAAGCGAAAGCTGGCATTGCGCAACCAGGAGATTCGCCATCGGTATGCCGCCGGAGAGCGTATCCATATTCTGATGGAAGCGTATTACCTCAGCTATGATAGTATTCGGAAAATCGTCCGTAGAGTTGAGGGAAAGAACGGTTCCGATTAGGACTTGGCACACCAAGGCTGATAGCTTCTGGTAAGCTAGCATTGGGATCAGGCTCATGTTGGTCCCGACGAGGAGGTGGTTGATATGATCAACCCGAGGTGGAGTCAGCTATAGGCTCCATGAACAGGGGATGCGGATAGGCTGCCTGAGCCTATCCGCATTTTAGTCTGCCGAGCATCGCTGTCATAGAGACCACTCCTCGTATACTAAGAATTAGGGGAGATCGTTTTGAGGTTTCATCTCCCATT
>DAIQRD010000110.1:0-7579 GCA_036786445.1 Bacillota bacterium
GTTTGTCGAACTAACCAAGAACACAGAAGCGAGGTATGAGTATATTGATGGGCAGGTCTATTTGCAGGCCTCACCTAAGACCCCACACCAAATTGCTCACACCGAGATCGTCGGGCAGTTTTACGTCTGGTCTCAGGGAGGAAAATGCAGACCCTTTTCGGCTCCTTACGATATCACACTCGTAAGACCTACCGGCCAGATCAATGTGGTTCAGCCCGACGTCATGATTATCTGCGATCTTGATGAACATTTAGGTGAGGATGGGTATTACACAGGGGTGCCTACACTGGTGGTGGAAATCTTGTCAGAAGGCACCGCCAGGATAGACCTTATAAAGAAGTATGACCTATACATGTCCTGTGGTGTCGCCGAGTACTGGGTAGTCGATCCCGATGAACAATTGGTTTTCGTGCATAGCTTTCAGGACGGATCTCTTGAAAAGCAAATGGTCTATAGGCCACCGGGAAAAGCCAATTCACAGGTATTTCCCGACCTTGTGGTGAATCTAACTCGGGTCTTTAGTTAATCCAACAGCAAAATATGTCCCGCAGCCACCCCAAGAACCTTTAGTTTGGCTCATCCTTCAGAGACAAGATCTCAGTGGCTGCCTGGGCATCCTCTGCCCTAACCATTAGCCGAATCCCACCAAAAGCATATGTTGCCCCAGGGTATATCTGGGCAATGCCCTTATTGATCAATATAGCTTGAATACCGGATGATTCCAAACTTGCCTTAGCTAGATCCGCGGCTATCACACTATCATATTGACCCACTTCCACTAGGTCTTCCATCAAGGGCACCTCCCCATCACATTTCCGTAGAGACCCATCATAATTGTCCCACACTAACCTACCGTCCCACACCAGCTTGCGGCATCTACAACCATGGCATCAACCCTCCAAAATCGCCCCGGTGGCTGCTGAAGTTACTAGCTTCGCATAGCGTCTTAGGTAGCCCTCTACCTTTCGAGTTACGGGCTGCCAACTATCCCTTCGCTCTTCTAGCTCAGCCTCAGGCACCAAAAGCTCCAATCTATGGCCGGGGATATCGATCTTAATCAGATCCCCTTCTTTGATCAAGGCGATAGGGCCTCCCTCTGCGGCTTCTGGAGAGATATGCCCAATGGCCGCGCCCCGGGTCGCACCCGAAAACCGTCCATCGGTAATCAAGGCTACCGAGCTATCCAGCCCCATACCTACCACCGCTGAAGTAGGGGTTAGCATTTCCCTCATCCCCGGCCCCCCCTTGGGGCCCTCATAGCGAATCACAATCACATCACCAGGCTCAATTCGGCCATTTAAGATGGCATCTACTGCAGCCTCTTCCCCATCGAAAACCCGGGCAGGACCAGTATGCCTTAACATTTCGGGCCGCACTGCTCCTTGCTTGACCACCGCGCCTTGGGGGGCAAGGTTGCCCCAGAGGACAGCCAGACCACCTTTTGGGGCATATGGCTCTTGGCAAGAGCGGATTACATCTGGCCTTTGCAACCGTGCCTTTTGGACATTACCTCCTACTGTCTGAAGAGTAACCGTCGGCCCAGTTAAATCCAACAGCCCCGCTGCCGCTAATGCCTGCATGACTGCCAAGACCCCACCAGCCTCATCCAGGTCTTGCACATGATGCTCCCCACCCGGACGCAGATGGCAAAGCTGAGGAGTTGTCTCACTGATCTCATTTACCATCTCCAAAGATAATTCAATCCCCGCCTCATAGGCAATGGCCGGCAAATGCAACACTGTATTGGTGGAACAGCCCAGGGCCATATCCACCGTCAGGGCGTTGCGAAAGGCCAGGGGAGTAAGGATCTGGCGGGGCGTAAGCCCTGCCTCCACTAGCCGCATAATCTGCATTCCGGCCGCTTTCGCTAGGCGAATGCGGGCCGCACTAACTGCCAAGATAGTGCCATTGCCAGGAAGGGCAAGACCCAGAACCTCAGCCATACAGTTCATGGAGTTAGCGGTAAACATTCCTGCACAGCTACCACAACCGGGGCAAGCTGCCTCTTCCATCTCAGCCAGCTCATCAAGGGACATCTTCCCAGCCTGGACCGCGCCAACACCTTCAAAGACGGTGTTTAGATCAATAGCTTCCCCCTGATAGCGACCTGCTAACATTGGCCCTCCACTGATCAGGATAGACGGGATATTCACTCTAGCGGCGGCCATTAGCATCCCTGGTACGATCTTGTCACAATTGGGTACTAGAACCAAGCCATCGAGGGCGTGGGCCTCAGCCATGACTTCCACTGAGTCGGCAATCAGTTCACGGCTAGCCAAGGAGTAGCGCATACCGGCGTGACCCATGGCAATACCGTCACACACTCCAATAGTACCGAAACTCACCGGAGTACCACCATTCATTCGAATACCCGCTGCAACTGCCTCGCAAATCTTGTCCAGATCGATATGGCCGGGAATAAGACTACTGGCGGCATTAGCAATACCTATGATAGGTCGATTCAGCTCATCATCAGTATATCCCATGGCCTTAAATAAAGACCGGTGAGGTGCTCTCTCCAGACCCTTTGTGACAAGATCACTTCTCATAGAAAGGCCCTGCCAGCCATGGTGACAGGGCTCCCCCCTCCCATAATTTCATGTGGAATTTCGTAGAGGTGTTCGCCTCGCTAACTTTTCTCATACTGGCCACCAATCCCCGGCTCTCATTAGGGTGGCTCCCTTGTTCTGTCATCCTTTTACCCATTCCGGGACCTGCTTGGATATCTAGCGATTCAGCAATTTAAGGAGTCTTTGGCCAAAACTCTCTAAATCCTGCTGGCCGTGTAAAGCAGCGAAATCCTCCACCATGGCCCCCTGCTTTTCCAAGAGCGCCATAACTGCCTTCAAGGATTTTCCCGCACCAAATAGCTTGGTGCTCACGAAGGCAGCGGCCTTTTTGCCTTCCAGGCGGGTTAACCGGCTGGATGCTGTCACTAGATCATCGGCAATCTTGCCGCCAAAGAAGCCTAAGGTGGGGCTTCCGAGAATAACCAGATCATAGGGTGCTCCGGAAATCGGACTACTCGAGTCGGACTCAGCTTCCATGAGTTGCACTTGGCAATTGCCTTTCTTTAGAACACCGGAAAGCCCCTTGGCTAGTTCTCCTAAGCGTCCCTGTTTACTATACAAGATCAATGCTCGCATATTTCCATTACCCCCACAACAGGTTGGGCCAATCACAGCCGCCCATTGTTAAGAGCATTCTGTAGAAAGCATCCAGATCCTTCTACAGGGCCAAGATTGGGTAGGTTACATCGCTGCCTCGATACGGCGATGAATGGCCTTGGCTAGGCGGCGGATACCTTCTTCAATGTCGGTCTCAGAAGCTTCGCTGTAAGCTAACCTAATGGTATTGTGACCTGAGTCATCCACATGGAACCCTTTCCCACTAACATAGGCAACCTTCTCTTCGGACACTGCAAAGGGTAGCATAGCTTTGGTGTCAATATACGAAGGTAGCCGCAGCCAGATGAAAAACCCGCCGGAAGGCCTAGTCCAATGAACTTCTGCTGGCATATAGGTAGAGAGTGCCTGGAGCATTAGATCCCTTCGCCGTCGATAAAGGATACGCAGGGACTCTATATGAGCCTCTAGCTCTCCACTGCGAATGCTCTCCAGCACCAGCTTCATCCCCAGGGTGCTTGAGCAAAGGTCTGTCCCTTGCTTAGCAATAGTCAGTTGGCGAATGAGAGGCTGGCTTGCTGTGACCCACCCCACCCTCACTCCCGGTGTCAAGATCTTAGAAAAGGAGCCTAGATAGATAACCCGTCCCTCATCATCCATGGTCTTGATGTGAGGCAGTGCATCTTGTCCAAAGGAGATGAGCCCATAGGGGTTATCCTCTAGGATGAGAAAATCATACTCCTGGGCAAGCTGAAGGAGCCCCTGCCTCCTACTAGTTGAGAGTGTCACCCCTGTAGGGTTATGAAAGTTGGTTACAGTATAGATGAACTTGGGGTGCTGATCTTTGGCAGCCATTTCTTTGAGCCGATTGGCCAAGACGTCAATTCTTAGCCCATCTTCATCCATAGGGATTCCGATCTTGCTACCTTGATAGTTGCCAATAGCATTAAGACCCCCAATATACCCAGGCTGCTCTACCAAGACAATGTCACCGGGATCGAGCATGACCTTACAGATGAGATCCAGGGCCTGCTGTGAACCATTGGTAATTAGGATATTGTCTGTTGTACAATCCACCCCATCGGCCCGCATTCTTAGCGCAATCTCATAGCGCAACTCTTCCAACCCTTCGGTCGGACCGTATTGGAGTCCTGAGTAGTCCTCCTCAAAGAGTCCCTGTAAGAGCCCTTCTATCAGTGGCACAGGAAATGACTCTGGTGCAGGAAATCCACCGGCAAAGGAGATAATCCCCGGCTCTTCTGTTAGCTTAAAAGCATCTCGAATATCCGAACCCCGCATTTCCTCGACTCGTTTGGCATAATAGCGCTCCATCTCTAACATCTTCTCACAGCTCCTTCTTTCTAGCTGACACATTGCGAGACCAACTCAACCTGTTTTTGGGTGCAAAAAAACCCGCCCCCTAATAGAGACGGGATGACCGCGGTACCACTCTTGTTGCCGAGATTACTCGGCCCCTCTGCCCCTGATCCAGCACTTCACAGGTTTGCCCAGTGAAGTCACAGAAAATCCGCCAGGGTACCCCACTAACGGTGGGCCACCGGTCTGTTTTCAGCTGATGCCTTGACAGACAGCTCCGGGGGGGGCCTAACTTCCCGACCTAGAACCTTTCCACCGCCGGTTCCTCTCTATAAAGCCTAAAGAAGTCTTAATCCCCATCATCGCAGCTATTTATGTTGTCTAAGATACCAAAAACCCCCGTCCCATATGGGACGGAGGTCCGTGTTACCACCCATTTTCACCAATACCTTACGGTACTGGCCTCATGATGCTAGGTTAGCATCGTTGTTAACGGAGTTGCATCTCCGGTGATCCCTTACCAGTCTACTCTATAGACTATTCGGGCACAGCTCAGGGATGGCCTTCAGCTTCATTGGATACCGCTTTTCACCCTACGCGGCTCTCTTAGATCCAAAGTCCGCTTACTCTTCCCTTCATCGCCTCTTGTTTAAGTTAGATTCATTATACCCAAGGTGCTGGCCACTGTCAAGCACCACAAGCAGAAAAATCAGCCGGCTAATTCGGCCGCATATGAAGAAGATGAAATAGTATCACCCATCCCCACGGTGCTAACTGGATTTGGCACTATGTGGGCCGGTGTAACCACCAGGTAATGATCGGCAAATTCAAGATACCCATCAGTCACGAGAGCCTCTGCCCGGGGATGTTCCTTTTTCAACTCCTCCACCATACCTTCTAGCTGCGCAAAGCCAATATCAGATAGGGGTAGCTCAGCTGCTTCGGCTAGCTGCTCTCGCTGAACGTATCCACCATACTTGGCTTTCATAGCATTCACCGCTGAGGCAAACAAACAGGACTGCCGCACTTCTACCATGGATACCGGATATGGTTTGCTAAGGATCATTACATAGTACCCGAGGTTGTGCACATGGATACGATCCAGTTCCATATGCCCAAAGAGCCGCAGAGCCCCTTTGTATAGCGAGTAGGCCCGCTCATGGCGCTCAATCTCTTCCATTTCCTCTTCATAGCCGTATTCCCGCAGCACCCGCTTAATCTCATTTTCGTTAATTCCGAAACTCTTGATCTCTTGGCAAATTGCCTGTAGCATCTTCGGCTCAAGCTCTGGCCTTTTCATGGGCACATATTCAAAGTGGGCGACCAAATCAGGGTTGTCCTCTTTTAGGGCATGCAAGTCGGCCACTGAGTCCCCCATGAATTCCTCAAAGGTACGTCCATCAACATTCATTGGCTCCGCATAGTGATAGCCCGCCATGAAAGCTACATCAATGCTCTTACCCAATTTGGGCAAATGATCCCGAATGGCCTTATCAAAGGACATAACCGAACCCTTGGGCCGGGTAGCCAGAATCACTCGATTAGCCCTAGGAGTAATCACCACTTCTTTGCCAAAGCGGACAGTCTCACCCTTGGCATACTCAAAAATCCAGTTAATCTTAGTCTCATCATCTCGCCTTACAGCCTCGGGGACCGGCTTGATCTCCGCCTGGTTACCTTGTACTAACGGGGTCGTTACTCCATCCACAAACAAACGGCCTTGCTTAGGTGAAAGTAAAGGAGTGTAAACAATGGACTGTGCCCCAAGACTCGCCATCTGATTAGCGATGATCCCAGCTTGCCCACCCATGTTCTCTCGGGCACCGACAAAGTAATCATCAAGCCAGTCAAGGAGTGATAGATTTTCCAAAACTATATGGAAAGACTTGCCGCCACCAAGACAGTCCTTCAGGACTATCAAGAGATCCTCTTTGGTGTTAATAGCACTGATGGCTTCGGCACTACCCTTCTCCACCTTGTCCCAGGAGATGGACTTGTCCTTGGCACCTATACTATCCATAAGTTCACCGGTCACATGTACTATCGCATCTATGTTCGTATTAAAGGCAGCAAGTACCCGGGCTCGGATCTGCCGCTGGCATGCTTGCTCAAGGTATTCATGCCATAAGGTCTTATCCTTCAAACTATTTCCCTCCACCTACAATAATCTGGAAAACCGAAGAAGAACCACGGTTTCCCTGGTTCTTGTTTCGACAATCTCCTTGTTTCCCCTGCATCGACCGAAGAATCCGGCGTTTACGGTTTTGTTAACACACAACTTCTTGCGGGCCAAACGCTGCCAGGCCACATCTAGAGCCTTCTTCACTTGGTCTTGGCTGGTGTCACCAGGAAGATTGCGAGCATTGATGCCATATTCCACATCCAAAAACTCCAACTGTAATATTACTATCCCCACTTTCCCCATATCGGCAGCAGTTGGTATGTGACTACAATTATACCTGCCTGCTGCATAATGATGCAAGTGACACAGGTCACTTCCAAAGGATTTCCTTCACGAACTTCATCTACACTTTACATTAGCCCGCCTTTGGATTTAACATTGATCCTCTATCATGGGAATTGCAGATATATGATGTACAAGAAAAAGGAGAGGCTGCAACATGAAGAAACTGATAGGGATCGGTCTCTTGGTGGTACTGGTGGGAGCCACGGTTGCACTAAGCGCCGCTAACAAAAACGCATTCGACCATTCCCAGGAAATCACCGTCATATCTCGGGAGGCCGGTTCCGGTACACGGGGTGCATTCACTGAGCTCTTTGGTGTTGAGCAAAAGGATCAGACTGGCAACAAGGTGGATTACACTACTGTTGAGGCCATCATCACCAATAGTACATCTGTTGCGATGATGACTGTTGCCGGAAATAAGTATGCCATAGGTTATGTATCCTTGGGGTCTCTCAATGATTCAGTTAAAACTGCCAAAATCGATGGGGCCGAAGCTACAACTGCTAATATCAAAAACGGTCAATGTGACGACTCCCCGGACTGAAGTCCGAGGCTTCTCGGTTCATCTAGCCTGCTACTGCCGGACTATCCCCGATGGCCCCGCCCAGGCCTGAACGTTTTAGAATATTGATAGCGGCGTTGACATCTCGGTGAATATCCAAGCCACACT
>DAIQRD010000111.1:0-7571 GCA_036786445.1 Bacillota bacterium
AGAAGACCTTCACCAGGAGACAGTCCTCGCCTGCCCAAGAGCCCTTTAGCTCTAGTCCAAAAAGAATCAGCTCTTTGCACCCGTCTTCCCAACGTAGTGCCTCTAGTTTGGTTAATCACACTCACCCACTGGCTTTCCATTGCTATCTCCCTCCCTTGCTGTCTGCCCTCACATCATAGCTGGGGTGGTGTCGGCAGGGTGATAATGCTAAAATCAAATCCAACCCAGGGGATCCTGCTTTCCACCTGAATACGCCAACCAGCAGCTGGTTCTGCTAGAAAAGTTGTATCAGAAGGCAAATTCATGACTCCCTTGACTACCACTTGATAGGAGCCCACGGGGATACCGTCAATCTTGTACGCTCCTGTTGCATGACTCACAGTCGTATCCCACTGGCTGCTACCGACGATCCCAACTATTACGCCATCGGGGGCCGCTGGTTGTCCCCAGAGATCCTCGTAGCTAACCTCGCCGGAAATGCTGGACAAAACCACCCCACCCCCACCGCCAGATGAGCAACCGGAGATGACGACTGCCAGAAATCCCAGCACTATGAAGAGCACCTTCCTGCTGCTTACCATGGTTCCCTTCCTTTCCAGGCAGAGTCTCTTACCGCAGAATCGCCAGCCGCCCTTGGACCTTGACACTTTTGCCCCGACCATCAATGTGATGGGCAGTTACTTGGTAGAAATAAAGACCATTGGCCGCGATCCGACCCCGACCATTGCGGCCATCCCACTCTAGATAATGGCGACCGGCCTCCTGCCTTCCTGCCGATAGAATCCGCACCAGATTGCCGGCCACATCGTAAATGCGAGCCTCCACCGAAGCCCCCTGATTGAGGGTAAAGGCAAGTTTAAGGGGCCGGGACATATCCCAAGGATTGGGGTAAGGCAGCACTTCGGACAAAGCCAGCTCCGCCGCTTCCCAAACCGCCTCGATCTGCATATGCTTGATCTCCCCCGGGGACAAAGTTAAGCTCCTGGTGCCATGGATGCCCAGGGGCACTTTACTGCCTGTGGCCGGATCCAACAGGGCGATCTGCCACTGGGTGACATCCCAATTCCCATTCCAGCTTAAGGTAAGACTCTCCGCGTCGGAGCCGTTGTCCAAATAGACATCCCAAACGAGAGACTGATTAGGACCTCGGTAATCAGCTGCCAGACGCAGCCCTTGCACCCCTCGTCCACTAGCTGTTCCGCTCTTCCCCTGAGCACTCCCAGTTAAATCACCAGAAGAACCAAGATCATGGAGATCTGCCTGAGGTGTAACTTCCACACTGGTTGTGGCCCCCGGTGCTCTGATCACCTGTTTGCTGGGGCTAGGGCTGAACCATAGAGTCGGTCCTCCAACGGGAGGGGGCTTCTCTAGATCGTACCTAGGATCAAAACCCGGACCAATCCCCGGTACTACGCCTAAGTAGTTGTATCGATCTTGCAGATCCCCCGCCACCAAGGACAGCTGCATGCGCCAACCATCAACCCCGGCCCCCCAACCCTGATCAGCCGACAGAATACTTCTGCTGCCAGATGTCATCTCCACTGCCTCCGGTGGGATCACTACCTGCAGTTTCCGCCGTGCCAATACCCAATAGCCAGACCAAGGTGAGAGTGTGCTACTGGGGACATAGCCACCATCTCGGTAGCCCCATAGGCCCCGGGAGAGCCAGCCTTCCCCGACAGCCTCCTGCAAGGAAAGAGAACGACCCTGGTCCACGGAAAATTTGACCTTTTCCCATTGCACAGGCTCTAGGAAAGGACATCCGATTTGATTCCACCCCATCTCCAGGGGGAATTCAAACCCTCGGGCAGGATCATACGCCTTGCCCCTGACTGGTCTGGACTTAGCTATAGCCGGTTTCCACCAATAGCCCCGGTAGGGGTTAACCCGATCCAAATCTTGCCCTTCATAGATGTAACCCACTTCACCACCTATAGCTCCCGATCTCCACCGAGCCAGGGGCGGCTCAAAAATCTTAGTAGGATCGTCATCAAAGGGTTGCAAAGGCACAGATACCATCTGCAGCCCCGGAGCAAAATTGCCTGTCACCACAATATCGTACAAGGGGTCATATTCAATCACCGCGGTCACACTGCCTTTTTGCCCACCATCACGATCATAGGCAATGGCCTTGATCAGATTCTCCCCCAGTGATAGTGGCACCGGTTCTAGTGTGCTGAATTCAGCGCCTTCTCGGCGGGTGGCATAGCGTCCACCATCAGCAGATTCCACCACTACACTGCCAATTTCTTCCAGAAAATACTCCCTGATGGTCCCCTGGATCACCTGGGAATTAACATTGGTAGGGCTAGTGACTCTCAGATCCAAGATTGGGTCATAGATCAAGCCCACTGTTTTCTGGGTCATATTATCCGCACCATCAAAGGCCATCACCAAAAGCTCATTGAACCCTTCCCGTAACCGGGAAAGCCAAAACTGCCAGCTATTCCCATCTAGGGTAGCTCGCCCGCCGGCTCCTGAAATCGTTTCCCTCACCAGGACAAATCCACCGATGAGGTTGGCATCCTCCACCGTACCTCGAACAGTCAGGGTATTGTCATGGAGAGTGTAACCGGGGTCGGGGAAGTCGATGGTTAAGACAGGAGGAATGCTGTCCACTATCAGCCGAGTCCCCGCTGTTTCACTGGCTAGCCCCGGCACTTCCTTGTCCATAGCCACCATTTCCATCCGGTATGTGCCATCGACCCACTGCCGATCACCGGGCAAGCGCCCGTCCCATTCCCAATTGTGTTGACCATCCTGCAGCAGTTTAGGATCTCCGGCGCCTCTTTCCTCGTATGTGAATAGAACGCCAGACTTCGGCCCCATCAGTCCGTTTATATCGACAACATCCACCCTCAGTGATTCAACGGTCTCAGAGAGAACATAGGTGGCAACCATCTTTCCACTGGCCACAGGCGAAAAGGGACGCATGGAATCGATACTGACCACCGGTGCCCCGATATCATCGGCAGTACCACTAATGGGTCTTTGAGCCATGGGCAGATAATTGACTAATCCCAAATAAGAGCGGTCCCGCTTGTCCATGATATAGGCTTCAACGATTTCAGGCTTAATGGTATCCCACCAATTGTTACTAGCATTGACCTCTCCGGCATTATCATCATTCCATACATACCAAAAGACCTGACTGGGTTTACGCACTATCTCGGGATCGTAAAAGAAATTGTTGTAGTTCGTCCGGGCTGGCTTACCCCTAAACAGGTAGATCCCATAGTCATTGGGCTGGCGAATACTGAAATCATTGTACTCAATCACATCCTGCAGACCCCCATCGATGGCTATGCCAAAGGTATTGCTCTTAATGGCATTATGGGTGATGGTCACACCTCGAGACAGGAACGAATATATGCCCCAGGAGTTGCTCACTATGGAGTTTTTCTGCACTGTCCCCTGGGCACTGTCTAGATAAAAACCATAATCATTGCCACTGGTGATATTGCCTTCCAGGTTGAAGTCGGTGGTCCGCTCCAGATGAATCCCCGTCAAGTTTGCACTGAAACGGCTCTTCTTGACGATGGGGTTACCCCCGGAGACATAGATACCTCGTTGGGCTTTTTCCACTTCGGCATATTCCATCATCACTCGACCGCCATTGTAACCATCGATCCAGATTCCACCCCAATCCCCCATGGCTCCATCTTCATACAAGCCAAAGTAGACACTACCCGTGGTGTTCCCTTCTACTTTCAAAGTACCCAATACCCTAAGCACTCCCCGGTTTGTGTAAGGCTTGGGGTTATGGGACCGCCGAAAACGCACTTCAGTACCGGCAGCGATAGTAAGAGTTGCTCCCCGGGCTACCATGACATCTCCATTGACAATATAGGGGCTGTTTTCCGGTATCCAGCGCACATTGCCAGAAATGGTGCTCGGTGCAATTGTCGCAGCTTGTCCCACTAAGGATAGAGCCAGCAGCTGTAGAAAGACCATGAAAAACACCATAGGAGATCTTATCGCTCTGTTCAACTGCAGGTCCTGCCTTTCTATTGGGATCTCTCAAGATTAGAAATAGACAACCGGGGGCGGGGGGATAATCTATATTGCCGTGGATCAGCGCATCATCGAACCGAAGGTTTCCACCATCTGAATAACTGCCGGACCCAAGAGAACTATGAACAGACTAGGAAAGATGAAAAAAACCAGCGGAAACAGCATTTTGATGGGAGCCTTCATAGCCGCCTCCTCTGCCCGCTGACGGCGGGAGCGCCGCATCTGCTGGGCCTGGACTCTCAGGACATTACCGATACTCACTCCCAGCTGATCTGCCTGGACTAGGGCAGATACGAAACTAGATAATTCCTTCACCTCAGTGCGGCCCCCCAGGTCTTTCAGTGCGTCCCGTCGGGGCTTGCCCATCCTGATCTCCTGCAAAACCCGCTGAAATTCCTCGGCTAACGGCCCTGCTTCCCGGGCCGTTACTTTAGTCAAACCCGCATCAAAGCCCAGACCAGCTTCTACACTGACTGTGAGCAAGTCCAAGAAGGAAGGCAAGGCTTTACGCATGGCTGTCTGGCGAACCTGAATGCGTTGCTTGAGCCAGAAATCTGGTACCAAAAGGCCCAGTCCCAGACCAACACTGGTGAACAAGAGCTGCTGGTCGGCTCCCATTGTCAGGATAAAGGCCGCCAAGGCAAAACCACAGACAACCAGTAGATACAGAGCCACAAACTGGCCGGTCTCTAACCCACCTGGATTACCGGCTAAGATCAATTTGTGCCGCAGGGAGTTGCTCCAGCCCACTGGTGTAATCCTCATCACCCAGCGACTCATCCCAGTGAGGAAGGGCGATATTGCCCTCTGAAAAAAAGGTTCTTCAGGTAGGGACATGGCGGCACTTTGGTGAGAGTCACCTAACACCCTGCCCAAGCGGTGTTCCACTTTTTCCCTGGGTGCATAGATAACCATGGCCGTCAGATAAACAACCATAGCCACACTCCCAGCCATGAGTCCCAAAATAAACAACAGCATGCAGATCCCTCCTCTCCAGCGGCAGTTCGTTTGACTCTACACCATGTCCTAGACGTCAATGCGAATGATCTTGCGGATGGCCAAAGCTCCCACTAGCTGGCCGAGGACGCCAATGCTCACCATGACTTTACCCAAAGGATGTTCAAACAGCGTTGTGAGATATCCAGGATTGACAACTGTAATAAAGCCGCCTATAGCCAAGGGCAAAAGTGAGATAATGATACCAGAAATGCGTCCTTGGGCCGTCAAGGTCTTTATTTCCCCTTGAATCCTCACTCTTTCTCTAACTGTCTCGGCAATGGTATCCAAGATTTCCGCTAGGTTGCCTCCCACCTGTCTCTGGATCAGAACTGCCGTGATCATGAGCTCTAAATCCTCGTTGGCAGCCCGTTGGCCCATGGCTGCTAATGCGCTTTCCGCAGGAATCCCCAGGTTCATTTCCTGCATGGCCCGGCGAAATTCCCGGGATATGGGAGGTGCCATTTCTTTGGCTACCATCTCCATGGATTGCAGGAAGCTATGGCCGGCTCTCAGGGAATTTGCCATGAGAATTAGGGAATCGGCGATCTGGCCACTGAGAGCTGCCATGGAAGCCTTTTCCTGCCGCATTATGTATAGCTGAGGAAGTATAAGTCCTGTCATGAACAGCAATAGCACAGTGGAGAGTTGCCCCCGGCCAATGATGATTCCCACTAACCCACCGACGATACCGGCAAAAGCATTGAAGGCCAGAAACTCGCCTTCTTTGAGGGGGATTCCTGCCCTATGTAAGCGCATACTCAAACTGCCACCGGGACTGACGGTGCCAGCTTTACCCCAGCGCCCTTGCCACCTGGCCCAAAACCCACGTTTGGCAGGCTCCGATTCTCTTTGAGCCATGGGATTGGGCTCCAAAGCGACCCTACCCAGGGTGGCTCGCTCTAGCCGTCGCTGCACTCGGGCTGTATCTAGCCTCCAGGCCAATATGATATAGGCTGATCCTGTTACGATAGCGAAACTCATGAGCACCCAGATCACGGGACTCTCTCCCCCTCTAGTAGCTGCCGAAAAGCTCAGGGCCTAGCCGAACTCCGGCAGCCTCCAAGACATCCATGAACTTGGGGCGGATCCCTGTAGCCAAGAGACGACCGATAATCCGGCCATCTTCATCGACACCTTGCTGTTCAAAGACAAAGATATCTTGGAGGGTAATCACGTCACCCTCCATGCCCTGCACCTCGGTGACTTGTACAATCTTGCGACTGCCATCCCTAAGGCGGGTGGTCTGGACGATGATATCAATGGCAGAAGCAATTTGCTCCCGAATGGCCCTAACCGGCAGTTCCATTCCCGCCATCAATACCATGGTCTCCAATCGGGCGAGCATATCCCGGGGTGTATTGGCATGGCCGGTGGTCAAAGAACCATCATGGCCGGTATTCATGGCTTGCAGCATGTCCAGTGCTTCACCGCCCCGAACTTCTCCCACCACAATGCGATCAGGTCGCATTCTCAAAGCATTGCGCACCAGATCCCGGATAGCGATGGCCCCTCTCCCCTCGATATTCGGGGGGCGACTCTCCAGGGATACTACATGATCTTGCCTAAGCTGCAATTCCGCGGCATCTTCGATGGTGACAATCCGTTCATCGGTGGGAATAAAGGACGATAGCACGTTGAGCAGAGTCGTCTTCCCGGACCCAGTTCCACCAGACACCACAAGATTCAACCTCACCCGGACACAGGCTTCCAGGAATTCCGCCATTTCCGGAGTAAGTGTGCCAAATCCAATGAGATCCTCCACTGAAAAAGGATCAGCCGCGAATTTGCGAATCGTAATCACCGGACCATTGAGACTGAGAGGGGGGATAATAGCATTTACCCGGGAGCCGTCCGGCAAACGAGCATCGACCATGGGCATGCTCTCATCGATCCTGCGCCCTATGGGGGCCACGATCTTCTCGATGATATGCATGACATGGGCATCATCCCGAAAGGCCACATCAGTGGTCTCCAACCGACCACCCCGTTCCACATAGACTTGTTTGGGACCATTGACCATGACTTCGGAAATACTGGGATCAGCCAGCAGAGGCGTGATGGGCCCGAAACCCATCACTTCATCGATGATATCCGTTGTGACACGCTGTCTCTCTGAGCCTGTGAGGTGAGATGCCTCCCCATCGATGATTTCCTCCACAACTTCTGCCAATTTCCGCTCCAGTTCTTGTTTCTTGCCGGGATCTTCGGCCCCACTGAGTAAAGACGGATCCACTGCAGCCACCAATTCCTCGTGGATCTTGCTCTTCAGCTTGACAAAAGGATCCATTTTGCGCACCAACACTGGTCGGGCTGGAGGCGTCTCCGCCGGTGGCTGAGACTGGGTCGAACCCTTTGCAGTTTGAGGATTGTGCTTGCGCTCCAACCGCCTCAGTAAAGACATTGCATCCTACTCCCTTCCCTACGCACTCCCGTGCCGCAAAAGCCGCCCCAAGAGATTCCATTTGGGAGCAGACTCCGATGCTCCTACCACCGGCCCTCCCGCCAGCTTATGTGTCAGTTCTCGTATACCCTGAGTGATGGCCGACTTGGGATGGGAT
>DAIQRD010000112.1:0-7570 GCA_036786445.1 Bacillota bacterium
GTATGGGAGATGGTGATGCCCCCCAAGGTTGAGGCAACCAAGAGCCTATCTCGGGCTGCTGGGCTAAACTCACCCTTCCGCAAAGCAGAAATACACTGGCCCCACAGTCTAATACCTTGCTCGGCAAAGGTATCGCTGATCCCGGTAGCTCGGCGTGATAGATACCCCTCCACCAGATGGGACAAGGCATCCACCCCTGTATCTCTGGTAATGGATGTGGGGAGCTTGTCTGTATAGCGCCAATCCAGAATAGCTATTTTGGGAAATAACTCCGGTACCGAAAAGGACTTCTTAGTCTCCTCTGCAGGCACTGTCAGGATGGAATAGGGTGTTACTTCACTACCAGTGCCAGCCGTAGTCGGTATGGCAACAATGGGCAAAGGCGCATGTGCGAACTTGTTGGAGTATAGCTCTTCAGGAGTGATGGGATTGGTAGCTAGGGTTGCTACAGCCTTGGCTGCATCCAAAGGAGAGCCACCGCCAATAGCTAGGATAAAATCCGGCTGGTACTGCCTAGCCTCTTCACCACCCGCCGCAACATTCTCCAAGGATGGGTTGTTTTCCACCCCATCATAATGCCTATAATCGATCCCCTGGGATCGCAGTGCCTCCAGGGAATCATCTAGTGCCCCACTCACCCGAGCAGAGTTTTTACCGGTAACCAAGAGACACTTTTTGCCATACCGCGCTAGATGCTCCCCGTGGGCCAACAATGCCTTCTCCCCATGGATCACCCTAGTCGGCATGAAAAAGCTGTAGTTCTGCATTACCATTCCCCTTTCGTTTATTTCATAGAATATGCCCAGCTTATCCCAGTCCCCTTTATTATACCATTCTAGATGATCATTGATGGGATATGTGATTCTACAGCTGCCGTCCCACCAAAGACACCTAAAAAACCACATTATTCCCAATACAAAAGGTATTTCCTAAGCAATGGAGTATTTGTATACCGTGGGACATCTTCTATTTAGTACATATTCACTATTAGTTTGGGGGTAGGTAAGCGATGTCAGCGGACAATTGGTCAGTGCGACGTAAAATCCTCAATGTGACTTTGATCTTGATTATCATTGGAGCTCTTATTGGCCTTACTGGTTACTTGGGCATTAACCGGGTGATTACCAGCATGGACAGCATCTATGATACTACACTGGCCCAAGAGAGATTTCTCGGGGCCATGGAAAGTCGATTGTATCGCCTCGATCGAACTCTACAGGCAGTGACCATGGCTGGCTCCCATGCTGAGATGCTGGAGGCTACCGACAAATTCACCCAGGGTCTAGCAGATGTCCGTCAAGTCTGGGTGGAGTACATAGAGGGTATGGAGAATACCACCACAGAAAGGCAGGCACTCTATGCCAGTTTCATCGCTCTCTTAGATGAATATGCCCTGCAAAGTGATGATGTCATCAATGGTAGTGTAGTGGCCGCCATGGAAACAGCCAAAGAAGCATCACTAACAATTGATGGGGCCATCAGTATCTTGAAGGAGATCGCTGACGAATTCTTGTCTGATGCCAGAGTTCTGCAGGCTGAAACTCAGCATGTGCAAGATACCGCCCATAAGCTCCTGGTCTTGCTTGTAGCGGGGGGCGTTGTCTTGGGGATTCTGTTGAGTCTCTGGGTCGCTGTCTCTGTCTGCAGACCTTTGGATACAGTTGTCCAAGGCCTAGATCAGATAGCCTCAGGAAACCTGGATATGGAGCTACCCTCCACAACTCGCCGGGATGAAATGGGTCACCTGCTCATCCAACTGCGGGATATGTGCAGTTCCCTACGGCACGCTGTAGGGAGCATTTTGGACGCCGCAACTAGCATTGAGACCGGTACTGCCGAGGTTGGCGCTGGCATTGGGGAAGTCGGCGCTTCCATACAGGAGGTAGCCTCAACAGCCAATCAATTCGCCTCCAATGTTCAGCAAGTTAGTGATCATGCCCGCCTAATGGAACAGGAATCCCATGGTGTGACGGAAATGGCCGATGACGGCATTAGCCGGCTAACCGAGACAACTGCCCGAATGCGGGCCATCGATACACAGACCCAGGCAGTAACTAGATCCATCGCCGAACTGCAGACGCGTTCTCAGGAGATCGAACACATAGTTACCCTCATCCTAGACATCGCTGGGCAGACTAATCTCTTGGCCCTCAATGCGGCCATCGAAGCAGCTAGGGCCGGGGACTTCGGCCGGGGATTTGCTGTTGTGGCTGAAGAAGTCCGCCGTCTAGCCAACCAGACAGACTCTGCCGCTGCTCGCATCAGTGAGTTGGTGCAACAGATTCAAGCAGAAACACTGGAGACTGTCGGCCAAAATGAAAAGATGGTGCTGGAGGTCAAAGGCGGTACCCAAGCCATGGAAGCCACTGACCAAGCCTTTGCCGGCATCAAAGCTGCCATTGAAAACATGGGGTTGCGTATTGGGGAAGTAGCTGAGGCAGCAGCCCAGATTGGCACCGGCAGCCAGCAGATTGCCAGTGCCACCGAAGAGCAATCAGCCTCCATCGTGAATCTAGCCGAAGTAACGGACACTTTGGCAACAAACGCCGAAAAACTCAAAGACGCAGTTGAAATGTTTGAGATCTAGATAAAGGATCAAGCTCTCTGTGGTCGAATCCTTGTTTTGACACGCAATCTCCCCGAATTGAGGGCTTGCAGCCCATGGGGAGCACAAAGCTGATGAGGGGGGCAAGCTTCACAGCCAAAGGCTAGAAGCTCTTTTATGACTGACACTGAGACCAATTTCCAAGAAATCAGAGATAAGGTAAAGCAATTTCAGGCTTCTCGGGGTTGGGGGAGATCCCATTCACCGAAGAATTTGGCCATGTCCATCAGTATTGAGGCTGCGGAACTCATGGAGATCTTCCAATGGGTCTCTACAGAAGAGGCTTGGGAAATCAAAGAATCAGATGAATTTGAGCATCTCCAGGAAGAATTGGCCGATGTCTTGATCTACTGCATGTCCCTGGCCAACGAACTGGATATTGACATGGCCGCGGCCATAGAAGACAAGATGCAGAAAAACGCTCTCCGCTTCCCTGTCCCGAATAGGGCCATCGAAAAAGTCACTCCCAGCGCTTAGCTCAACCCCGGCTCTGGAACCCATAGGACCACTCTGAGCTGGAGTTCCGGCCTGGAGATCACCATTTCCCTCTCTCCTCGCCACTGTCCCTGGTATTGCCAGGGGCAGATGGCTTCGATATATCTCGCACAATGTTGTATTTTCGGCATCGTAACCTATGCTTTGCCCCGTAGCTCCTGCCACTCCCAATCCAAGATGGCGTAAAGCAGGGAATCTCTCCATTGACTGCCCTTGAGCATGTTAGCCCGCAAGTGTCCCTCTCTTTGCATCCCGATCTTCTCCATTACCCTAGCTGAACCTATATTCTCGGGATCACACGTGGCATAGACCCTGTGATAATCCTCCACGGTGAAAGCAAATTCCAGAAGAGCCCCTGCTGCTTCAGTCATATAGCCTTGAGACCAGTAGCTGCGGTGTAAGCAGTAGCCCATCTCACCTTCTCTGAACTTCCGCCTATAGATACCACAACCTCCAATGAGCTTGCCATTATCCTTGAGAGTAATAGCTAGGTCGTAGTTCTGACGGGGGTCAGCATTTTGCCCTGCCATCACCGCCTGGACGAAGGCTTGACTCGCAGTCTCGTCATTGGGCCCCCAGGACATGTAGCGCGTCACCTCGGGATCAGAAGCATAGGCGTGGACTGCCCGCCAGTCGTCTGCGCGGAAGTCCCGTAATACCAAACGAGGAGTATGCAACAATACCATATTCGTGCACCACCTAAGATATTTCATCTATGGTTCTCCAGCTGCAGTAGTAGTCCTGCCTAGATCTCAAAATCAGATCTGCCCACAGATCTGTAGAAGGTACACAAGGCAAAAGGAGCCTGTTGGGTAGCGTCGAATCCTTAAGAGATCACAGACATATCCCCCCCTGCGCGGTGCCCGCATATCCCGGGCGTTAGGAGGTCAACCCATGCTATTCATCGGTGTCGCCGGAGGCACAGGCTCTGGCAAAACCACTTTGGCCGAGACACTGTGCAGCCAACTGAGTAGTGAGATCGCTGTACTTATTCCCTATGATTCCTACTACAAGCATTTGCCCCACCTCTCGTTCGCAGAACGGAGCCAGCTGAACTACGATCATCCCGACGCTTTTGAGACAGATCTCTTGGTATCCCACCTAGAGCAACTAAAAGCTGGCAAAGCCATAGAGATGCCTACCTATGATTTCACCACCCATCTGAGAAAGGGCCAAACCATTCCCATCAGTCCTAAATCAGTAGTCATAGTCGAGGGGATCTTGATCTTGGCTGAAGCATCCCTTAGGCAACTGCTAGATATCAAGGTCTATGTAGATACCGACGCAGATGTGCGCGTTCTAAGGCGAATGCTGCGGGACATAGCGGAGAGGGGGCGTACGTTGGAATCGGTGTACCAACAGTATCTAGATACAGTCAAGCCCATGCATGATGCTTTCGTGGAGCCTTCCAAACGATACGCCGACATAATTATCCCCAGGGGAGGTCATAACGCGGTGGCCCTGGGGATACTCTTATCTCGTATAAACCAGTTTCTATCGGAGGAAGGGGCAGAGATGTAGTCATGCTTTGCTCACTTCATTGAACTGATGATGCCCTCTGCGAAGTTTTTTTGCAGGGTGACGAAGATGACTATGGTCGGCAACACACTGATTGTAACAGCCAACATTAAAGCGCCGTAATCTGTTACATACCCAGCTATGAGACTAGAAACCAATAGTGGCATTGTCCTGCTTTCCGCCTTCTGCATGATAATCAAGGGCCACAAATAGCTGTTCCAGGCTCCCATAAAGGTTATTATGGCCGCAGTAGCATAGGTGGATCTCATGATCGGGATGTACATCTTAAAGAATATTCCTAATTCGCCCATACCCTCTATCCTGGCTGCCTCTATGATCTCCTGAGGAAAGTACCGAGCGCTCTGTCTGAACAGGAATATCAAAAAAGCTGTTGAAACCGTGGGCAAGACGAAGGCAGTTGTAGTGTTTAGTAGGTTTGCCCTTCCAACCATCATGAACAGGGGAATCATGATGGCCGCAAAGGGAATCATCATCGATAACAACAAGATCCCCATCAGAACGTCTTTTCCCCTATCGTGATATATCTCGAACCCATAACCTGCCACAGAACAGACTGCAAGGCTAGCTATGGTGGCCACCATAGCATTCTTGAAAGAGTTCCAGAGGGCCCGACCGATATTCGTGTTAGCCGTGAGAGTTTTGAGGTTCTCCACAAGATAAGCACCTGGCAACAATCTCCCTGTGAGTACATCCACGCTTTTATTGGTCGCAGAGACCATCATCCATGCCAGGGGAAAGATAGACAGGCATGCAGCCACAAAGAGGAATATGTACTTGGCTGCGGTGATCATCCTTCTTTTCATCATCTTGTGTCACCTACTTTCATCTGAATCAGTGCTAGGATGGCAACTAAGGCGAATATGACAAAGGATATGGCAGCGGCATATCCAAATCGAGGTGAGAACTGAAAGGACAATCGGTATATGTATTGCGAAACAGAAAGTGTGGCATTTGCCGGGCCACCATTGGTCAAGTTCATCGGCTCATCAAATAGCTGCAGAGTACCATTTGTAGACATGATCGCCGTGAGGAGTATGATGGGCCTTAGCAAAGGTATTGTAATCTTAAGGAACCTTGTCAGTCCACCTGCCCCATCAATTAGAGCAGCTTCATAGATTGAGTTATCGATATTCTGCAACCCTGCCAAGAAGAAAACCATATTATACCCGGTCCACCTCCAGGTCAGTGCAATAACGATGAGGAGCCTCGCTGCCCACGGGTGCCCAATCCAGTTAATCGGTCTTGTGATCAGATTCAGATTCATTAGTATAGCATTGACAAAGCCATCGAGGGCAAACATGGCGCGAAAGATAATGGCATATGAGACTAAAGAGGTAGCGCATGGCAAGAAAAGTGCTGTTCGGAAGAAACCCCTGAATTTCAAGCTCTGATCATTGAGGAGCTGTGCTAGTATCAGGGCCAGCATAAGCATGATCGGAACCTGGATAACCAAAAAGGTAAGAACATTGCCTAGAGATCTCTTAAATAGGTTATCGGCTAGCAGCCGTTTGTAATTGAACAACCCGGCGAACTTCAGATTGACCCCAACACCGGTTTGGAAAGACAGGATAAAAGCTCTGACTATGGGATAGAGGTAAAAGACGAAAATCAAGAGTGTTGCAGGTAACACAAAAAACCAGCCAACCACGCTCCGCCTCGTTTTCAGCTTCATGACCCTTTCCAACCCTTTCCCTCCTCCGGAACACGGCAGTTTCCGTGGCTTCAGCTAGACTGCATTGAAGAGCGCCATACAGACCCACAGAGTGGCCAAGCGGCGAGATACCAGGTGCTGCAAAGCGCCACAAGCCCAATGCAGCATTATGGAATTGCTTTGCAGCACCATAGCTTGGCTTTTCAGTATAGATAATGCTTTTGGTGCTCTATGAGTTACGGGCCCATTAAGAAATTGACAGTATCTTCGGCTTCTCTGAGTGCGGCATCCAGATCAGCACCGGCAAGGACCTGGGCAATTGCCGTACCGATGGCCTCCCTTGCCTCGTAGTTATAGACAGCATAACTCACCTTTGGCACCTTGGCAGCAGCAGCGGTAATCTCTGCATAGATTGCTTGCCCTCCAAAGAATTCGTGGGGCTCATTGTAGACATCACTATCACCTGCAGGTAAGTAAGTAGCCAGTGCTCCTGATGGAGGCAGGATCGTCTCATACAAATCAGTACTTCCCGCGAAGGTATGGGCCAAGAAGTCGGTAGCAACATCTGGGTGCTTAGAACTTGATATAACCATCCAGCTAGATCCACCCACACTGCTATAATTGGTGGCATTAGGAGCCTTCTCCAGTCTTGGTATGTTGGTAATACCCCATAGTCCTTTATGGTCTGTCTGGGCTGTGATTGAGCCGATAATCCAGCAACCGTTGACAGTGCCCATTACTGTGCCCCTATGAAGTGAACTAATATACTGTTCCCAGTCATTCACCTGAATCATTACACCGCTCTTCACGAGCTCAACATAGACTCCAATGGCCTCTTTGAGAACATCATTAGCTGCGATATATACCTCACCATTCGGGTAAAACGCCCATGTACCAGCGCTTTGCAGCATGGCCATCACTAAGTCTGGGGACTCAGCTACACCGGAAAGCAGGGGCTTTCCTGTCTTCGCCAGAACATCTTCGCCAATCTCGATATACTTTGACCAAGTGATATCCTTAAAGTCATTGACAGAATACCCGGCTTCCTTGAGAATATCAGTTCTCAGGGCAGTAATTGCCGTCCCGTTATCAAAGGGTACACCATAGTTCTTGCCATCTACAGTAGTCAAGGCGATCTTATAGTCCGCGAATTTGTCAAAGTCGATTCCTGAATCAGTTAGGTCAACAAATGTGCCCGGGTAACTAATCACATTCTTGGTCAAGGCATTGTCTTGCATAAGTAATATGTCAGGCAATGTGTCGAGTTGACCTGCCATTAC
>DAIQRD010000004.1:0-45224 GCA_036786445.1 Bacillota bacterium
TGATGGGCTCAGATAAGCTGGTGATGCGAGCTGGCAAGCTTGATGCTTTACATCTGATGCGTTCCGAGCGCTTGGAGGAGCGGGTGCTTGCCTTGCAGAAAATAGTGTTGGAGGATCCGACTCTAGATACAATGCCTCGGCCAGACGAGATCCCCACTGCCTTGGAAGAGGTAGAAGAAGCGTTGGCTGATTTACTAGCCCGCCGTACAGTGGAGGAATCCATTGAAAAGAAGATAGCAGAGCGCATGCAAGAGCGCCATGAAGAATACCTCAGGGAGGTCCGCTTGGAGATTCTGAGGGAGGAAAAGGGTCCGGACAATCCCTTTACCCTTAGGAAATATGCCGAACTGGAGAAGCTCGAGCAAAGGAAGTTGTCTGCCTCAATCGGTGAATTTCTTCGACCTGGCGATTTGTCGGGAGTAGTTGGCCAAGAAAAAGCTGTTAAAGCCATGTTTGCTAAGATTGCTTCTCCCTACCCCCAGCATGTGATCTTATATGGGCCTCCCGGAGTGGGCAAGACAACTGCGGCTCGTCTCATACTTGAGGCTGCGAAGCAGCTTCCCCATACACCTTTTGGACCAGAGGCCCTATTTGTGGAGGTTGATGGCACTACACTGAGATGGGATCCCCGTGAAGTGACTAACCCACTGTTGGGTTCGGTGCATGACCCCATTTACCAAGGAGCAAAGCGGGAGTTGGCGGAAGGGGCTGTACCGGAACCGAAACCCGGCTTGGTCACCGAAGCCCACGGTGGTATTCTCTTTATCGACGAGATAGGCGAGTTAGATCTCATGCTGCAAAACAAGTTGCTTAAAGTATTGGAGGACAAGCGGGTGAGATTTGACTCCTCGTACTACGATCCGACAGATCCCAATGTCCCCAAATATATAAAGAAACTCTTTGAGGAAGGGGCGCCTGCCGATTTCATTCTGATAGGGGCTACTACTCGGGATCCCAGCGAGATTAATCCGGCCCTGCGTTCCCGTTGTGCAGAAGTCTTCTTTGAACCATTGACTCGCCAGGACATTCAAGCCATAGTGGTGAACGCTGTGGAGCGACTAGATGTCGAGGTGGAACCGTCAGTGGCAGAGGTGATTAGTGAATATACCATTGAGGGCAGGAAGGCCACGAGTCTGCTAGCGGATTGCTATGGTGTTGCTCTGCAGCGATGTGGCAGTCAAATAGATGGGCAAGAGCCGGTAATCATCACCCGGGGGGATCTTGAGGAAGTTATTCAGAGCAGTCGGCTTATTCCCTTTGTGACGGCGCAAGCCAACAAAGGCGCGGAGATAGGTAAGATTTTGGGCCTGGGTGTTAGGGGATTCCTCGGGTCTATACTGGAGATTGAAGCTATTGCGTTCCCTGCTAAGGCCAAAGACAAAGGTACCATCAGATTCAACGAGACAGCTGGCTCCATGGCCAAAGACTCAGTCTTTAACGCGGCTTCAGTGGTGAGACAGCTTACCGGTAAAGAGATTTCCAACTATGACTTGCACATCAATGTCATTGGAGGCGGCAACATCGATGGCCCATCAGCAGGCCTAGCCATAGTTCTCGCCCTGGTTTCCGCTGTGGAGGGTATCCCGCTACGCCAAGATATCGCCGTTACTGGCGAGATTTCTCTACAAGGGAAAATAAGGCCGGTAGGTGGCATTCAAGAGAAAATCTATGGAGCTAGGCAGGCCGGAGTGCAGCGAGTACTCGTACCCATGGAGAATGGGCGGGAGATTCCCAAAGATATTGAGGGTATAGAGATTGTACCTGTAGAGGGTGTTCAGGACGCATGGGAGCTTGTCTTTGCTCCCCAAGAGTTAGCTGCGGCCTCCCGCTATGAGGAGGAGCTACCACATCTGTCTCGTAGGCAGAACAATCAACGGCTAAGTGGCTGACCAGGGAGGGGGAGACAGTTGCCTAACCGTCTTGGCCATGGTTTAACTGGCACCACCGGTATTCTAGGTGTCATCGGCGATCCTATCGGTCATAGTCTGTCGCCGGCTATGCAGAATGCCGCCCTGGGAGCTTTGGAACAAAATTTCATATATGTACCCTTTCGAGTTAGCCCTTCGCGATTACAGGAGGCAATTGGTGGAGTACGGGCTCTAGGGATACGGGGGATTAATGTTACGATACCTCACAAAGTAGGAGTTATAGATCATCTGGATGAAGTTGACCCCGTTGCCCAGCTGATTGGGGCCATTAACACCATCAGTAACGTCGATGGCTGTTTGGTAGGGTATAATACAGATGGTATCGGGTTTCTGCGGTCCCTTGAAGAGGAAGCGGGTAGAGCGCCCCAGGGGCAAAATGTCACCATCTTGGGAGCCGGCGGTGCTGCCAGGGCTATTGGTTTTCAGTTGGCACTGTCCGGGATCAAAGGGCTAATCTTAGCTAATCGCACAGAAAGCAGGGCTTTAGCTTTGGCTACGGAAATCCAAGAGAGGACTGGGTGTGTAGCCACGGCAGCTAGTCTCGATGATCTAGCGACGTACCTACCCGCCACCGATATATTGATAAATACGACATCCCTGGGGATGTATCCCGAGGTAACATCTACACCGCCGGTGAAAGTGAACCTCTTGCCCCTTACTGCATTGGTGTGCGACATTGTTTATAATCCCGGGGAGACTATTCTCCTCCAGGAGGCCGGTGCCAGAGGTCTCGCCACCCTGCCGGGCTTAGGTATGTTGGCCTATCAGGGAGCAGCTTCTCTAGAGATTTGGCTGGGAATCAAGGCACCAATAGATGTCATGAAATCAGCCTTGTGCAGGCAACTAGGGCTTTAGCCAATGCAGGGCTGCAGGTCGGGGGCCACGACTCATGTAATAGGCGGCTCCCCTTTGAGGGCACCGATCATCTCCATGGCGGTGGTTACCCTTGCCTTCGTGCCATTGATTACCAAACCTACACTACCTTCACTGCCACCTACTCCTCCGGCGGATATTTGTACAGCATCTACTCCATAGAGTATAGAAAGTGCCTCTATCTCGGTAATGATATCGGCACCGGTGACAGGTATCATGCCACAGGGCATGCCTAGAGTTTGATCAAAGACGTGTGTGCCTAGCTGGCGCACAGCCGCATCTACAGAGGGGATCAATTTCTCCCGAGAAGCAGGAACGATCAGATGGCTACCTCGAGCATACAGCGCACCAAAAGCTACTCCACAGGTTCCCCCATGGGGAGATCCTACTAGTACGCCCGCCATACCAGTCAAATCTATGGCATTGGCTCCTTTGATAAAAACATCATCACCGGTGAAATCCCCTAGGATCTCTGGCCAAGGCCGGGAGCTTGGCTGCCCATTTTCGAAGCAAATCGGTGCTAGCCGAGTTTCGCTATCAGTAACAGAATATTCGCCATGGGTCACAATGCCTGCGGTGTAGCGGGCTATGTCTACTGGTTGCCCTAGGATCTCCTCTGCAATGTAGCCATTGGTAATACCAGTGGCTATGATCAAGCGCCCTTGGTGGCGGGCTTGTTGCACCACGGGCATAGCCGCCACGGCTTTGGCGATTAGGCGCTTCCCCTCGGAGACTGTGAGAGAGAACAGGGCTTTTGCCTTGTCAGTGCTTGTAGTCAATGGTATTCTCCCTTCCATGAACAGGCAGAATTAGTAGTCCATAGATTCAAGATACTGGCGGCAGATATGGTTGCCCTGGCGCTGTGTTTGCACCAAGAGCTCCATGATCTCCTCCTTAAATCGCCGGACTAGTTCTTCATCGAAGAGGTTAATCTCCACTGTTTTCAAAAGAACTCCCAACTGCTGGTTCAATTCCCGCTGGGTATCCACGACTGCTTGCCATTGAGCTTCCACAGGTAACAATGCCTCCTACTTCCGTTGGCGGGTATTGCCTCCCGCTAGCTGCTAGCACTGTATTCTACACAGCCATGGAGTAGACCTGCCCCAGCAATAACCGCAAGGTAATAAGGTGATAATGGAGTACATATAGTATTGAAAGGATTCCTAGAAATAATTATGCTTTGCGAAGGGAGAGAAAAGGCCCCTGCCTGTGCAGAGGCCTGGCCAGGTGACAGATAAGATCCGAGTGGGTGTTATATTTGGTGGGCGTTCCAGTGAGCATGAGGTCTCACTTACATCGGCCTCTTGTGTGCTTGAGGCCATAGACAGGTCAAAATACGATGTAGTACCGATTGGAATCACAAAAGCGGGGCAATGGCTAGTGGGAGATGATGTGCTAAAACTACTATCCTCCCAGGTCCATGGGCTGGAAACTGACATTTACCCAGATACTGCCACCCCTGTATCTTTGCTACCAGTCCCAAGAGAAGGTGGCCTTGTCTTGGTTGATTCACTTGGGGGAACCCCAAGCTCGGCCCATATGGCTGGGCAGATAGACGTAGTCTTCCCTGTTTTGCATGGTACTTATGGAGAAGATGGTGCGATCCAGGGCTTGCTTGAATTGGCAGATCTGCCTTATGTTGGGGCTGGGGTAACCGGTTCTGCGGTATCCATGGACAAAGCTATGGCTAAAGCAGTATTCACCGCTAGGGGTTTTCCCCAGTTGCCGTACTTGACGATCCTCCGTTCACAGTGGGAAGTTAGTCCGGAGATTGCCCAAAAGGCTGTGGATTCGGAGCTTGGCTACCCATGCTTTGTGAAACCGGCTTCCTTGGGGTCTAGTGTTGGTATTTCCAAGGTGCGCAGATCAGAAGAGCTTCAGGCCGCGCTGGCCGAAGCCGCTCGTTACGATCGCAAGTTCGTTGTGGAGAAAGATGCTGGCAACGCTCGTGAAGTGGAATGCGGCGTGCTGGGTAATGACGAGCCCATAGCGTCAACGCCGGGAGAGATCGTTCCTTCTCGTGAGTTCTACGATTATGTGGCCAAATACCATGATAGCGCTTCAGAGCTGGTTATCCCCGCTAGGGTTTCCCCGGACACGACTGAGAGGGTGCAGGAGCTAGCCATTCAAGCCTTTAAGGCCCTGGACTGTGCGGGTATGGCTCGGGTGGACTTCTTTGTGGACAAAACCACGGAGCAAGTTTATATCAATGAGATCAATACCATACCAGGTTTTACCCCAATCAGCATGTACCCGAAACTGTGGGAAGCCAGTGGGCTACCTTACTCAGAGTTGATCGATCGGCTCATTGAATTGGCTTTGGAGCGCCACGGAGATAAGGGACGAAATGTAACCTCTTTTGCGCCTAGGGAGGTTAAATAGATTTCAGATCGATAGAGAACTAGCTTAACTAACCGGCCAACGGGGCAGAAAGGACCGAGACCAATGTGGAAATCCAATGCGAAGGAACCACGGGTGAGGTTTTGGGGACGGCTTCTGGTGGGTGCCGCTTCTTTGGGTTTTGTGGGCTGGGCTTGGTTTTTCCATAAACATGTTTGGCAGGTGGCGATTCCTGCCTTTGGATCACCGGAGCCATACCTAGCGGCACTGAGGCTGCTCTTGGCAAGATATCTGGTAGCCGGAGGTGGGTTGCTTTTGACCTGGTGGGCAGGTTTTGCTTTGGCGCGCTCTCCTGGGGCCCCTTCGCCTCAGGACAGTACCCACCAGCGGCAGGTGGGCTAGATATCAGATACACCTACGATGACTCTCTTGATCATGATATGATGTATATGATAATTCGTTGGGGGAGTAGTTTCAATTGAGTCTCATACAACTTGAGCAGGTAACCAAATACTTTGGAGATCGGCAGATCCTGGCTGGGATTACCGCTGCCATCCAGCCCGGAGACAAGTTGGGCTTGGTGGGGTCCAATGGTGCCGGCAAAACCACCTTGCTTTCCCTTATGGTTGAGGAAATCACACCTGACAGCGGTTCGCTCAATAAGGCAGCTCGGTGTCGGATTGGATATTTGCCCCAAAGGCCGGCCAGAGCAGGAGAAGTGACCCTAAGGCATCTACTGATGCAGGAACTCACCGAGATTGTGGAGATGGCTGATAACATCCGGCAATTGGAGATCAGGATGGCATCGCCAGAGGTATTCCAGGATGAAATCCTGTTAAACGAAGTTATGGGTCGCTACAGCCGATTGCAAGAGGAGTTCCGCCATATGGGTGGTTACTCTTATGAAGTCAAGATGAAACAGGTGATCTACGGCTTAGGCTTTGTCAGTGATGATTTAGGCCGTTCGCTCGCTGAATTCAGCGGAGGAGAGCAGGTAAGAGCTGAACTTGCTAGGCTGCTCTTGGCTGAGCCAGAGCTCTTGCTTCTAGATGAGCCCACAAACCATCTTGATATGCAGGCAACAGAGTGGCTGGAAAACTATCTAAAATCCTTGCGCCAAGCAGTTGTGGTGGTTTCCCATGATCGGTATTTTCTCGATGTAATCTGTACCAGGATTTGGGAGCTGGATAAGTGTCAGCTATATCAATACCCAGGGAATTTCAGCCAATTTCAGGAGTTGCGACGGGAACGGGTAGCTTGCCAGCAAAGAGACTATGAGGTGGTTACCGAAGAGGCTCGCAAGCTAGAAGAATATATTGCTCGCTATCGGGCGGGCAACCGGGCCAAACAGGCTCAGAGCCGAGAGAAGCGTCTGGCTAGGCTGGATTCGGTATCTCGGCCATCTGGTGCGAAAGCTATGCGTTTGGATTTCTCCAATGCGGCACATACCGTGAAACAGGTGCTGAGAACAGAGCAGTTAGCTGTGGGCTATGATGGTGAAGCACTCCTTAGTGGATTGGATTTGTCGATTCTACGAGGCGAGAGATGGGGCGTGATCGGTCCCAATGGTGTTGGTAAGAGCACTTTGTTGAAGGTAGTGGCCGGGGAGGAAGTAGCGATTAATGGCTCCTTTCAGTGGGGAGATGGCGTTGTTATTGGGTATTTCCGCCAAGGCCTTGATGATCTAGATGCAGACAACACTATCCTCGATGAAATGCTAGAGGTGCGCAATCTGCCTGTGGGGCAGATGCGTAGTTTTCTGGCCAGATTCTTGTTTACAGGGGAGAAAGTGTTTGATCGTGTCAGCACGTTAAGTGGGGGTGAACGCTGTCGTGTTGCATTGGCGAAGCTGCTTCTAACCGCCCCCAACGTCTTACTGCTGGATGAACCTACGAATCATCTGGATGTAGTGAGCAGAGAGGCCTTGGAGCAAGCCTTGGCTGATTTTGCTGGGACGATGATCTTAGTAACCCATGATCGCTATCTCTTGGACAAGCTGGCAACATCCTTACTTATTTTGGAACCAGGTGTGTACAATATCTACCCAGGAACGTACAGTGCTTTTCGGGAGCAGGAGAAGAGCCGAGAGCAAGTTACTACCCCGGCCCCAAAGGCTCGTGCTCCCAGGCCGAAAGGCAGCTCTGTTGCCGAGAGGACTGAGACCCGCTGGAAGAAAGAGCTCCAGGAGCTAGAGGAATTGATTCTCCAGTTGGAGGAGGAGCAAAGTGCTTTCGTTGAGCAAATGGCCGCTCCAGAGATTTATGCCGACGGAGCTGCCATCAGGGAAGTCAGTTTGCTCCATCGAGAGGCCTCCCTGGAACTAGAAGGTCTTTATCGAAGGTGGGAACGCCTTGTGAGCCTGCTGGAAAGCAGGAATCCAAACCCATGAGGCGAAGTAATCTTGCAGTGCTTTCAAAGCCAACCCAAGGGCCTTTGGGTCGTCCCAAAGGCTCATTTGGGTACAATCGTGTAGCCAGCCACGTGTAATTGCCTGGGCTTGGGAGGGATGCCGATGGCAAACGAGAATTCCAGGGCTTGGCGGGTGGAAAACCCCCGGTGGGTTGTGAGTGTGCCCCGGGAACTGCTCACTGTATATCATCGAATAATAGGAAGTCAGGCTGTGTTGGTTTGGCTACATCTACAATGTTGGGAGGAGCAGAGCTCAGTCCCGGACATTGATACTCTAGTAGCGCAACTGCAGGCGCAAACCGGTTTCCCGCCGGATGCTATCACTTTGGCTTTGCATAAATTGGAACAGTATGAACTTGTAGAGATGCAAGAGAGGATTATCAAGTTGTGCTTGCCCCTATCGGAGGAGCAGTTTGCCCTACGTTTTGCCCGGGAGCTAAGAGCTGAACCCGGGTATCAAGCATTTGGCGAGGTAGGTTTGACCCTTGATACTGCAGTGGAGTCAGTGCCACTTGCGGCTGCGGCATTGGAGGAGACTACTGCGCCACCGGTAGTTATGGCTGCCGGTAATATGGATGCAACCATTACACTAAACAAGGAAGTGTTTTCCTCTCCCGAAGCTGACCTGCAGGCAGTCCTTGATCTATATCATAAGCGCATCGGCCTCATGGGACCAAAGCAACGGGATATACTGCGATTTTGGGTGGAAGAGTCTGGCATGAGTGCGGAAGTTGTGGCTGCGGCCATCGATGTTACCGCCCGGAAGGCGGAAAACCCCAGGATTCCATATCTAGTGGGCGTACTGCGCAACTGGTTTAACGATGGTGTTCGCACCTATGCTGAAGCGGTCAAGAAGTATCCCGAGATTACAGGGGAGGATCAAACCCCTGCCAAAAGCTACGAGGGTTTGCCCAACGCCGGGGCCTACTCCGAGGTCGATAGTGACCTAGTGCGCAAGTGGAAGGAGCTTTACCCCGATGAGTATAACAGCTAGGGAATGGGAAACCCAAGAGAGTAGGCTTCCGTTTATTCCTATGGACCTTGATGCTGAACGCCGAGTCTTAGGTATCTTGATTAAGCACTCGGGTAAGATCGATCTAGCGGTGGACAAGCTACAACCCCATCATTTCTATGATCGTATTCATCGCATGATCTATCAGGCCATTCTGGATCTCTACCATTCCAAGGGTAGGATATCTTATACTCAAGTATACGGCAAACTTCGTAAAGAACAGCAGATAGACACCCTAGAGGAAGTACTGGTGGCCATTACCGAGTCTTTTGCCAGCCAGGCGGAGTTAGAGCCTAGTATAGAGGTTCTCCTGGAGAAAAATGGCAAACGCCAGATCCTACAGGCGGCTCAGCAGATTGAGCAGATGATTCTGCTGGAAAAGGAAGACAGTATTGAGGCTTACCAAGCCAAAGCCCAGGAACTCATGTTCGCCGCCACCAATGCGGTGACCAGCCCCGAAGATGACGCGAAGGATCTCTTGGCAATTCTCAACAAGTGTTACATTAATCTGCTGCAACGGCGAGAAGGCAAGACTTCCCACGGGTTGTCAGTGCGCTATCCGTCCATCGATTCATTTACAACAGGTTTCAAGAACAAGGACTTGATCATTCTAGCAGCTCGGCCCAGTATGGGCAAAACCTCCTTGGCCCTGAACTTCGCAATGAATGTGGGCAAACGCAATATACCGGTGTTGATCTTTAGCTTGGAAATGGATGATGAGCAAATCGGTGATCGCTTGGTACTCAGCGAGTTGTTTCGTTTCAAAGGCCAAGGTCCCGAAGAGGTAACTTCCTTTGATTACTCAACGAGAATGACTGATACTCAATTTGCTGCCACTCAATCGGTGTTCAATGATCTTTACAAACTCCCCATACAAGTGGTGGACAAGCGAGGATTGACAGTGGCGGAAATCAGGGCTAAGGCTAGGAAAGCCAAGGCGGAGCAACCTGATCTTGGCCTGATTATTGTGGATTATCTACAATTGCTCAAGCCGCCACCAGAAAGCAGGAAGAACTGGGCTTTGGTCGTAGGTGATATGGTTAGGGAGTTGCGTGATCTCGCCGGTGAATTGAATCTGCCCCTGATCCTCCTGTCCCAGTTGAACCGAGGAGTAGAAAGCAGAGATGACAAACGGCCCATGATGTCTGATCTGCGAGATAGTGGTAATATTGAAGAATTTGCCGACGTGATTATGTTCCTATATCGAGAAGACTATTACTATCCGGAGCAGGCTGCCGAAAAAGGGATTACAGGTGAAACGGAGATCATCTTTGCTAAGCAACGCAAGGGACCAACGGGCAAAGTGAGGCTGATGTATCAGAAGGAATATACCCGTTTCGTGGAAGAGACTATCCGGGAAGAAGCCTAGACGGGTTTTCAAGCTTGCTTTTCGGGCAGCTTTGACTGAGGTGTTTCCATGGAATTATTCGAAGAACTGGAGCGCATCAAGATCCGGTTTGCAGCAGCCTATGACAAACTAGTGGAGCAAGGTCTGATATCGGAGAAGGAATATCAAGAGATCGTGGATATGATCGACAACCTGGACATGTATAGCGTAGATGAGCTCAAAGAAAAACTGGGACGGTTTCGCAGTGTGCAAGACCTAGGCAACAAAGGTGAGACAAACTCATATTGATTATTATGGAGGCAGGCTTGGAGGTTGACGCTATGAGTTCGAAACCGGTAGTCAGATTGCAGAGGCGCCAGCTGTTGATCAGTGGCCTCTTAGTGGCCGTGTTCCTTAGCTTGGGTATCTGGTTAACCGTGGTTAAGACCGTTACTATCGTAGTAGATCGAGATAGTCAACTGATAACTACCCGGAGAGCCCAGGTAGAGGGTGCTTTGGCAGACGCCGGCATCGTCCTTGGGGAAGGAGACGTGGTGGAGCCCGCCCTTGGCCAAAAACTGGTGAGGGGTATGGAGATTCGGATCCAACGGAGCTTCCCTATAACCATTAAAGTAGATGGTCAAGAGTATACAGCCAGATTTGTCGGTGGCTCTGTGGAAGAGCTCTTAGCTCAGCAAGGCATCGTCTTGGGGGAATGGGATCGAGTACAACCGGACCTAGATCAGTTGCTTGACGGCCATCAGACTGTAGAGATCATAAAGGTAAGTAAAGAACGGGTGACAGTGGAAAAGGAGATTGCCCATGGCAGCAAGCAATGGGCAGAACCCACCTTGGAAAAAGGCAAGACCAAGATAGTCCGCAAAGGCCAACCGGGCATCAGACAAGAGATCTTCGAAGTAACTTACGAGAATGGGCGAGAAGCCGACCGTGAGCTGGTAGATACTGTAATTGTCCAGGAAGTCAGGGACGAGATCATTGGTCTAGGCACTAGGGAAGTGTGGAAGACGCTGAGTACATCGGGGGGAGCGGTCCGATACCGGGACCTACACGAAATGACCGCTACAGCCTACTACCCTGGCCCAGAGAGCACCGGCAAATGGGCCGATGGGTATACTGCCACTGGGGTTAAGGCAGGCTTTGGAGTGGCGGCTGTGGACCCCAAAGTGATACCGTTAGGCTCTCGCCTATACGTTCCAGGATATGGCCATGCTTTGGCAGCAGATGTGGGTGGGGCTATTAAGGGGAAGCGCATTGACCTTTGCTTCGAAACTTACCAAGAGGCCATACGATATGGTCGGCGGAAAGTAAAGGTGTATATTCTAGACTAGGTGGGCAGGAATTTCCTGCCCTTTTTCATAGAAAGCGGTGGCAGTTTGCAGATGGATGAGAGTATGATCGATGCTTCCCTGGCGAGCCCCAGGGCTGTGCGCCAGCTGATTGGCGCACATGGGTTTTCTTTTCGGCGATCTTTGGGGCAGAATTTCCTGGTAGATGGCAACGTTTTGCGTAACATTATTAGGGCGGCAGAGATAACTGCAGACGATACTGTCGTAGAGATAGGGGCGGGGATAGGTACTCTAACCCGCGCTTTAGCTAGTGTGGCCCGGCGGGTTTTGGCCATTGAGATAGATGCCCGGTTGCACCCTGTGTTGCATGAAACGATGACCCATTACGGCAATATAGAGTTACTAGCTCAGGATGCCTTGCAGCTAGATTGGGAAGGTTTATGGCGGGACTATGGCTTAACCCAGGCCAAACTCGTAGCCAATCTGCCCTACTATATTACCTCTCCTCTTCTGATTAACCTACTCACTGAAGAGCTTCCCTGGGAGAGCCTAACTGTGATGATGCAACGGGAGGTAGCGGAAAGATTGACGGCTAGGCCAGCCACTAAGGCCTACGGCACTATTACGGTTTTGGCCAGTTACTATAGCGATGTGGAGATCTGCCAAATAGTATCTCCCTCGGTATTCATGCCCCAACCAGGGGTTGATTCGGCCATTGTGAAATTTACCATGCGGCCCAGTGGCCTTGAGGCAGTTGATCCGGCTCTGCTATGGCGAGTCATCAAGGCAGGTTTTGCCCAAAGGCGCAAGACCCTAATCAATGCCTTGGCAGCGGCTCCTCTAGGGGATACTATGACGAAAACCGCTTTACGGGAGATTCTATTGACTTGCGGAATCGATCCCGAGCGACGGGCGGAGACATTGACACCACAGGACTTCGTGGTTCTTGCCAACCAGCTGGCAAAGTATTGCTTACTTGCCTAATGCAAAGGTGAAGTGTGGCGCAATCCAGAATATGTTGGATAATGAGGTGAGCATATGGATCATTTTATTAGCCCTACCAAAGGACGGCTTTCCTTTGACGAAGTATTTGCAGATATGATGGGCTACGTACACGAGTACCCCGACTCAGAGTATAAAGTCATTATCGGTACTGACTCACAGTACAGTCAGGACAACACTTGCTTCGTAACGGCCATCATCGTCCATCGCATGGGTAAAGGGGCCCGATTCTACTATACCCGTGAGTGGGAATTTGTCGGTAAATCCTTGCGTCAGAGAATCTTCTACGAGACTTCTCGCAGTCTTGCCTTGGCTAGTTGGGTAGCAGAGAGGCTGGCAGAAAACGGACATGCCGATTTGAATGTCGAAATCCACCTGGATGTAGGGGTCAATGGTCGGACGAAAGAGCTAATCAGAGAGGTAACCGGTATGGTTATCGGCAGTGGCTTTGATGCCCGCATTAAGCCAGATTCCTTCGGAGCTTCCAAAGTAGCAGATAAATTCACTAAGTAGGTATCCACTTTCCCCCTCCAGCGGGGCCCGGGATCTTAGCCAGTAGATATTCCCTCCGTGGCTATTATGGGCACATCCTCTATTTCCAGTCATAGACTACTGATATAGGCGCTTGATGCAGTGTCCCTATGGGGACGGGCGTCTTTACCTATGGAGGAAAACGTGTCTCTGCCGCCGGGCAGCCGATTCGTCACGGGGGGTCGGAAATGACAGATGGGAAAATCTCAATCAATGGGCGTGTCTGGGAAGGTCCAACAGGACTGCAATGGAAAAACGGAGTTTTGATGCTACCCCTGCATATGGTAGAAAAACTGGGGACCCATGTGGATTGGCAGCGCTATCCCCGGCATTTGACATTGGAGAAGGACGGTGACATGGTCATGGTGCCCGTGTCATTGATCTGCCGTTACTTGAATCTGCATTGGGCCTATTTGGCAGACATCAATGCTTTGATCTTAACCCGTGTAGAACCAGCCTTGCAGGGCAAGCACATTGTGCTTGATGCTGGTCACGGGGGGGCGGATGCCGGGGCAGTCAGCGGGCGTCTTGTGGAATCAGAACTAAATTGGGATATTGCCCGGCGATTAGCAGATATTCTTCAGCCTAGTGGCGCAAAGGTTGAGTATACTCGTGGTGATGGGGAGCAAGCCACCCTGTTTGAACGACTTAGTGTAGCTAATCGGCTACAACCGGATTTGTTCATCAGTATTCATCATAATAGCTTTCTTGATGCAAAGGCCAATGGGACTGAGACCTATTGGTATGGTAGCTGGTCGGCTCGTCATCTAGCCGAATACATCCAATCCCATGTCTTGGAGGAATTGGGTACTATCAATCGGGGCGTTAGAGAAGCGGCCTTCTACCTGCTGCGCCATGTTTCTAGTACGCCAGTATTGATCAAGGTGGGATTCATCACCGGTCTGGAGGATAGTAACCTAGTTTCCAGTCCCTGGATGCGAGAAAGGGTGGCTTTGGGCATATTTAGGGGAATTAGGGAATATATCGAAGAAAATCCCCCAGAGATGTAAAATTCTTGTTGCAAATCGCTTTGCTGCTGCTTGACAAGGTGAGAACCCCGCTGGTATAATGAAAATTTATTTGACGAATAGCAGGGAGCGTGGTATAATCTTCATGACAATGTAAAGGGAAGGTGATGCCGGATGCCAGCACAGAGCGCCAACAATCTTGACACCATTAGAAAGAATCTGGAAGCGAACGTCGGCCAGAAGGTTAGATTACGGGCTAATCGGGGACGCCGCAAAGTCATAGAGGCTGAGGGAGTGCTGGAGCAGACCTATCCCAAGCTATTCGTGGTAAAGCTGGACAAATCTAGCGCGGTGAGAAGGCTTTCATACACGTACGCAGATGTACTGACAGAAACTGTGGAAGTTACCATCGGTGATAAGCAAGTGGGGGCAGCACTCTAGCAGCTTAGCTCTTATTCAGGGATTCTTTTGGTGTCTATCCATCAATATTAACCCCAGGCGATCGACTAGATCGCCTGGGGTTTTGCTTTATGTAGATATGCGCTTCTAATGGAATCGACTATGGGCATATGAATAGGATGAATAAAAGGAGGCTTGGTTAATGGCTCGGCGGGCTTGGCGGCCAAAACCGAATAGTGTCCTCAATTTGGGAGCAGAGGGCTTGCCTGTTGCTTGGCTGCAAGAGCGCCTGCAATCTTTGGGATATGATGTAGGAGCCATCGATGGCATCTATGGTTACCTCACGGAGGATTGCATAAGCTCTCTCCAGCGAGAATTCGGTCTCAAGCCCGATGGGATCGCTGGACCGCAGGTCATCGAGTTGCTCCAGGATAAAGATTTGGAAGCACGACGCTTCGTACATGTCGTGGAGGGAGACGCTCTATTGGCAGATATTGCCCAAGAATATGGCGTTACCCAAGAAGTGATTGAGCTTTGGAATCCAAGCTTAACGGGAAAGGAGAGGGTTAAAGGGGGCACACCACTGGTCTTGCATCGCCACGGCGCCTGGGGCGGAATCCTGGGGAGCGTAACCCACAGCCTGCGTGAGTCATCAACTGACGCAGGCTACCAGAATCTCGATGGGCTCCTACTCTATCATTTTTCACTAACCGATGCAGGTGATGTGTCTGGTCAGATACCGGACAGTGCCTATAGCATTGCGGCAGCGGCCTGCACCTCGCTGGTCCCGGTGATTAGCAATTTCAACAAAGAGATTTACGATGCCCATGCACTGGAAGTATTGCTTCGGCACCGGCCCGCACGCCAAAGATTACTGGCAACAGTCAAGCTTCTGGCGAGTAACTCAAAGTATAGCGGCCTTGCTCTGGATTTACAGGGGGTAGAGATGGGTTATGGGCGGCGCTTTGCTGCACTCATAGGCGAAATTCGCGCCTTGCTCCAGCGCTACCACAAGAGATTGTATGTGACTTTATTGCCTTCACCGGATGGCAGAGGGCTCTTCCCCCGACATATCGATCCCCACGTCTGGACATCCTTACCCCATCGGGTAATCCTGCAAGCTTCGCTGGAACATGTGGAGGGGGAGCCAGGCCCGAGATTGGGACTAGAGTGGCTACAAACACAACTAAGCAGAGTCTACCGATACATCCCTGCCTGGAAGCTCATGGTGGTCTTGCCATTGGGTGGTATCGCTTGGCGTGTTCATGGTAACTGGAGAGAGTACAACTATCTCTCCTATGATGACGCTCGGAGAAGGGCGTATGAAAAGCGAGCTAAGCTTCAATGGGATGTGGTGGAAAAGGTCCCCTATTACGACTATATTGATGAACAAGGGCGTGTTCGAGTTTGGTTTGAGAATCGGGATAGCTTGGATGCCAAATTAACTCAGCTGAGAAAACAACATTTGACAGAGGCGATCTTCATGCCCTTGGGCTGGGAGGATTCCCGGATTTGGGGAAACCTCGGCATCGCTCTATGAGGTAATATTTACCGATATAGTTGGTGGTAGTCTAGCATATAGATGAGAGTGTTAGGTGGGGAAGGATTAAAGGGGGGAAGGGTACATGTCATTGAAAATAAGGGACGATATAGTCCATCTGGAGACGATTATAGGATCCAATTCGGCTCAGACTGTAGCAGAAGGCACATTGACAATTCCCGGCAGCATGCCAGCAGCAGACAGAATCGTCAAAGCATCTGCCATTGCATATGTCAAGGAATACTGGTTAGAAGAAGATAGAGTAAATATCGAAGGCATGCTATCCGTCACACTGATCTACGCCGGGCAGTACGATAAAGGGCAGACGTATTACGGCAGTATGCAGTCTGTCGAAGGAGTAGCTTTTAGTCATTTTGTAGATATACCTGGCGCGATGCCAGGGATGCAGCCTCACAGCCGAGCCACTGTGCTGGATCTGCAATCCACGCTCCGGAGTGATGGTCGCACTGTGGATGTGGATTTTGTGTTGGAGGTATCAGCTACTGTCGTCGAGGAACAAGAGCTAACTCTACTAACCGATGCTGTGGCTAGCTCACCGAGGAAGATCAAGCTATCCAAGGATGTGTTGCATCTCGAAGATGTCGTTGGCCAAGGAACTGCCCAAGTAGAGATCAGGGAGGTGCTTCCCTTACCCGCGGGGGCAGAGCATCCTGTACGCCTCTTAGAATTACAGGGTTCTTTTAAAGCAGCGGAAAAACGAGCAGCGGTGGATAGGGGTGTTGTTTCCGGGACTATGAGCTACAAGGCTGTCTGCGCAGTGATATCTGAGCATACCGGAGACGAGCAACTACTAGTCTATCGCTGGGATGATGTTGCCCGGGTAGAGCTGAGTGCGGAGATACCCGGCACTAGAGTGGGCATGACCGTCTACCCCGAGGTGGCAGCTCCCAAGGTTTCTGGCCGGATAACACATGAGGGACAGTCGGTTAGCATCGACGGCACGCTTAATGCTACAGTGAGGGTTGTACAGCCGGCAGACATGGCGGTAGTAACGGGTGTGGAAGCCGATTCTGACCTGGAAATAGGTCTGCGGCGAGAATCAATCTGGATTCAACAGGTGGGGGAGACTGTCGCTAAGGATGTGCATGTGGATGGTACCGTAGATTTGCCCGAATCGCGCCCGCCTCTGGAGAAACTACTAGACATAGAAGCTCGAGCGGCAGTGGCGAGCACCTCTCTGGTAGGTGGCCGGGTGATGGTAATGGGTTATCTGGATCTGGCGGCTGTGTATGTAGCTCGAACCGATGATTTTGCTCAGCCGGTATATCATACGGCCTGGAACAATGCGGGAGCATTCGAAGCGAGCATCAATATGCCGACAGCATCCGGTGAGGCAGACATAGAAGCCGATGTGATCATCCAGAGTGTTCAGGCAGAGCCTCTGAGTCGGGAGACCATCGGATTCCATGCGACACTCAAGATAACTTGTCGGATCAAGGAGACAGTAGCTAAAGAAGTTATTGCGGAAGCTGTAGAGTTGAGGCAATTCAAAGGACGTCTACCCACATATACCTGTGTAACTTTGCAGGCTGAAGATAGTCTGTGGCAATTAGCCACAAAGTACGGAGTTACCACGGAAGCTTTGGTAGAGCAAAACCTCGCGCTAGCCGATCTAGGTGAGAATGATGCTTTGCCGGCGGGTGCCAAGATCTTGATTAGCAAACATGGTGTCTCTTTAGTATAAACCTTGGCATCGTGCAAATACTGGAGTTCCCACAGCACTGCCGGCGCAACTTTTGCACCGGCAGTGCTAATATCCCTTTCAGATATGTAGGGTGTGCCTATAGTTGATTTGTGGGCATAATCTATGGATAAACAGCCTATACTACAGACCATGGGACAATGTTTTTCGGACATATAAGGAGGGGGTTAAAGATGGGATCTGAGCTCAAGGGGGATAATGCGGGTTTAGATAATGCTAATCGTATGTATACTGAGGCAGAGGATCAGCTAGTCCTGGCCAAGTGGTGGAATAAGAAATTGCGACCAGAATTGGCGGAGGAATTGGGTAGGACAGAGGCTGCCTTGGCGCAGCGGTTCTATGCCATCTTGAAGAAGCAGGGGCTAGATCCAAAAGCGTACAGAAATGATATGAAACAACAGGGTAGTAGGCGACATCTGCAATCCACGCCGCTGAGTAAGCGGGCTTGGACTCGGGATGAGGATATTATGCTTTGGCGGCGGCTTAAGGCAGGAGAGAGCCTTGATTCCACAGTAGCTAGCTTACCTGGCCGCACCATCGAGGAATGTAAAGAACGCTATGAAATCCTACAGCAAGCCAACGAGGCAAATACTGTTTCCAATGATGTCAGCAGACAGGAGTCTATGGAACCTACCCAAGTCAAGGAGGCAAGTCAACAGGCAGAGGAACCTGAGCCTGAAGATTTTCTGGATGCACTCAGACAGTTCCCACAACAGGCGGGGTCATTGAGTCACCGCATGGATGCCATGGAAAATGATGTGAAATACGTAAAAGGTAATCTCCAGTTTGTTCTGGAGCATCTAGCCCAGGGTTTAGGCAATGTAGCTCAATATCTCACCGGTCAGGGTCAGGATTTCAGTACCTTTGAAGCCATTAAGCAGGAAAACCAGTCCCTGCGCAACGAGATAACCGAACTCAAACAGCGAGTAGAGAGTGAGAAAAAGGAACTCAGGCAAGTCTACAATGAGCTGGAGTTTTGGTTGAGCGAATTCATGGAGATGAGGAAGATCGAGAAGGTGGCCAACCTAGGAGAGTTGATACCTAAACTCAAGTATTCCTACGATAGATTTGGGGTGTTGCTCCAGATAGAGAGAGACGCATAAGGTCAATGGTTAAGCCAGTTGGCTTATTATGGAAAAAGCCTTGCCCTGGGGTTTAGTACACCAGGGTCTTGTTTTTCTTGCAGGGTTTTCCTCCTATATGGCGAACAAAAACAGATACCCTCGACCTTGGGGCAGCTAAGTAAATGCATGCTGCAACGAGGTATCGGCTGGGGAGGAAGGAGAGATAGTTTGCAGAACAGGAAGGTTTGTGTACTCGGAATTATACTATCATTGATAATCTTCATGACACCGGGTCAAGTCCACGCCCTAACTGCCGATGATTTGGCAGTCGATGCAGCATTATTGATTGTGGTAGGTAGAGAGCAAGTATTGATGGAGAAGAATGCTGATAAGCAGTTAGAACCCGCCAGCATTACCAAGATCATGACAATGCTGCTTGCTTTAGAAGCTGTTGAAAGGGGAGAAAGCACCCTTACCGACGAGGTTCTGGTGAGTCCCGATGCCCAGGCAATAGGAGGTTCTCAAGTTTGGTTGCGAGCAGGTGAAGTCTTCAGCCTGGAGCAATTGCTCAAGGCCGTGGCTATTCAGTCAGCTAACGATGCTGCATATGCTGTTGCGGAACATATAGCAGGATCTGTGCCAGCTTTTGTGAGACAGATGAACCGAAGGGCACAGGAATTGGGTATGGATAATACTCATTTTGCTAATGCCCACGGTTTGCCAGCAGAACCTGGTCAACAGCCCAGCGTTACTACAGTTAATGACATCAACAAGATGACCCAGGCCCTCTTGAAGTTCCCTGTTGTATTAGAATGGACCTCCACTTGGTCTGAAGTATTCCGTCCAGGCAATCCCCCGACGGTTCTACACAATACTAACCGTTTGCTAAGGGAATATCCTGGCTTAGATGGGCTGAAAACGGGGCATACCGACAAAGCAGGCTATTGCCTAGTAGCGACGGCTTCCCGCGATGACCTACGGTTGGTATCCATAGTTATGGGTGCTATTAGTGATCTAGAGCGTCGGCAGGATTCGAGAAGGTTATTTGATTATGGCTTCAAAGGTTTCACCTCCCAACGGCTAGTAGCGAGCCAAGACGTCATCGGCGAAGCAGTAGTGAAAAACGGTTCTCCAGAGAAAGTCAATGTGGTGGCCTTGCAGGATCTAGATGTCTTGATGGAAAAAGGTAGTACTGATAACTGGCAATTCGATTTGCAGTTAAAACCCGATCTGGGGGCCCCTTTGGTTCCCGGAGACGTGATCGGCTCACTAGTAGCTACTGCAGACGGCCTGCCGCTAGGTCGGATACCCGTGGCAGTGCAGGAAAATGTGAAAATGGCTAACGGATTTGTGAAAGCTTGGCGATGGCTTAGAGACTTGGCAAAGTCTATCATAAAGACTGAATCTGTAGGGTAGTGGTTGTAGAGGGAGTTGTTGTCGGTGGGACGGCTAGTGGAGGCGGCCCCTGCCAAAATAAACCTTGCTTTAGAGGTCGGTGGATTGAGGCCAGATGGTTATCATGACATCCACTCAGTGATGCAGTCCCTTGATTTGAGGGACACCATCATACTAGAGGATCGTCCTGCGGGGGTGTCCTTGACATGTTTAACGGGGGATCCCCTTGATCAGGGTGCTTTGGCTTACATGGGCTCTGACCCGGGGTATATGCCCCCCTCCGATTGCCGGAACATAGCTTGGCAAGCAGCAGAGCTTTTGATGGAAGCGACTGGTATAAAGCGGGGTCTGCACATTGTCCTTCGCAAAGTTATTCCGGTGTCTGCGGGTCTTGGCGGCGGGAGTGCTGACGCGGCCGCTGTATTAAGGGGCTTGAACCAAGCTTGGAATCTAGGGCTGACTATGGAAGAGTTGGTGACTATTGGCGCAAGAGTAGGAGCCGATGTCCCCTTTTGTCTGTTAGGCGGAACTGCGGAAGTCAAGGGCATCGGGGAGCATGTAGTTCCTTTGCCTGCAGCACCATCTTGGCCTGTGATTTTAGTCAATCCTCCAGTGGGAGTATCTACTGCTGTCTGTTATTCAGAGTATGATAGGCTCCTGCAACCGGTTAGTGTAGATGTGGATGCCATGGTGGCGGCCTTAGCGGCAGAGGATTTGCAGCAAGTGGCTACCCATCTAGGTAATTCCCTGGAGACAGTCACTTTCACTCAGTTGCCCTCATTGGCTAGGGTGAAGGTTACTCTGGTAGAATGTGGCTGTATAGGTGTGATGATGAGCGGGAGCGGACCTACGTTTTTTGGCCTAGTAAATGATGTTGACCATGGGGATAAGGTTTTTGCGAAACTGAAGGCCGCACTTAAGCAGGAACCTTTAGATGAGATGCCTAACGTCTATTTGACAAGATTTAGGTCAACCCCTGAGGTCGTTTAGTTCTACAAGGGTAGAGACATTTTCTGAGAACTTGGCGCATGTCTGCAAGCATACTAGAAAGGAGGCGCTTTTGGCGATGCACAGACGATTGATGCCTATAGAATTGGACAATTATAAACCTCTCCGGGACATCGTGTTTGAGACGCTAAGAGAGGCGATAATTGCGGGCCAGTTGCGCCCCGGTGAGCGACTTATGGAAGTGCAGATTGCTGAGGAGCTCGGTGTTAGTCGCACCCCTGTGCGGGAAGCCATTCGGAAATTGGAATTAGAGGAATTTGTGGTGATGGTCCCCCGCAAAGGCGCCTATGTGGCTGGTATTTCCATCAAGGATATTACAGATGTTTTTGAGATTCGCAGGGCCTTAGAGGGTTTGTCAGCAGAATTGGCAGCCGAGCGCATGACCGAAGAGGAATTGGATGAGCTAGAAAGCATCATGGTTAGTACAGCTGAGACTACGGAAAGGCTAGATGTTGTATCGGCTGTGGATATGGATACAGGGTTTCACCAAGTGCTCTATGAAGCTAGCCGTAACGAGAAATTACGTGGCATGCTGTATCACCTACGGGAGCAGATCCAAAGGTTCAGGACTCAATCATTGGGTAGGCCTGGGCGTCTACAGCGTGCTCTAGTAGAGCACCAGGGTATCGTGGATGCTCTCCGGAGCCGTGACTCAGAGTTAGCTCGGCAGCTGGCAGAGCAGCACATAGATAACGCCGAAAGTGAATTACTGGACGTGTTTCAAGAAGACGTGAAAGAGGAAGAGGAATCATGATCCAGGTGGATGCAGTGGTGCTAGCTGGTGCGAAGAATACCGGCCGGTTACGGGAAATGGATGGCAGCTACTATGAAGCTAGTATAAAGATAGCCGGGCGGCCCATGGTCTACTATGTGCTGGATGCTTTGGCCGCGGTTCCCGAGATACGGCGGATCATGGTTGCTGCTCCATCTGGAGCGTTCCCAGATGATCAGGGTAACTGGCACGGCAAAGTGTCTTTCACTGCGGCGGGTGATAGCCTCCTAGAGAATATTCGCAGAGGTATCAAAGCCCTGAATACCAATGCAAAGGTGTTGATCGTGACATCTGATATTCCACTGCTTAACCCAGGGGCTGTATCTGATTTTATCCTGCGCTGCCAAGAGCGGGAAGCTGATGTCTACTACCCAATCATTAGTCGAGATGTCAATGATCATGAGTTCCCGGGAGTAAAGCGCACGTACTTTCGCCTGCGGGAGGGTGTGTTTACCGGAGGCAATATGGCGCTTATATCACCTCAGATTTTCGAAGCTTACCAGCCCATAATCGAGCAAGCAATTGCCATGCGCAAAAACCCGTGGAAGTTGAGTCGGCTTTTGGGGATCAAGTTCATTTTTAAGTTCATGCTCAAGCAGCTAAGCATTGGCGAGATTGAGTCTCGTGTAGAGGATGTGTTGCAGCTCCGCGGCGTGGGAGTGATCTCGCCATACCCTCAGGTTGGTATCGATGTAGACAAACCCAGCGATCTACAGCTTGCCCGGCAGGTGCTGGAAGGAGTGGATTGTGCAGCGGGGGATCCCATGAAAGGTACCGATTTGCATTACCATTGAGGATAACCAGCTGAAGCTAGCTTTGCCAGCAAACGACTAGCATAACGACCTCCCAAAGGTATCAAACTAGAGTTGAACCCGACAGGAGGTGAGATCATGGGTACTGGTCAGAAAAGCAACCAGCTAATGGTGACAAACGCATATAACGCTATGGAGCAGTTTAAGTATGAGACTGCCAATGAACTCGGTATTCAAGTGCCAGATGGTGGGTACTGGGGTCACGTGCCCTCCCGGGATTGCGGAGCCGTTGGGGGCAACATGGTACGGAAGATGATTGCAGCAGCGGAGCAGGCCCTGATTAGTCAGGCTACCTCCAATGCACCTAAGAATTACTAATGTACACAGCATCGGCTTAGCATTTCATCAGCCCGCCTTCTGGCGGGCTTTATGGTATTCGGCATAGTCTGGCAGGACTCTGGTGACGTATTCCCGAAATCTCAATAAGGCCATTACTTAACCGGTGTGGTGATAGGAATCAAGCCGATATCTGCGGTGGGAGGAGACAACTATGTCAATAGCTGCAATAGTCTTAGCTGCAGGGAAAGGTACCCGCATGAAGTCCGCTATTCCCAAGGTGTTGCACCAGATCTGTGGACTTTCCATGGTGGGACACGTGGTTAGAAACCTGGAGGAAGCTGGGATCCAGCGGATCATCGTCGTCGTGGGACCTGATGGACTAGAGGCCGAATTGGGTCCCAGTGTTGAGTACGTGGTGCAAATGGAGCAATTGGGGACTGGCCATGCTGTCATGCAGGCAGAGGAAGCATTGAAGGGGCATTCCGGTCCTGTTTTGGTGATCACTGGGGACTCACCGCTATACCGAGGGGAGACTCTACTGGGCTTAATCAGCTACCACTTAGATGGCGGTGCTGTGGGTACGGTCCTGACAGTTGATGTCGCCGATCCCGCGGGCTATGGCCGGATTATCCGAGATGCCGATGGGAATCTAGAAAAGATTGTGGAGCAAAGAGATACAACCCCTTCCCAAGCTTTAGTAAAGGAAATCAACAGTGGAACTTTTGTATTTGCCAGTGTCCCCCTCTTTTCAGCGCTACGGCGCATAAGGCCACAGAATGCGCAAAATGAGTATTACCTTCCTGATGTCCTTACCATTTTGAAGGAGGCATATGGTAAGGTGCAAATCTTTAAGCATCACGACCCTGAAGAAGCTCTAGGGATCAATGATCGTGTTCAATTGGCCGCGGCTGAGCAAATCCTGCGCAACCGGGTGCGGGAGGCATGGATGCGGGCTGGTGTCACCATGATCGACCCTGCCACCGTTTACATAGATGCCGAGGCAGAGTTGGCACCAGATGTAGTCCTCTTGCCGTTTACGTTTATTGAAGGGCACACAACGATTGCAGGTGGGTCTGTAATCGGACCGTTTACCCGCTTGCAGGATGCCAAAGTGGGGGAAAATGTAACTGTTAGCCAAGCAACTGTAATAGCAAGCAGCCTAGGCTCCCGATGTGTGGTGGGACCATATAGCCATATCCGGCACGGCTGTGATATTGCGACCGGAGCCAAAGTGGGGGGGTTTTGCGAAATTAAGAATACAACCATTGGGTCTGGCAGCAAAGTGCCCCACCTAAGCTATTTGGGAGATACTGATGTGGGGAGCGATGTAAACATTGGAGCTGGCACTATTACCTGCAATTACGATGGGGTTTTGAAACACCGCACGATAATCCAGGATCAAGCCTTTGTTGGTAGCAACTGCAACTTAGTGGCTCCCATCGAGGTGGGTGCCAGTGCGTATGTCGCCGCCGGATCGACTATCACAGGCAATATCCCCCCTGGTGCTCTGGGTGTAGCCCGTAGCCGACAAAAGAATATCGCCGATTGGGCGACTAAATGGAGCAAAAAGCATTCTGCTGAAGAGGAATCACGATAGCATTCTCGAATATTCCCAAGGCACTTTCAATATATTCAAGAACAGGAAGTGACAGGTTTGGCCATCAGGCATAACTATAAAAAACTCAAGATTTTTACTGGGAATGCCAATCCGAAATTGGCTCAGGATATTGCTAGGTACCTGGGAACTACAGTAGGTCAATCTGAGATCAATCGATTCAAAGATGGGGAGATCAATATCCGCATCGGAGAGACAGTCCGGGGTGCCGATGTCTTCGTAGTGCAACCCACCTCTGCTCCTACCGATACCCATTTAGTAGAACTGCTGATTATGATGGACGCCTTCAAGCGGGCATCTGCTAAGGAAGTTGCAGCAGTCATCCCTTACTATGGATACGCCCGGCAGGATCGCAAGACTCAGCCTCGGGATCCCATCAGTGCTAAGCTGGTAGCAAACATCTTGACTGCTGCCGGGGCCGATCGTGTGTTGACCATGGATCTGCACGCCGGTCAGATTCAAGGTTTTTTTGACATACCGGTAGATAATCTGAGGGGCATGCCCATCTTGGCCACTTACTTCCAGGAGAAAGGCCTAGATGATCTTGTAGTAGTATCACCGGATGTGGGGGGGGTGTCCCGGGCTCGGGAGTTTGCCAATCGTCTCGACTGCACGCTGGCCATTGTGGATAAACGGCGTCCTGCACCTAACGTGGCGGAAGCTGCCAACATTATCGGGGATATTGAGGGTAAAACGGCCATAATAATCGATGACATAATCGATACCGCCGGCACTATCTGTGAGGCAGTGAGGGTGCTTTTGGATCGGGGGGCTAAGGAAGTGTACGCCTGTTGCAGCCACCCGGTGCTGTCACCACCGGCCACCGAGCGTTTGGCTGCATCACCGGTGAAAGAAGTGGTAGTAACGAACAGCATCCCTCTACCGCCGGAAAAGCAACTGGACAAGATCAAGGTCCTATCAGTGGCACCCCTTTTCGGGGAGGCAATCCGGAGAATCTTTGAGGAGCTGTCGGTAAGCAAATTATTCGACTAGATAGCTAGTTATTTGGTGTTCGCGACGGTTTGTTGACCGGTTACGGTGTCAATGATATAATATTATAGCTAAAGGTGGGTGTTCACTCGCCTATTTAGAGTGTTTGTTGGCAATGTAAGGAGGACACAACGTATGGGACAGTTTCAGTTGGCTGCGGAGCTCCGTGATGAAACGGGCAAAGGAGCCAACCGTCGATTGCGCCGCTCGGGATATATACCCGGTGTTATCTATGGTTCTAATAAGGAGAACATGAACCTCCAAGTGGAGGAACGTCTCTTTGCTCGGCTACTGCGGGAAGGTGGAGCTAACCGGCTCATCGCTTTGCAGCTAGGTGGCGAGGATAGAGCCGTCTTGATTCAGGAATTGCAGGTACATCCAGTCAAGGGCAGCCCACAACATATTGATTTTCTTGAGGTGCGCCTTGATGAGGCGGTTAGTGTTATGGTGCCGATCCACCTTGTGGGAGAAGCGCAACGCACCCAAGATGGCGGGGTGGTAGCCTCGGCATTATGGGAAGTCGAGATCTCTTGTCTACCGACAGATATTCCTGATGGTTTGGAAATAGACATTTCCGGTCTACTGGTGGGCGAATCACTACAGGTGAAAGATCTTGAAGTTGTGCCTGGCATAACCTTGCTGACCGATCCGGAGGAAACGGTAGTCTCGGTAGTGCATCCTGAGGAGCTTGAGGAGGACACCGAGGAAGAGGAAGATGCTGAGGCCGAAGACGAACTTGAGGAAGGCGAGACTGAAGAGAATGATGAGGCGGATGAGTAGATCTGCCTTTTGGATAAAGCCTAAGGGCTCTATTCAACCTGCCTGGAATAGCAGGATATTTTGTGCAAATGCGTGGCGGGTTAGGGGCTACGCATTTTTGCTTTGTGGAGACGGTAATTTCATATGAAGGCAATTGTAGGTTTGGGGAATCCAGGTGTTCATTATGCCGAGAACCGGCATAACATAGGCTTCATGGTATTGGATCGACTGGCTGCTAAATGGAAAGCCAAAGACTGGTTTAATCGCTATCAGGCCAGAACAAGTAGAGTGGAGGTGGCCGGAGGGCGTGTCATTTTGGCCAAACCACAGACCTTCATGAATAACAGCGGCACATCAGTCAAATCCATTGTAGCGGCTTATGGCATAGATCCTACCGACGTGCTCCTTGTCTATGATGATTTAGATCTGGCAGTTGGCCAGCTACGATTGCGTCGCAAGGGGAGCGCTGGTGGCCATAAAGGAGTGCTTTCCGTCATAGCTCGGCTAGGGGTGGAAGATTGCCATCGCTTGCGTTTAGGGATCGGCAATCCGCCTCCGGGAGTGACAGTGGTGGACTATGTACTGGGCAATTTCTCCCAAAAAGAATGGCAGATAATGCAGGATGTCATGGACATAGCTGTTTCTGCCATAGATATCTGGGTACAGGATGGAATTGAGGCGGCTATGGCTAAGTTTAATGGGACGTTTATAGGTAATAGCGGGACACATGCATAAACAGGCAGCGTCTGGTCTACCTTACTACTAGGTAGGGGAGTAGTTGTTCCGATGAGGAGCGGTGGCTTTTGGGTGACACCGGTAATATGATAAAGGCGATGGCCATATCGGGGCTAGCCGCCTTTTTAGCCTATGCCGTCAACCGCTTGATGGTGGCTAGGTGTGGGGAATGGGCCATCAAATTCCTTGTACCCATCATAGAGGAAGGACTGAAGACCGGGCTTTCCCTAGGTTTTGCAGTATCGATACCAGCCATCCATATCCTTTTTGGAATATATGAAGCAGGTTATGATCTAGCTGCCAATCCCGGGGCAAGACCCCAAGAAAAATGGCTAGCCGCTCTGGCTGCGTGCGTGGGGCATGGCGTTTTTGGTGGAGTAACCTGGCTGTTGCTGGCTCGGGGGTTAGGGGCAGTGTCCAGTATAGGCATGGTTGGTATCTTGCACGGCCTTTGGAATGCCCTGGCTTTACATTGATCCGATTTGGTGGATGGAGAAGAGAACAAACATGCGCGACATGGGCTTTAGGTAAATAAAGCCCTTTTCCCCATGTCTTTTGGGAGGGGACAGGTGTGGGTATTCAGGGACTTTTGCAGATTGTGACTGGGTCACACGATTTTGAGCAAGTACGGACTGGACTGCGGCGGGGTATACCTGAGCAGGCGGTTGTGGGATTGGTTGGTTCTCAAAAAGCTAGCTACATTGCCGGTGTGTATCGAGAGATCCAACAGAAGCCGGGTCTATCAAAGCGACCCCTGTTTGTAATAACTTACACGACTTACCAAGCTGAACGCTTGCATTTGGATTTGGCTGATTTTATTCCTGAGGAGAATCTTTTTCTCTTTCCTTCACAAGAGGTCTTTGCTTATGAAGAAGTTACCCGCAGCCTGGATATTTTGCGAGACCGGTTGTTGGCATACGCAGCCTTAGTAGAGAGAACCACCCCGGTACTAATTGTACCCATTCATGCCTTAGCCGAGAAACTCATTCCCCCAGAGGTTTTCCTATCTGCGAGTTTTGGCATAGATATGGATACTCGGGTGGATTTGGAGACCCTGGCATCCCGACTAGTGGCGATGGGGTATGAACGGGAGGACTTAGTGGAGGGGCCAGCTCAATTTAGTATTAGGGGTGGTATTGTTGACATCTATCCTCTCACTGAGGAGCTGCCCATCAGGCTAGAACTCTTCGATGATGAAGTTGACTCTATTAGGCACTTTGATCCCCGAACCCAGCGCTCTGTGGACAAAATCATGTCCTTTCGGGTTGTGCCCGCTACTGAGTTCCTTTTGGCCAAATCCACTCAGCTGCGAGGTTTGTCCGTACTAGAGCAGCAAATCGAATTACAGGTTAGGCGCCTGAAGCGAGTAGGGAACAACGACGGGGCCCTAGAGCTACAGGATAGATGTATGGTTCATTTGGAGAAGCTCAGGGAAGGAATCCCATTTGAGGGTGCAGAGCAATATAAGCCTTACTTTTACAATGATTTGGTATGTATACTAGATTACTTCCCCGGTGGTTATGTCGTTTTCGATGAACCAGCCCGTACAAATGAGCACCTGCGCTCATTTTCCGATGACTTCCAAAACTCTTACAAGGCTTTGCTGGAAAAAGGACGCATACTCCCCGGTGTTATGGATAACTACCATGATTGGCAAGGCATAATCAATGCCGCTAGACGACACCACATCTTCTATCTGGCTGCACTTTCCAAGCGTGCTCCAGGCATGAATCCTGCCCAGATCATCAATGTCCAAGCTCGGCCGCCGGAATCCTTTCATGGCAAGCTGGATCTTCTGCAAGTAAGTGCCGAAAGATGGAGGCAAGATGGTTTCAGTATTTTGCTGGTTGTATCTGGAGAGGAGCGGGGGCATCGCTTGGTGGAGAGCCTGAGGGAATATGATGTGCTCGCTACCTATGTCCCGGAAGTTGATTCGCAACTACGCTCCGGCAATGTGCTGGTTAGCGTGGGTAACCTAGAAGCAGGGTTTGAGCTCCCCCAAATGAAGACGGTCGTCCTCACCGAAAACGAGATTTTTGGTAGACCCCGGCAAGCTCGCCGCATCCGCAGTGTTGAAGATGGTGTGCGAATCACCGATTTTGGGGCCCTACGGGACGGCGATTATGTAGTGCATGTGAATCATGGTATCGGGCGATACCAAGGTGTGCAGACACTGGAGGTAGCAGGTGTTCACAAAGACTACCTAGTTATTCAGTATGCTGGCGCAGACAAACTGTACGTGCCCACCGAACAGTTGCGTTTATTGCAGAAATATGTTGGCTCCGAGGATGAGGCACCCAAACTATATAAGCTCGGCGGTGGCGAGTGGGCGAGAGTCAAAAAGAGAGTCAAGGAGTCTGTACAGGAACTAGCCGAGGGGTTAATCCAATTATATGCTCAGCGTCAGACTGCGGCGGGATACGAGTTTGCTGCAGACACTGTCTGGCAGCGGGAGTTTGAGGAGGCTTTCCCTTACCAGCCCACGCCGGACCAACTAAGGGCTGTTGCAGAAGTCAAACGGGACATGGAGACACCGAAACCCATGGATCGCTTACTTTGCGGTGATGTAGGTTATGGGAAAACAGAGGTCGCCATTCGGGCGGCCTTTAAAGCCATCATGGATGGCAAACAGGTTGCGGTGCTTGTGCCGACAACTATTTTGGCTCAACAACACTATCATACATTTATGGAAAGATTTCAGGGATACCCGGCTATCATCCATGTTCTAAGTCGATTTCAGTCCTCGGCAGAGCAAGCGCTTAGTCTAGAGCAGCTGAAAACAGGTAGAGTTGACATTATCATCGGTACCCACCGCTTGCTTTCCCAGGATGTGCAATTCAAAGATTTGGGTTTGGTAATAGTCGATGAGGAGCAGCGTTTTGGAGTTAGCCAAAAGGAACGTCTCAAGGAACTCAGGCAGACGGTGGATGTATTGACACTGACGGCGACGCCTATACCACGCACATTACACATGTCTTTGGTAGGTGTGCGGGATATGAGCCTCATAGAGACACCTCCGGAAAACCGGTTTCCCATCAGGACTTATGTAGCGGAGTACAACGACGAAATGATCCGAGAAGCTATTTTCCGGGAGTTAGCTCGCCAGGGGCAAATTTACTTCGTGTATAATCGGGTCCAGACTATTGATCGGATGGCTGCTCACATCGCCGAAATAGCACCTGAGGCAAGACTTGCGGTCGCCCATGGGCAGATGGATGAAACCCGCTTGGAGAAAATCATGCTAGATTTCTTGCATGGTGAGTATGATATACTCCTGTGCACGACAATCATCGAAACGGGCATGGATATTGCTAATGTGAATACCCTGGTTGTGTACGATGCAGACTACATGGGTTTATCTCAGCTATATCAGTTGAGGGGGCGGGTGGGAAGGACAAATCGTGTAGCCTATGCGTATTTCACCTATAGAAGGGATAAACTACTGTCGGAGACGGCGGAAAAGCGCCTACAGGCGATCAAGGAGTTCACTGAGTTAGGATCAGGTTTCAAGATAGCCATGCGAGATCTAGAGATCCGCGGGGCTGGCAATCTCTTGGGACCGGAACAACACGGATTCATTGCCTCAGTGGGTTTTGAGCTTTATTGCCGTCTATTGGAAGAGGCTATTAGGGAGCTAAAAGGTGAAGTGCAGCAACAACCACCCGAACCTGTGATAGATCTGGATGTTGACGCCTACCTTCCCGATACCTATGTGAATGATGTGACCCAGAAGGTGGAGCTATACAAGAGGATTGCCGCCATCACTACCCATGATGAAGTGGGCGATTTGCTGGAGGAAATCGAGGACCGATTCGGTGAAGCTCCGCTTCCCACGTACAATATCTTGACTATTGCTGGAATCAAGACTCTAGCCAAACAGGCAGGTGTTGGTTCAATAGCCCAGAAGGGGGACCAAGTTATTGTCAGAATGCTATCCGGGCTGAGCATGCCTGAAAAGGTGAGCAGGGGATTGTCCCAAGCATTCCCAGGGAAAGTCAGAACCCTAGGTAGTCCGCCGTCCCAGATTCGGCTGCGCACTCATATCCGAGATAATCAAGCATTGCTTCAGAAGGTTGAGCGGATTGTCACCTTGATTCAGGCAGCTAGAGCAACCTGAGGGGCCGGCTCGGGGAGCCACAGTTGATAGAGAATGGGGGCTATGAATAAAACCGCTAGGGCAGCTATATACTATCTATGACGACTGTGTGCGCCCATTACAAAGGAGGGGTGCTGTTTGAAAGCAACTGGTATAGTCCGAAGAATTGATGATTTGGGCCGAGTGGTTATCCCTAAAGAGATTCGGCGAACGCTACGGATCCGAGAGGGGGATCCGCTGGAGATCTTTGTTGATAGAGATGGTGAAGTGATTCTCAAGAAATACTCTCCCATAGGCGAGTTGGGTGATTTCGCCCAAGAGTATGCTGACTCGCTGTTTGAGGCCACTGGTCATATTTCCATCATATGTGATCGGGATGCCGTTGTGGCAGTTGCTGGTGCTCCCAAGAAACAGTGGATTGACCGGGATATACCTAGCCATATCGAGAGCATTATGGAAAACCGCAAGTCGATGATTTTGCCTTCCCCAGATGGCAATGGGGGCTTGGAAGATATAGAGGAGGAGCTCTGGGCGTTTCCGCACCAAGTGTTGGCACCGATCATATCTGAAGGCGATCCTATTGGGGTTGTCATGATTTGCTCGGCGGATTCCGTAAATCGGATGAACAACCTGGAACTCAAATTAGCAGAGACTGCGGCAGGCTTTTTGGCCAAACAGATGGAATAGGAGTCGAGGTATCCACAAGAGAGAAGGACTCATGCTTAACAGGCCAAGCACCCGCGGCACAGGGTGGCTTGGCCGTTCTCATTGTAGCCGGCATAGCACCCGGCCTCCATGCATAAGCATGGGGTGATAGGGGGGCCTGCCGTGGGTAAGCAGTCTTTCGCCAGGGGAGCCGTCATTCTTGCTACAGCTAGTGCCATCAGTCGACTACTGGGCGTTGTCTATATCGTGGCTTTGCCTCGGATTATTCACGATGAGGGCATGGGGCTTATGCAAATGGTACGCCCCATCTACAGCTTTGCTGCTATTTTGTCTGTGGCGGGACTCCCGGTGGCCCTCTCCAAACTGGTGGCAGAACAGATGGCTCTAGGCAGCGTACAGGGGGCTGTAGGGGTCTTTCGCTGGGCTTTGGGAACTATGCTAGTCTTGGGTGTCACTCTTACCGGAGTCCTGGTATTTGGCGGCAGGTGGCTTGTGACCACCATTGTGCGGGATCCATTGGCATACCCCGTTTTGATGGCTATGACTCCTTCAGTTTTGCTTCTGGCAGTGATTGCTGCTTTGAGGGGGTTTTTCCAAGGTATGCAATACATGACCCCCTCAGCGGTTTCTCAAATTGCGGAGCAGGTTGGTCGGGTTGGGAGTATACTGATCCTGGCCATAATGCTCATGCCTTGGGGTGTACAATACGGGGCAGCTGGAGCTTCCTTGGGTAGCGTTTTTGGGTCATTAGGCGGTCTAGCGGTCTTGACTATGTACTATGTAGCCTGGCAGCGCAATCTGCGGGGAACCTTACCTAGTCAAAGGGAATCAACTTCTGGGGGCATGGGATCAGGGTGGCAGATACTGCGAAGACTGTTTTCTTTGTCTTTACCCATAGTCCTCGGGGCTGTTCTCTGGCCTACTATGCAGATGATCGATACCGGCCTAGTGCCCCTGCGTATGCAGGCAGCTGGCTACAGTGTTGAGGCAGTGCGAGAATGCTTGGGGTATCTTGGCATGGCTCTATCACTGATGCATTTCCCCAATGTGCTGACATCGGCTTTGGCGGTGACCCTAGTCCCCGCGGTGGCTGCAGCGGAGGCTCTCAATGCCCATCGCCAGGTGCAGCGGCGAGTGACAGAAGCTTTGCGACTTACCATCTTGTTTGGGGTACCCGCCTCAACAGGACTCTTTCTCTTGGCTCGGCCAGCTTCTACTCTTCTGTTTGACTATCCACAGGCAGCTGAACCCTTGAAGATCTTGGCCCTAGGTACTTTAGCTGTGGGAGTATTCCAGGTTTGCTCCGGAGTTTTGCAGGGTTTGGGTTTGGTGCTCTTGCCGGTGCGCAGTCTGATTATCGGGGTCATTGTGAAACTTGGACTGAACTACTGGTTGACGGCTTTGCCGGGCTTAGGTATTAGAGGGGCTGCTTGGGGTACCGTTACGGGTTTTTGTGTAGCGGGAATGCTCAATCTCCGCGCCGTTGATCAGCATACTGGGGTAGACTGGGACTGGGGAGAACTGCTGCTTAAACCTGTCATTGCCAGTGCAATCATGGGCCTAGGTGTGGTTCTGGTATATGATAGCCTGTATGGTCTCATGCTGGCGCTCTTACAGAGATTCTCTTGGGGTCAGAGTCGGTATCTCTTTGCGTGTAACGGTCTGGCCACCATGGGTGCCATAGTGGCCGGGATTGGCGTGTATCTCGTCGGGCTCATGGGTACGGGCACACTCTATCAACGGGATGTGGAACTATTCCCCAAAGTGGGCACGAAGTTGGGCAGATGGTTGAACAGGCGAGGTTGGGCGAGATAGCTTATTCTTTGGCTTTGGCTGCATCCCAAAGCTGGTCCATTTCGTCTAGGTCCATGGTGGTCAGCTCGAGTCCTTGCTGGTCCGCAGTTTCCTCGATATAGTGAAACCGGCTAATGAACTTCCTGGTAGTTGCCCGCAAAGCCATCTCGGGATCTATTCCTAAGTACCTGGCCACATTGACTAAGGCAAAGAAGACATCACCCATTTCTGCTTGGATATTGGCGTGGTCCAAATGCTCTTGGGCTTCAGCAAGTTCCTGCAATTCTTCCTTGACTTTAGCTATGGCACCGGATATATCAGCCCACTCAAAGCCCACTCGAGCCGCTTTGACCTGGATTTTTTCCGCTTGGGTCAAGGCCGGTAGGCCCATAGGTACGCCATCCAAGACGGACTTATATTCCTGGCCCAATTCCCGCCGCTCTTGTTGCTTGATTTTCTCCCAGTTGACCGTGACCTCTTGGGCATTTTTGACCTCTACATCGCCAAAAATATGCGGGTGTCGGCGGATGAGTTTCTGTGTGACTGTGGCTATGACATCATTGATATCGAACCACTGATTCTCTGCGGTGATGGCGGCGTGGAAAACGACCTGGAGTAGTACATCACCAAGTTCTTCCTCGACCTTGTCCCATTCCTGTTCATCGATGGCTTCCAGCACCTCATAGGTTTCTTCAACTAAATACCTTCTTAAGCTCTCATTGGTTTGAGCATAGTCCCACGGACAACCATCGGGCGCTCGTAAGCGCTGCATGACCCGTACTAGAGGATCTAGGGGGTAGGCACAGTCCGCTTGCTCAGGTATTGTGTCAACCAGAGATTGATCATCTATTTCCACATACACAGAAGTGAGATGATCTATCCAAGGCAGATTATCTAGTTGGTAAAGGGGGATCTTAACGATTCGCTCTTCCCCGGGCATCCCAGCCCCTCGCACCACTGTAATGGGGTGCTCGTCTGCTAGGTGTTCCATGAGCTGTAACTTGACATCGGAAGCAACTAGCCTATTATACACTTGGGTCACAAGCATGGGCTTACCGGGCAACACTTCCGGCAAGTCCAAGGCATCTGCTATGACAAGGCCTATAGTGGGATCGATGCTTAGGGCTGTATACACGGCATCTAGGCAGCTCATGCTGGGCACAATGCTGACAGTTTTCTGCTCTTGCCTCGCCCAATCCACCAGTTGTGTAACAGTGGTTTCAGCTACTCTCGGGTGTCCGGGTACTGCGTAGACAATCTCCTTTCCCGCATAGAGTTCCGTTGTGAGGGTTTGGAAGATCTGCTGATATACCTCTTCAAAGGAATCGGCTGTCTCGTAATATGAGTCAAAGGCCGTGAAGTCAGTTGAGGCCAAGTCCAATTCGGCGACTAGCCATGGTACAACAGGATGTGTCATGGTGCGTAAATATAGGTGTTTGGCGTTCTGCAGAGCCGCTAAAGCTCCAGTGGAAATCTGGCTAGGTGAACCAGGACCTAGACCCACAATAGTAATCTCTGTCATGCTGTTTGACTCCTCTAGTGGAAGGTGGGAAAGCCCCGCCTTACTCCATAGCTTTGCCTGTGCACTGAAAAAATACACAGCCAACTAGGGGCTCTCCGAAGCAAATTACCGGCTTAGCAACCCCATCAAGACACCGGGGAGCTAAGCCGGTTGCTTAGGTGAATACGAGCCTTGACTATTTCGCCACGGCGTCCTTAAGACTTTTCCCTGCCCTAAAAGCAGGTACTTGGGTGGCGGGGATGTCAATGGGGTCACCTGTAGAAGGATTGACGCCTTTCCGAGCCGCCCGCTGTCTAACCTCGAAAGTGCCGAAGCCCACCAATGTAACCTTTTCTCCCTCGGACAAAGCCTGGGAAATGGTTGTGAGAACAGCTTCCACTGCTTCATTGGCCGCTTTCTTGGACAGGCCGGATTTCTCCGCGACAGCCGCTATCAGTTCGCTTTTGTTCACGGTATAACCTCCTTGTAAATAAGCTGGGCAATCGCTGTTTGTATTCGCTGCACAGCGCACTGTTCCTGCTTTCTAAGCACAATTTACCAATCGAAATCGCTCCATTATGGGGAAAACTATCTTTGCTGCGAGTCTCTGGCTAGATCTTGGCCCTGCCCCAAGGTGTATAGACCCCACATTAAAAGGGATGCTAGTTGGAGAGGGCAGTGTAGCTTCGTATCAAACAAAGATAGATTTTGGAGGGAGAACCATGAAATTCACTCGCAACACGGGAACCCTGGTAGCCGCCGTGGCCCTGATTACGGCGGGAGCCGTGGCACTTTTGATTGGGTGGCCTGGCCCTAGGGACGGATCGGTGCGCAAGTTCGCGAAAGAACCTACTCTTAGTGTCTATATTAAGGAGACTGGCGATAAGAAGGACATGCCCATTGAGGAGTATATTACGGGGGTGGTGGCCGGCGAGATGAAACCCAATTGGCCCCTGGAGGCCTATGCCGCTCAAGCCATTCTTGCCCGTAGTTTTACCATGGAGTTTATCAGCAGAGGTGGCACTAGAGCCCAGCATGGAACCGACATATCCACCGATCATGAGGAGGCCCAGGCCTATAACGCTAGTAATATCACACCGATTATCCGGCGGGCAGTGGAGATGACCCGGGGCGAAGTGATGACCTACGATAACCAGTATGTGCGGGCATGGTTTCATTCGTATAGTGGAGGCCATACTACCACTGCGAAGGAGGGTCTTAATTTCAAAGAAGAAGAGCCGCCTTATATACGCAGTGTGAAGATCAAATCTAATCCATACGCTCCAGCAGATGTCAAGGAATGGCATGCGACGTTTACTTTGACAGAAGTCCAAAAGACATTGAACCAGATGGGCGTGGATGTAGGTGATATCAAAGAAGTCAAGATAGACAAAAAGGGTAAGACCGGTCGTGCCACCGAGTTGCGAGTTACAGGTGCACAAGGTAGCGAAGTCGTATCTGCCGCAGACTTCCGCGTGGCTCTAGATGCTATGACGATGAAATCCACGCTGTTGAGTCGGCTCCAGGTGCAGGGTGGCAATCTGACAATGGTGGGTACCGGTTTTGGCCATGGCGTAGGCCTAAGTCAGTGGGACGCCCATATGCTAGCTAAGGATGGGAAAAAACCCGAAGATATAGTTAGGTTCTTCTTCAAGGATATAGAGATCAAGAAACTGTGGGATTGATAGCCCGTCTACATGGATGAATCTTCCTGATCTTTGGTTTCGGTAGCGGCTGAACGGTGGCCGCTACTTTTGATGGAAGAGCAATGCATGAAAAGTGGGACGACCGCATAATCATTAACAAGAGTTGGTGACATTCCCTGAACTTGTGGTACTAAGCCAAGGGGGTAACGCTGTGGAAGAGAGGCAGCTATCCATTAGGAAAAAGCATCAAGTAACACTCCAAAATCGGGAGAGGCTGTCCATTGATGGGGTACTCAATGTGGAGAGTTTCGACGATCTGGAGATAGTGCTGGAAACTGATGCCGGTGTCTTGGTGGTGCGAGGCGAAGGCCTGCATATTAAGGAATTGAATCTTGATAGTGCCAGTTTGAATGTTGTAGGGCATATATCGACAATGGAATATGTCGGTGAGGTCGGTGGGAAGAAAGGGAAGGGCCTGTTGGGCAGGTTGTTCAAATAAACATATTACTGCCGAGGTGGGCACAAAACCCTAGTCTGCGGCATAGGATAGGAGGGTGACATTCCATCCGACCATGGGAGGGTAATGCATGGATACTTTGGGGGGCCAAGTATATGGCTTTGCAGCAACCATCGCCGCGGGCTTGAGTTTGGGGTTGTTTTTTGATCTTTATAGGCTATGGCGACGGGCCACTCGTCCGCAAAAAGTTGTGACTGCCATATCGGACATGCTATTTTGGGTGATAGCCACACCCCTCACTTACTTCTATTTATTAGTAGGCAATTGGGCTGAATTGAGATTATATGTATTCCTTGGTTTGCTATTGGGCTTGCTGCTTTATTTTGGTGCCTTTAGTGTGGTAGTTCTCAATTTGCTCTCCACGCTCTATTACTTTGCAGCTGCTGCCATAGGAGGAATCATCCAAGGCATCTGCTTGTTAATCAGTTTGCCTTGGGAAGGTGCTGCTCGTTGGCACTCAAGCCGTCGCTGGCGGCCGGGCAGGGTTAGGATAGCTCCGGGGACCAGTTTTGCCAGAGTCGGCCCCAAATGGTCAGGGACCAGATCACGGCTATGGTCACGGTTGTCATTCCTCAGAAAATAGCTCCCCATAAGGCCATCGGTGCAGGATCTCCACCAGCTGCGGAGAATAGCTAGATTGAGCAATTCTGGCTACTGGGGGAGGGAAGACTGGTGGCAGAGGAAGTTATCTCTCTTGCAGCTCGACGCAGGAAATCCAAGAGGGCACGTAGACGGTGGAAGATCACACCCAGATTTTTCATCCTTATGTTGTGCCTTATTTGCTTGTGGGTAGCTGGTGGTTTTGCCATGCGGTATCTACGCATCGTGATGGTGCAGAGCAAGGTGACTAGAGTGGAACGGGAGATCGCCGCCATGGAAAGACGTAATGAGGCCATTAGAGAGCAGATCGAGTATATGCAAAGTGACGAGTATATTGAGAAGACGGCCAGGGAGAAGTTGGGATTAGTCAAGCCTGGTGATATAGTCTACAAACCTATGCGACCAGCTGGGCCCGACGATCCCATGGATGTACAGAAGCGTTCAGGTAAGCAGGGTGTACTAGCTGGGGGAGGCTATTGACGCTTTTTGAAAGAGAGAAGATCTGATATACTCTCTAGGGAGTATGCCAGATCTTTTTTTCGCTAGTCCATCTTGATATCGTGCTTAGGCAACGCCGTCTACCAATCAACTAGTTGAGTTGCCTAGAGGGTTAAGGGGGTAGTAATGATGTCACGGGTCTTGAAGACCACGGGCTTAATAGCACTGTTATTGATTGTAATAAGTGTAGGTTGCTGGGCTGCTTTGCCGAAGCCATTAGGCTTTGTCAACGATTTTGCCGGGGTGATTGATGGGGAATCCGCCAGTCAGATTGCAGAACTGGCTACTAGCCTTCGGGAGAACCAGGGAGTTGAGCTCGCGGTAGTAACCGTCCAATCGGCACGGCCTACGACACCAAAGGACTATGCCACCCAGCTTTTCAATGAATGGGGGATAGGTGGCCCAGATGACAGCGGTTTACTGATTCTGTTGGTCACAGGTGAGCGAGAGATCCAGGTGGAAGTTGGCTATGGCCTGGAAGGGGTACTCCCCGATGGAAAAGTAGGTAGCATTCTGGATAGGACGGTCATACCCTATTTCACAAAAGGGCAATATGGGAAAGGTTTGCTAGAGGGTGCCAAAGCTTTCAAGGCGGAACTAGCCGATGAGAGTTATGATACGCAAGAGGGTGATGATGAATTCTTGGCATCATTTGTTATTTTCTTGATCATTGTTGTAGGCATCTATATATCGTATCGCAAGGGACCCAAGGGACCAAGGGGTACAGTCTTTCGCACTGGCCCTGTATATCCCGGTACAGTGCGGCCTCCGCGATCATCCGGTGGTCCTAGAGGTGGTGGGTTCGGCGGGTTTGGTGGAGGACGTAGTGGCGGGGGAGGAGCAGGTCGGAAATTCTAATTGGGGGGAAGGTTGACATGAAAAAAGGTTGGATTATTGCCGGAGTAATCATTCTAGTTCTTGCTATTGGCGTAGCCAGTCAGTACAATAACCTCGTGAATCTGGAAACCAATGTTGATGCCCGATGGGCCCAGGTAGAGAACCAATTGCAGAGGCGGGCAGATCTCATTCCTAACCTCGTAAACACAGTGAAGGGCTATGCCAGTCACGAGGAAGGGATTTTCACGGAGATTGCCGCTGCTAGGAGTCGATTGCTGGCAGCAGGTGATCCTAGTGCCAGGATGGAGGCGAATAATGGCCTAGACATGGCTTTGGGCAGACTACTGGCCATTGCAGAAAACTATCCAGAGCTGAAAGCTGATACCAGTTTTGTGCGGCTGCAGGATGAACTGGCAGGTACCGAAAACAGAATAGCTGTGGAGCGCATGCGCTACAATGAATCCATAGAAACATGGAATCGGACAATTCGGCGCTTTCCCACCATGATCATCGCTGGGCTCTTTGGGAAGACAGCACGCCCCTTCTTTGAGGCTGCTGAAAGTGCAAAGGAAGTACCCAATGTGCAATTCTGAGTATCTCTGAAAAGGGAAGCGGCGGGGAGCAAGCGGGCAGACAGCCAATGGCCGATTGACCGCGATAGGGGCAGTCCGGCTTGTGGCAAGTAATGCCGGTAAGGCAATAGGCATGCCCGCCACAGCGCTCTTTGCCGCCGCCGTCTATTGACACCAAATTGGCGATAATGTATACTATATCTTAGCGGGACTAAGTCCCGTAAATTCTATGAGGAGGCATTTATTTACGTATGGCAATCGAAGTCGGCGGCATTGTCGAGGGGAGAGTCACCGGTATCACGAATTTCGGCGCTTTTGTGGAGCTAACCGATGGCAAGACGGGGTTAGTTCATATTTCTGAGGTAGCCGATGCCTATGTCAAGGATATCAATGATTATCTGAAGCAAAATGACAAGGTGCAAGTAAAGGTTATTAATATCAATGGTAACAAGATTGGCTTGTCCATCAAGCAAGTCAATGGCAGCAATAATAACAGTAATCGATTCAACCGCAGGGTCTCCCGTCAAGATTTCGAAGATAGACTTTCCAAATTTCTGAAGGATAGTGACCAGCGACAGCAGGATATTAGGAAGAGCATGGACTCGAAGCGGGGAGGCCGGGGAGGCCCAGCACGGTTTTAAGATATTGAACATATTTTTCTAGACTCGGGGCGCCCATGGGCGCCTTGTTTTACTCCGGGGTGAGGATATTGACACATCGCGACTTGGAGAAGATTACTCGTCAGTTAGGTCGAGAGCCCCGTAGCGTGGCGGGTGTAGCTAGACGATGCCAGGCGGGCCACCCCCAGGTGATTACAACCTACCCCATATACTGGGGACGTAAGCATCCCCAGGTGTTCCCCACGCTCTATTGGCTGACCTGTCCAGCTCTTAGCCGAGCCGTAGGACGCTTGGAGACGGAGGGCTGGGTTGAGCGGCTACAGCAGCAGATGGGAGCTGATGCTGCTTTAGCTGAACGTTGGGAGATATCCCATGGCCAATATGCTCATGAGAGAGCTTTGTTGGTACCTCCCAAGGAGTTAGCTCTGTTACGGGAGCAATACCCAGCCCAAGCCCAAGTCTTGGAGGAGACAGGCGTTGGAGGAGCCAGGGGTCGTGGTATTAAGTGTCTGCACACAAACTTGGCCCATCGCCTAGCAAAGGACGCTAACCCCATAGGTGAGTTAGTAGCCCAATTGCTTGTAGAGCGAGGAGTTACGGTGGAGTTTTGCCATGATGATGCGTTGGAGAGATTCTGTCGTGGGGATCTGTAACCCTCCGGTTAAGGCCGGGGGATCCGGCGGGACATTTGCGAAGAGCAAGGTTTTGGCAGGCATTGACCGGGGTTGCGAAGTAGTGTATAATTGTCTCGCTACCTGCCGGAGTGGCGAAACAGGCATACGCGACAGACTTAAAATCTGTTGATCTCTTATAAGGTCGTGCGGGTTCGAGTCCCGCCTCCGGCACCAACAACCGCCCTTTGCGAAAACAGGGGCGGTTTTACTTTGCTCCAAAGCATTACCAGGGAATTGGCGACAAATCGAGAAAAAGCTATAGATGCTTGAATGGAACGTTTAGGAGGAATCTATATGACCGTTTACGTGGACCGCTGCCAGATCCCTGGTTGGGGGAGCTTCTGGATAGGCATCATTGATGGGCAATTGGGTTACTTGAAATTGCCTCCAGAGCATTCCCAGGAGGCATTACCGGAGACTGAAGTGCCGGGAGAGCTAGAGGATTTCGCCGCACATTGGAATCTAACTCTTGTAGTCCGAAGGGTGGGGCCTGCCCCTGAGGTCTGGGGGCAACTTAGGCAATACCTAGGTGGTACTCGCCAGCAATTCCAGTTGCCTTTGAAGCTCTTAGGTACTGATTTCCAAAAGCAGGTTTGGCAAGCGCTACTTGCTATACCTTGGGGTGAGGCGCGGACCTATAGGGACATAGCCATAGCCCTAGGCAATTGCCGGTTAGCCAGAGCGGTAGGGCAAGCTAACGGTCGCAATCCTGTTTCCATAGTGGTCCCTTGCCATCGAGTGGTGGCCAAAGATGGTTTGGGCGGCTACACAGGTGGGTTAGGTCTTAAGCAACGACTACTGCAGATAGAAGGAACCTTGAAAAATATTGCAGTGAATGGGAAAGGGCGAGCTGTTTGAAACCGGGGGATCTGATTTGGCGCTTACTGGAGCACTTTTCGCTGCAACTTCAACTTCTGGAAGATACCCAGGAACAACTAGATCCCAAGAAACAGGAGGATCTAATCATTGTTCTAGGGGAATGTGAACAGCTGACACGGACGCAGATCAACATCCTGAGGCGGATTGGCCGCAGGTATGGAAACACGTGAGCTGGTCTAGACGTGTGGAGAGAGGGTGGCATTAGCTATTCTGAAGGTCGAGGGCGTACTAACCGAGCTGTTTGATCTAGAGGAAGCACAGCGCTTGATTGATGCCTATGCCCTGGTCCATGGGGTCTATACTGCTGTTTTTGGCGGGGCTGGAGAAATATTGCTTGCAGCGGCACAGCCTTCGGCTCAGGTTTGTGACCTGGTACGCCAGACTAAGCCAGGGGAAGGTATGTGTCGAACTTGCCTGTCAGACATAGGTAAGCAATCCATGCTGTTTGGTGAGGGCTATATCCATAGATGTCCCGCTGGTTTGGTGATCTGGGGTGCGCCCCTCGTCAGTGGCAAACGGCAGGTAGGTGGCCTTATTGCGGGTCAGGTTGTGATGTGGCCTTTGGATGATTTGGTCAAACGGGAAATGGCGGATATGGCCAAGCGTTGCGGCATCGATCCCCATGCCCTACTAGTGGCTGCAGAGGGTGTATCTTCCAGAGAACCAAAGGAAATTCGGGCCGCCGCCGATATTTTGTTCGCCTTGGCAACGCATATTAGTACCTGGAATAATACGCTTCTAAGTCAGCAACGCGATGTCAATACTCAGCAAGCTCGTTTGGCCGAAAACATCATTGAGAAGAAACGCTCTCTGCATAGCCAAGGGACAGGTTCTGGTGGCGCCTACCCATTGGAAAAGGAAAAAGAGCTCCTGGGTAGAGTGCGGTTAGGGGACAGGACAGGAGCTAAAGAAATACTAAACCAGATCCTGGGGGATATCCTGTTTAACTCTGCCGGCAAGCCAGAGGTTCTGAAAGCTCGCTTACTGGAGTTAAGTGTGGTGCTATCCCGGGCCACTGTGGAGAGCGGTGGTAGTTTGCAGCGATTGCTGGGCCTGAATTTCACCTATGTGGAGGAACTGGCGGCTCTTGAACCAATTGAGGAGATCTGTGCCTGGATTGTGAAGGTCTTGGAAGCCTTCATGGATGAGGCATATGCCACTCGGGAAACCCGTAATTTGCCGGCTGTACGGAAAGCAGTAGGTTATATTAGGGGGCATTTTCGGGAAGAGTTGACATTGGAGGATGTGGCCCAAGCAGTCCACTTCAGTCCCTACTACCTTTCTCGACTATTTAGGGAAGAGCTAGGGCTCACCTTCGTAAACTACTTGACTATTGTTCGCATGGAGGAGGCCAAACGATTGCTCTTGGAGACTGATCAAACCGTGTCGAGAATAGCCGATGCAGTGGGTTACCAGGATCCGAGCTATTTCACCAAAGTATTTAAGAAGATGGAAGGGCAGACTCCAACACAATTTCGCCGATGATCCAATATTGCCAGCGGCTGACCTAGGGGAATAGAGACGGGCGGGCCTCGGAAGGGCCCGCCTCGGTGGAACTCCCTGCCTAAATATAGCTAGGGCTATGTCAGTTGGCAGGAGGAACGTTTACTGTACTGGGGTTGGGAGTTGTAGTTAGCCCCTGCTGAAAGCCCTGGCGTACCCCAGAAATGGTCTGCTCAATCAAAGACTGCTCGGCGGCAGCAATCATCTTGCGGACCATGTTGCCACCTACTGCGCCACACTGGCGGGAAGGGAGATCGCCCCAGTAGTCGCTCTGAGGGACCTGGATTCCCAGCTCGTTGGCAGTCTCATATTTGAGCTGATCAAGTGCATTGACTGCGTTGGGATTAATCGGTGTATTCGATTTTTGGCCTGTACCCATTTCATGTCACCTCCTATTGATGACCAACCATAGTGTTTGACCAAGGCGGCTCTGCTATGCTAGAATAGCTTGGGTGTAGCCGATGTCAAACGGCAGAAGAGTGAGATGTTGGTTGCTGCTGCTTCAGGCTCCGGTTTTCCACAGGACAGCTTGACATGGGCTCTGGATGTGGTATAATACAATTTGTCAGTGGTTCATAAGACATACGTCGCGGGGTGGAGCAGTCTGGTAGCTCGTCGGGCTCATAACCCGAAGGTTGTCGGTTCAAATCCGGCCCCCGCAACCATTACGAGAAACCGTGGGTATCATGCCTACGGTTTTTTGCTTGCCTATGGTCATTTGGCGGGATTAGCATGATATGGGAAGGCTTTTGCTGGATGGGCAGCGAAAGTTTATTCAAGGTTCGGATTGGAGGGGACCTTAGATACTGTGAAGAGGGAGGTGTGAACGATGAAGTGGCGAATTCTATACTACATAACAGTTATAGCATCATTTGTAATCGCCTCTGGAGCCACTCATAAGTGGAGGTAGGTTCGGTGTCTAACGTGCCGGGGCTAGCTAGTACTGAAGCCCCGGTATACCCTGATGCCTAGGAGCGAAGCAATTGTCCCAACAAGTGCGACCAGGTGCCAAAACATTCATCCTATCCACTGCAGTCATGGGATTAGCCTGCCTGCTCTGGGCAATACTCACTGTTCCGTCGGTACCTTTGCTGGGCCCGGTGTTGCTGGGGCTGTGTGCTCTAGTTGCGGAGCTCTATCCAATACGCCTATCGGAAGAGGGTACTGTTTCAGTGGCGGCCGCCCTGGACTTTGCTGTTGTTATTCTTTTTCCTCCGCAGGTGGCAGTGGTCTTGGCCGCATTTGCCGGAGGACTAAGTGATGTTATCGGCCGGGTGGCTCCGATACAGACCCTATTTAATACAGCTCAGCTAGCGATTGCTGCTTTTGTGGCGGCGCAGGTCTATGCCTTGGGGCCGGGTGGGATTTTCTACTTTCAAACCCATGCCTTTTGGGGCCTAATAGCTGGCCTTAGCTTTTTGTTCACCAATAGTATCCTAACCTGCACAGTCATCGCCCTTGTTCAGGGGGATCATCCCATTGAGGTTTGGTTACAGGGTAACAAAGACATGTTTTTCCACGATGTTGCTTTGTACCCCATCGGGATGTTGGTAGCTCTTGTTTACGCCCATGATGCATCGGCCCTGTTGCTTTTTAGCCTGCCTATGGTAATAATCTATGTTTCTTTTCGAAATAACGTTGCTGTGCGCCGACAAGCCAAGCAAGTCTTGGAGATGTTGGCAGATATTATTGACCAGAGAGATCCGTATACGGCCGAGCATTCCCAACGGGTAGCCAACTATGCTAGTGCGATTGCTCGGCAGATGGGCCTTCCAGAGCAGGAATCTTTACTGGTTCAATCCAGTGGTAGGATACATGATCTGGGTAAGATTACCTGGAAGGATGACATACTGTTTAAACCGGGAGCTTTGACGACAGAAGAGATGGAACGAGTCAAGGAGCATCCCAGTACTGGAGCCCGGATCGTTCAGGAGCTGGCACACTACAAGAAGGGTGTACCATTGATTCGACACCATCACGAATGGGTGAATGGTTCGGGATATCCTGACGGCCTTAGCAGTGAGCAAATCCCA